>DATDBB010000433.1:0-19590 GCA_036525085.1 Allobosea sp.
CTGCCTGTTTTCGGCGACGGGAGCCGCCGGCCAGCCGGCTGCGCCGGGCGAGACGGTCGCGATGGCCGATGCCGCCGCTCTCGACCTGATCCTGCCCGGGCTGGGCCACGGCCTGCGCGACCAGATCGACGAGGCGGCCGGAGAGGCCGGGGCGACGATCCAGCCGGCGATCGAGATCGAATCCTACAGTCAGATCAAGCGGTTGGTGGAGCAGGGTTTCGGCTACAGCATCCTACCGCGCATGGCGGTGGCGGCGCAGGAGAAGGCCGGCGTGTTCCAGACCTGGCCGCTGTCTCGCCCCTCGCTCTATCGCCAGGTCTATCTCGCCTATTCGACCGAGCGGCCGATGCCGGCGGCGGCGCGCGCCATAGGACAGCTCTCCTGGGAGATCCTGCGCGGGCTCGTCAGCGATGAAACCTGGACCGCGACGCTCGGCGAGGATGGCGGGCCGCCGACGCTTTACGGTTAGACCAAAGCTTGGCGCGCCCTTTCAGATGGCGCGGGCCGTTCCCTCCATCCGCAGGCGTCCATCGGCGCCCTCCGTCCAGGTCCGGATCGTTCCGTCTTCCTGCCGCCGCGCCTTCACGCGAAAAGCGTTGCCGGCGATCAGCGGGCTGACGCCGCGATAGTCCAATTTGAGCGTCGAACGCCCGGCCAGCGCCGCGGCGATGTTGAGCATCAGCGTGGCCTGGATCGGGCCATGCACGACGAGCCCGTCATAGCCTTCTTCCTGCGTCACATAAGGCAGGTCGTAATGGATGCGGTGTCCGTTGAAGGTCAGGGCCGAATAGCGGAACAGCAGGACCGGGCTAGCCTCGACCTCCCAGACCATATCGGCCGGCTGGGGCTCGGCCACTGTCGGAACAGGCGCGACGGCGGGAAGGCTGGAGGCTTCGCGATAGACGATGCTGTGGCGCTCGCGCAGGGCGAGCCCGCGCGGCGTAGATATCTCGTGGTCGACGGCGACGAAACAGAGCTGGCCGGTGCGGCCGCCCTTGGCGCTGACATCATCGATGCGCGAGCGGCGCGTGACGAGATCGCCCTCGCGCAGCGGCGCCAGCGTCTCGATCGAGCCGCCCGCCCACATCCGGCGTGGCAGCGGGACCGGTGGCAGGAACGCGCCCTTGGCCGGATGGCCGTCTACGCCGAGCGCGCTCATCGGCGCGATCGGCGGAGCGAGGCACCAGTGCAAGGCGAGCGGCGCATCGCCGGCGGGGCAGGGTGCGAGATGGGGAGCGAAGGTCGCGGCGAAGCTGGCGACCAGGCGCGGCGTGACGAGGTCGGCGGCTTCTTCGGTCCGGCCGATCCAGCTTCTGAGATGGTCGATGTCCATGGCTACCATCGTCTTCAATAGGAGCGCGGCATGCCGAGCACATGCTCGGCGAGATAGGACAGGATCAGGTTCGTCGAGATCGGCGCGACCTGATAGAGTCGGGTCTCGCGGAACTTGCGCTCGATGTCGTATTCCTCGGCGAAGCCGAAGCCGCCATGCGTCTGGATACAGGCATTGGCGGCTTCGAAGGAGGCGTCGGCTGCCAGCATCTTGGCCATGTTGGCCTCTGCGCCTGGGTTCTCGCCGGCCTCGTATAGCCGGATCGCCTCGCGCACCATCAGCTCGGCGGCGCGCATATTGGCGTAGGCCCTGGCGATCGGGAACTGGATGCCCTGGTTCTGGCCGATCGGGCGGCCAAAGACCTGGCGTTCCCTGGCGTAGTTCGAGGCCTTCTCGATGAACCATTTGGCGTCGCCGACGCATTCGGCCGCGATCAGGATGCGCTCGGCATTCATGCCCGAGAGGATGTAGCGGAAGCCCTTGCCCTCCTCGCCGACGAGGTTTTCGGCGGGAACGCGGGCATTGTCGAAGAAGACCTCGGTGGTGGCGTGGTTCATCATCGTGCGGATCGGCCGGATCGTCAGCCCGGCCTTGAGTGCCTCGCGCATGTCGAGGATGAAGACCGAGAGCCCGTCGGTGCGTTTTTGCACCTGGTCGCGCGGCGTCGTGCGCGCCAGCAGCAGCATCAGGTCGGACTGGGCGGCGCGGCTTGTCCAGATCTTCTGGCCGTTGACGACATAGTGGTCGCCCTCGCGCCGCGCGGTCGTGCGCAGCGCCGTCGTGTCAGTGCCGCTGGTCGGTTCGGTGACGCCGAAGGCCTGCAGGCGCAGTTCGCCCGAGGCGATGCGCGGCAGCCAAGCCTGCTTCTGCGCTTCCGAGCCGTGGCGCAGTACGGTGCCCATGACATACATCTGGGCGTGGCAGGCCGCGCCATTGCAGCCCTGGCGCTGGATTTCCTCCATGATGACGGCGGCTGCGGAGAGCGACAGGCCGGCGCCGCCATAGGTTTCAGGGATCAGGGCCGAGAGGAAGCCGCTTTCGGTGAGAGCCGCGACGAATTCCGCCGGATAGGCCATCTCACGGTCGAGCCTGCGCCAATAGTCACCGGGGAAGCCGGCGCAAAGCTTGGCGACGGCATCGCGGATTTCGGCATGGTCTGAAGCGTGCTGCATGGTGTCGCTTGTTCTCTGGTGCGTTCGATCAACCTCCTCGTCATCCCGGGCAAGCGAAGCGCAGGCCCGGGATCCATCATAGGGCAGGGCGATGCCTTACGATGGATCCCGGATCTGCACGGCTTCGCCGCTTGTCCGGGATGACGAGGAGGTTCGGGAGAGAGGCGATGGGCCGAATTCGGCCCGAAGCGCGTCGTCGTGTTGGCCGAGCGCCGGTATGGGTCGCAAATGCACGCGCTCGCCGTCGACAATGGCTGGCGGGGCAAGGACCTCGACCGGGCCGGAGGGCGTCTCGACGGCGAGCGCCGTCGCGGCCGGATGCGTTATGAGATCGCCGACGCTGGAGACCGTGCCATAGGCGATCGCGTAGCGGTCGAGCGCCGCGGCGACCTCGGCGAAGGGCCGCGTCGCCAAGAGGGTCTGCACCTGCGCATCCACGACATCGCGCTGCCGCACCCGCAGCACATTGGTCGCGAAGCGCGGATCCTCGGCCAGCGCCACGCTGCCGAGCACTTCGCGGGCCAGGATCTGCCATTCGCGCTCGCTCTGGATCGAGATCAGGAGGCTGCCATCGGCGGTGGCGAAGACGCCGTAAGGCGCGATCGAGGGGTGGGCGAGGCCGAGCCGCGGCGGCTCGATGCCGCCATAGCGGCGGGTCAGGTAGGGCACGTTCATCAGGTCGCCGAGCGTATCGAACAGCGAGAGCTGGATCGCCGAGCCTGCGCCGGTCCTGGCCCGCCTGAGCAGCGCCTCCAGGATCGCGGCATAGGCGGCCTGGCCGGTGGCGATGTCGGCGATCGAGACGCCGATGCGCGAGGGCCCGGAGGCTTCAGTGCCGGTGATCGCCGCAAGTCCCGATTCCGCCTGAACCAGCAGGTCATAGGCCTTGCGGGTGTGCTGAGGCGTGCCCGGCGCGTAGCCCGAGACGTCGCAGGTGATCAGCCGGGGATAGCGCGCGCGCAGTTCGGCGGCGCCGAGGCCGAGCCGCGTGGTGGCTCCCGGCGCGAGGTTCTGGATGAAGATGTCGGCCTTGGCCAGCATGGCCTCGACCATGGCGCGGTCGTCGGCCTGCTTGAGGTCGACGCGGCAGGATTCCTTGCCCCGGTTCAGCCAGACGAAGTAGGAGGACAGCCCTTTCGCATAGTCGTCATAGCCGCGGGCGAAGTCGCCTTCCGCCCGTTCCAGCTTGATGACCCGCGCGCCGGCATCGGCCAGCTTGCAGGTCGCGCTCGGGACGGCCACGGCCTGCTCGAGCGCAACCACCAGAATTCCCTCGAGGGCGTCGGTCATCGTTCCTGCGTTCCGTCAGCAATCGTGGCAGAACGGGCGTCGAACGAGGAGCGAAGTCAAATAGGGTTTTGCGATGAGGCCCATAGCGAAATCCTCGCAGCCCCGCGATCTCCATAGATAATCGCTATGGCCCTCATCGTTTTATCCTACTTGTCCTGATCTGCCGCCCATGCACCCCTCTGCCGCCAGGCAGCGTGCCGCCCAAGAGCGCGCTCCAGAGGAATTTCAGGGAGAGGCATGATGGCAATGAAGGCATCCGCTGCGGTCGCATTCGCATTGGGGGCGCTGCTGGCGCTGCCGGCGCAGGCGCAGGACAAGCCGAAGGAACTCGTCGTAGGCATCGCGACCTTCCTGTCGGGGCCGGCCTCGGTCTTCGGCGTACCCGGCAAGAATGCGGCCGATCTGTTCTTCGAGGAGCTCAACGCCAAGGGCGGCATCCTCGGCGTGCCGGTGAAGCCTGTTTATGTCGACGAGGGCGCGGGCACCAACCAGCTCATCTCGGAATATCGCCGCGTCGTGCAGGATCAGGGCGCGCAGGTGATGTTCGGCGCGATCTCGTCGGGCTCATGCAACGCGCTCGCTCCCGTCGCCGAGGACCTGAAGGTTGTCAATGTGATGTGGGATTGCGGTACGCAGACGATCTTCGAGGAGGGCAAATGGAAGTACTCGGTCCGCACCCAGGGACATGCCGGCGCCGAGATGATGGCGACGCTGCTCTATCTGATGAAGACCAAGCCCGATTTCAAGACGATCGCCGTGGTCAACCAGGATTATGCATGGGGTCGTGAATCCTGGGCCCTGCTGCAGGCCGGCCTCAAGGCGCTGAAGCCGGACGTGAAGGTCGTCGCCGAGCTCTTCCCGAAGTTTGGCGCGCCCGATTTCTCGACCGAGATCACGCGCCTCTCGGCGCTGCGTCCGGATGTGGTGATCTCGACCTCATGGGGCGGCGATCTCGACACCTTCGTCCAGCAGGCGGCGGCGCGCGGACTGCTGAAGCAGTCGACCTTCGTGCTGCCCCTGGCGGAAAGCTCGATGGAGCGGCTTGGCGCCGTGATGCCGGAAGGGGTCATCGTCGGTTCGCGCGGCGACCACTACTTCCTGCACCCGAAATACAAGAACACACCGGAGATGCAGGGCTTCGTGAAGAAGTACAAGGACAAGACCGGGGTCTATCCGATCTACCCGACCTTCCACATGAACCAGGCCGTGACCGGCCTGGTGAAGGCCTATGAGAAGGCCGGCGCCGCCACCGGCGGCAAATGGCCGACCAAGGAACAGGTCATCGCAGCCTTCGAGGGGCTGGAATTCAAGTCGCTCACGGGCACGATCACGATCCGCTCGGACCATCAGGGCCTCGAAGACCAGATGCTCGGCACCACCAAGCGCGTGCCGGAATTTCCCTTCGCGGTCTACGACAAGATGGCGCTCTATCCCGGCAAGCTGGTGACGACGCCGGTCGGCGAGAAGTCGCTCGACTGGTTCGCCAAGGTGAAGCCGGAACTGGTCAACGACAAGTCGATCGAGACCTTCGATTACGTGAAGTGATGCGGATTGGACCTTGTCGCGCTGGTGCGCTGCGAGGTCCGCTTTCGACACCCGTGTCACCCTCCATCGTCATCCTGGGCAGCCGCAGGCCGTCCCGGAATTCATCGTAAGGCTCGGCGCCCTTCGATGGATCCCGGCGCTCCGCTTCGCTTCGGCCAGGATGACGGCGGAGTTTCAAGCAGCAAGACGAAGAACGGGCCGCAATGCCTCCTGAAATGCTCTTCCTCGCCGCGCTCGACGGCATCGCCTATGGCTCGTTGATCTTCCTGGTCGCGGTCGGGCTGTCGCTGATCTTCGGCGTGCTCGGCGTGCTCAATGTCGCCCATGGCTCGTTCTATGCGATCGGCGCCTATGTCGCGGCGAGCGCCGTGCTCGCTGCGGCGGGAATGGGGCTGCCGACCTGGCTCGCCTTCCCGCTGTTCCTGATCTCCGCCATCCTGGTCGGCGTCGTGGTCGGCGGCGCGGTCGAGGCGCTGCTGCTGCGGCGGATCTACGGCAAGGAGGAGGTGCTGCAACTCCTCATCACCTTTGCCGTGTTCATGATCCTGGAGGATGCGCAGAAGGTCATCTTCGGCGTGCGCCCGCTCTTCGCCAATGCGCCGATGAACTGGCTCGGCACGGTCGAGGTGTTCGGTATCTACTACACCAACTACCAGCTCATCCTGATCCCGCTGGTGGCGCTGGCCGTGCTCGTCGGCCTGCGGCTCTTCCTGAGGCGGACGTCGTTCGGGCGCGCCATCGTCGCAGTGACGCAGGATCGCGAGGCAGCGATGGCGATGGGCATCAACGCGACGCGCATCTATCTCTTCACCTTCATGATCGGAGCTTCGCTGGCCGCGCTGGGCGGGGCCTTGTCCTCGGCGACGACCTCGCTGACGCCGGGCATCGGCTCGGGGATGATCGTCCTGTCCTTTGCCGTCGCGGCGACGGCGGGGCTCGGGCGCATCGAGGGGGCGGCCGTGGCTGCGCTGATGATCGGGCTCGGGCGCTCGGCGGCGGTCTATTTCGCGCCGGAGTTCGACGTGCTGATCCCCTATCTGATCATGGTCGTGGTGCTGCTGATCAAGCCGGAAGGCCTCTTCACCACGCTGCAGACGAGGAAGGTCTGATGTCGCGCCAGATCGTCATCGGCGCGCTGCTGCTCGTCGCCCTCGTCGTCTTCCCGGTGGTCTCGCCCTGGTCGACGGTCATCCTCACCGTCGCGCTTTGCGAGGGGCTGGCCGCGCTCGGCATCCTGGTGCTGCTCCGGGCGGGGCAGGTCTCCTTCGGGCATGGGCTGTTCTTCGCCTTCTCTGCCTATGTCGTCGCCTTCATGGCGGCGGCGAAGTTCGGGCACGAGGTGCTGCTGCTGGTGCCGATCGCCACCGCAGCCTCCGGCCTGCTCGCGGCGCTGGTCGGGCTTTTCATCGTGCGCTACCGGGCGATCTTCTTCGGCATGCTCAACCTCGCCATCTCGATGGTGTTCTTCTCGCTGCTGGAGAAGCTGTTCTCGATCACTGGGGGCGCCGACGGCAAGCGCGTGCTGCGCCCAACTCTGGCCGGCATGACGCTGGAGCGCGAAGTCTTCGAGTTCTGGATGTTCTACATCACTCTGGCGCTCGCGGTGGTCGCGGCCCTGGCCGTGGCGCGCTATCTACTCTCGCCCGGCGGCAAGGCGCTGGAGGCGATCAAGTCGAACGAGACGCGGCTCGAATATCTCGGCGTGTCGAGCCGCAAGGTGCTCTACGGCGCCTATCTGCTCTCGGGGCTGCTGGCCGGCTTAGGCGGGGCGATCATCGCGCTGGTCTCCGGCCATGTCACGCCGGAACTGGCCTATTGGGTGCGCTCGGGCGAGTTCGTCTTCATTGCGATCCTCGGCGGGGTCGGCGGCGTCGCAGGTCCCTTCCTCGGCGCGCTGATGTTCCAGATCATCCGCGGCTATGCGGCGGTCTATGCGCCCGAGACCTGGCATGCGGTGCTCGGCGTGATGCTCCTGATCATCATTTTCTTCGCGCCGAGCGGGCTCTACGGCCTGATCGCCGGGCGCAGGCGGTCGGTTTCGGCGAAGGAGGGCGCGCGATGAGCGAGTTCATCTTGGAGGCCCGCGATCTCGAACTGCGCTTCGGCGGTGTCCAGGCCGCCAATGGCGCCAGCCTGACCGTGCGGGCGAATGAGCGCATCGCCATCATCGGGCCGAACGGCGCCGGCAAGACGACCTTCATCAATCTCTGCACCGGCTATCTGAAGCCGCAATCGGGCCGCGTCATCTTCGCCGGGCAGGATGTGACGGCCTTGTCGCCGCGCGCGATCACACGGCGTGGCATCGGTCGCTCCTTCCAGATCCCGCAGCTCTTCACCGACAATACGGTGATGGAGAACCTGCTGCTGGCGCTGAGCGCGCGCGAGGGGACCTGGTCGCCCTTCCAGCGGCTCGACCGGCATCCCAAGCGCGAGGAGATGATCGTCCTGCTCGACAGCATCGGCCTGCGCGAGACCGCTGAGCGTCCGGTCAGGGAACTGCCGGAAGGCATGCGCAAGCTCATCGACATCGCGGTTGCGCTCGCGCTCGACCCCAAGCTGATCTTCATGGACGAGCCCACTTCGGGCGTTTCCAGTCATGAGAAGTTCCAGGTCATGGACACGCTGACCCGCGCGCTCGACGCCCGCGCCACCACCGCGATCTTCGTCGAGCACGATATGGACGTGGTCGCGCGCTATGCCGGGCGCGTCGCCGTCTGGTCTGGCGGCCGCATCGCGCTGGAGGGCACGCCGGACGAGATCCTGAACCATCCGGAGGTCCGCGAGACCGTGATCGGGGTGGGAGTCTGAGCCATGCTGGAGATCAAGGGACTTTCGGCCGAGATCGAGGGCGTGCAGGTGCTGCGCAAGGTCGATTTCGCGCTGGCCGAGGGAGCGACGGTGGCGCTGATCGGGCGCAACGGCGCCGGCAAGACCAGTCTGCTGCGGGCCATCATGGGCTTCATGAAGGTCACTGCCGGGGAGATCGCCTTCGACGGCCGGCCGATTCTGACGATGCCGCCGCATGAGCGGCCGCGCCTCGGCATCGGCTATGCGCCGGAGGATCGCCGGCTGTTCTCGAGCTTCTCGATCGAGGAGAACATCCGCCTCCCGGCCGAGGTGATGAAGGTGCCCACCGTAGAGATCAGCAGGCGGCTCGATGCGATCTATCAGGTGCTGCCCGAACTCGCCGATCTGCGCCACCGGGCGGCGGCGGGGCTTTCGGGCGGGCAGGGCAAGATGGCGGCGCTGGCGCGGGCGCTGATGGTGGGCCAGCGCATCATCCTGCTCGACGAGCCGTTCCAGGGGCTGGCGCCGGTTCTGGCCCAGCGCTATGCGTCCGCCCTGCGCGCGCTGCGCGACAGCCATCCCGACATCGCCTTGCTCATCACCGAATCCAATCCCAGTCTGCTGCGCAGTTTCGCCGAGCGCGCCTATGCGATCGAGCGCGGTGAGGTCACGGAAGTGGCCGGCGGCCTGGCGGCGAGTTCGCTCGAAGCGGCAGGGCTGCATTGAGCGCCTTCCAGCGCGAGCCCTCATCCTGAGGAGCAGGCGAAGCCTGCGTCTCGAAGGATGCTCCAGCGGGCGCATTCTGGAGCATCCTTCGAGACGCGATCCGTTGGATCGCTCCTCAGGATGAGGGCTGAGGATGATATCGCTCCTGCCGGAGCACCTTTTGGACCGGAGACACACCATGACCCAGCACTTCATCAACGGCCGCCATGTCGCGGGCCGCAGCGGCGAGACCATGGCCGTGCTGGCGCCGGCCACCGGCGAGGAGTTCACCCGCATCGCCTGCGGTACGCCCGAGGATATCGACGATGCGGTGAAGGCCGCGCGCGCCGCCTATGAGGGCGCCTGGGGCAAGCTGACGGCGGCCGAGCGCGGCCGGCTGATCGCCAAGCTGGGCTTGAAGGTCCTCGACCATTTCGACGAGCTCGCGAAGATCGAGGCGCAGGACACCGGCAAGCCGATGGCGCAGGCGCGCGCCGATATCGATGCGACCGCCCGCTATTTCGAGTTCTATGGCGGCGCGGCCGACAAGGTGCATGGTCACATCATCCCGTTCCTGAACGGCTACAACGTCAACGTCATCCACGAGCCGCATGGCGTCACCGGCCATATCCTGCCCTGGAACTACCCGGCGCAGATGTTCGGCCGCTCGCTGACGGCAGCGCTCGCCATGGGCAATGCGGTCGTGCTGAAGCCGGCCGAGGAAGCCTGCCAGACGGCGCTGCGGCTGGCGGTTCTGGCCTCGGAGGTCGGCTTTCCCGATGGCGCGATCAACATCGTCACCGGCCGCGGCCATGAGGCGGGGGCTGCGCTCTCGGCCCATCACGGCGTCGATTTCATGTCCTTCACCGGCTCGCCCGAGGTCGGCAAGATGGTGCAGCATGCCTGCGCCGAGCACCTGATCCCCTGCACGCTCGAGCTCGGCGGCAAGTCTCCGCAGATCGTCTTCGACGATGCCGATTTCGACGCCGCCGTGCCGATCGTATGCAAGGCCATCGTCCAGAACACCGGGCAGACCTGCTCGGCCGGCAGCCGCGTCTTGGTGCAGGAGCGCGTCTATGACGACTTCATGGGCGCGGTCGCCAAGGAGTTCACCAAGCTGCGCGCCGGCACGCCGGAAATGGATCTCGATTGCGGCCCGGTGATCAACGCCAAGCAGCGCGGCCGCGTGCAGAGCTTCATCGACCAGGCGCGCGAGGCGGGTATCCCGGTCATCGCCGAGGGGCAGATCGCGCAGGGCGTGCCGAATGGCGGCTTCTATGTGAGGCCGACGCTGTTCGGAAAGGTGCCGCGTGGCAACCGGCTCGAGCAGGAGGAGGTCTTCGGCCCGGTGCTCGCCGCCTTCCCGTTCACGGACGAGGCCGATGCGATCAAGTTGGCGAACTCGACCGAATACGGGCTCGTCGCTGCCGTCTGGACCAGGGATGGCGGGCGCCAGCAGCGCGTCGCCAAGAAGGTGCGGGCCGGGCAGGTCTTCATCAACGGCTATGGCGCCGGCGGCGGCATCGAACTGCCCTTCGGCGGCACCGGCAAGAGCGGCCATGGCCGCGAGAAGGGCTTTTCCGCGCTGGAGGAGTTCGCGGTGACCAAGACGATCGTGCACAAGCACGGTTGATCGGATGTCATTCCGGGTTCGCGCCTGCGGCCTGCCCCGGAATGACAGGCCCTCACATCATGATGACGTGGCGGATGGTGCGGCCTTCGTGCAGGGCGTCGAAGCCCTCGTTGATGCCGTCGAGCCCGCTTTGGCTGGTCATCAGCTTGTCGACCGGCAGCTTGCCGCGCAGGTAGAGCTCGACGAAGCGCGGGATGTCGCGCACCGGGATGCAGGAGCCCACGTAAGAGCCCTTCAGCGTGCGCTCCTCGCCGACGAGGCGCACGGGGGACAGCGAAAGCGTGTGGGTCGGGTTGGCGAGGCCGGCGGTCGTGGTCGTGCCGCCGCGCCGCGTGATCTGGTAGGCGAGGTCGAGCGCCTTGACCGAACCCGCCATCTCCAGCCCGTGATCGACACCACCCTTGGTCGCGGCGCGAATGGCTTCGACGACGTCGGAAGCGCCGGCATTAAAGGTATCAGTCGCGCCGAGTTCGCGGGCGATGGCAAGCTTGTCCTCCGAGAGATCGACCGCGATGACGCGCGAAGCGCCGCAGGCCGCCGCGCCCAAAAGTGCGCTCAGTCCCACGCCGCCGAGGCCGACCACGGCGACCGTCTCGCCGGCCCTGACCTTGGCCGTGTTCACGGCCGCGCCGACGCCGGTCAGCACCGCGCAGCCGAACAGCGCCGCGATCTCATGGGGGATGTCAGCCTCGAGCTTCACCAGGGAATGGCGCGAGATCACCGCATATTCGGCAAAGGCTGAGACGCCGACATGGTGATGCACGGGCTTTCCGCTGATCGAGAGCCTGCGTCCGCCACCGAGCAGCTCGCCGACGCCGTTGGCGGCGTTGCCGGGTTCGCAGAGCGCGGGGCGGCCCTCGCTGCAGGGCGAGCAATGCCCGCATGAGGGCACGAAGACCATAATGACACGGTCGCCCCGCTTCAGGTCGTGCACGCCCTGGCCGGGCTCCACGACCTCGCCCGCCGCCTCATGGCCGAGCACCATCGGGACGGGGCGGGGGCGGTTGCCGTCGATGACCGACAGGTCGGAATGGCACAGGCCCGCGGCCCGGACCCTGACCAGAACCTCGCCCGGACCGGGCGGCGCGAGCTCGACCTCCTCGATCGAAAGCGGCCGGCTCTTGGCATAGGGCGCGGATACCGGGCTGGCATTCAGGACTGCGGCGCGGATCTTCATGCAGGCATTTCCTCGACGGGCTTCTTGGGTGGGCTTGTTGAGCGCCATCGGGCCGCAAAAGCCGAGGGCTGTCAAAGACCGAATCGTGATCCGCGCCATAACCCCTGAGCATCGGAGCCATGGACCGACCGCCCATAGGATTTCCGTCTGAGCGGGATCGCCAAAACGAATTGGCCGCGAGCGTCCGACGCCTTCAAAGATGGAAGGCTCCAGAAAAGACGAGGAAACACCATGAGACTGAAGGGCAAGACGGCGCTGATCACCGGCGCGGCACAGGGGTTCGGGCTCGGCATCGCCGAGACCTTCACGCGCGAGGGCGCACGCGTCGCCGTGCTCGACATCAACGGAGCGAAGGCCAAGGTGGCGGCTGCGGCGATCGGCCAGGGCGCCATCGCCGTTGCGTGCGACGTCGCCAAGGCCGGCAGTGTCGACGAGGCGGTGAGGGAGGTGATCGCGGCCTTCGGCAAGCTCGACATCGTCGTCAACAATGCCGGCATCAGCCATCGCAACCAGCCGATGCTCGACGTGACCGAAGACGAGTTCGACCGGGTCTTCGCCGTCAACGTCAAGTCGATCTACCTGATGGCGAAGGCGACCGTTCCGCATTTCCGCGCGAATGGCGGCGGCGTCATCCTGAACATCGGCTCGACGGCGGGCATTCGCCCGCGTCCCGGCCTGACCTGGTACAACGGCTCGAAGGGGGCGGCGAACCTGCTGTCGCAGTCGATGGCGGTGGAACTCGCGCCGGACCGCATCCGGGTCAACGCGATCGCGCCGGTCGCGGGCGAGACGCCGCTGCTGGCCACCTTCATGGGCGAGGACACGCCTGAGAAGCGCAAGGCCTTCACCGCGACGATTCCGTGGGGGCGGTTCTCGACGCCGCAGGATATCGCCAACGCCGCGCTGTTCCTGTGTTCGGACGAGTCGGAAATGGTCACCGGCAGCGTGCTCGCGGTCGATGGCGGGCGCTGCGTCTGAGGGGGCGCTTGTAGGAGAGAACCGCGCCGTCATTCCGGGGCCTCGCGTAGCGAGGAGCCCGGAACCCAGAACCGCTGCGGGTAACGGGAAGTACTCTTCGCCAAGCGTCTTTTCGACGAGGGGCATCGGTTCTGGGTTCCGGGCTCGGGCCCGCGGCCCGCCCCGGAATGACGAAAAGGTTCCGGCGCGAGCCTGTCGCCCTCAGGCCGCCTTGTCCGTCATGCCCCCATCGGTCAGCCGGTACCAGGTGATGATGGCGGAGACGTAGAGTTCGTTCAGCGCGTGCAGCGGCAGCGGCTTGATCGGCACGACCGGGAAGGGCAGGCGGCCCTTGTCGCCGCTGGCGATGTAGTCCGCCATCCCCTTGCCCATGGCGCTCTGCAAACCGACGCCGCGCCCCATGCAGCCGATGTCGACGAGCAGGCCGGGCTCGGGCTCGTGCAGGTGCGGCAGGAAATCGCGTGTCAGCGCGACGCGGCCGCACCAGCGGAACGCGAAGGGCACGCCCTTGGCCTGCGGATACATCTTGCCGACGACGCGTTCGAGGTGAGCCCAGTCGGAGGCGTCCTTCGGCTCGCGGAACGGACCGCGTCCGCCCATCAGCAGCCGGTTCTGATGGTCCTTGCGGAAATAGAGCAGCAATTGCCGGGTGTCGGAGGTGACCTGGCCTTCGGGCAGGATCGTGCCGGCGATGTTGTCGGAGAGGGCTTCCGTCGCGACGATGAAGGAGTTGGGTCGGATCACGGTCTGGCGCAGCTTCGGGATCAGGTCCCCGGTATAGCCATTGGTCGCGACGACGACGCGCGGGGCGGTGACGCTCGCGCCCTGCGCGGTGCGGATGGTCCAGTTCGCGCCGTTGCGCTTCAGCGAGACGACCTTGCTCTGGCCGTGGATGCGCGCTCCTGCGGCGAGTGCGGCCTTCGCCAGCCCGCGCGCATAGGCCAGCGGCTGCACGCCGCCGGCGCGCCGGTCGATCCAGCCTCCGAGATAGCGGTCGGTGCCGAGTAGGCTTGCGGCCGCATCCTTGTCGAGGAATTCGGCATCGACGCCGCGTGCCCGCCATTCGGCGGCGCGGCTCTTCACCGTCTCGACCATGGCCGGGGTATGGGCTCCCTGGATCCAGCCGGCGCGCTTGTGCGGCACATCCATGCCGTGCCGGGCGATCAGGTCGAAGACCAGATCGGCGGTCGAGCCGACGAAGCGCGTCAGGGCCTCGCCCGCGACGGGACCGAACTTGGCCGCGATCTCGCTCGGGTCGTATTTGATGCCGGGGATGACCTGGCCGCCATTGCGGCCGGAGCCGCCCCAGCCAGGCTCGTGCGTTTCGAGCACGATCACCGAGACGCCGGCCTCGGCGAGATGAAGCGCGGTGGAGAGCCCCGCAAAACCGGCGCCGATCACGCAGACATCGGCGGTGGCGTCGGCCGCAAGCGGCGGCGTCGGGGCGGCTTCCGGCGCGGTCGCGAACCACAGCGACGGGCTGAGCGGGTAGGGTTCGGCCATGGCGGCCTCCTTGAAGCTTCAGATCGGGCGCAGAACGCGGCGCAGGAAGTCCTGCGTGCGCGGATGGCTCGGCGCGCTCAGAACGTCGCGAGCCGGCCCCTGTTCGACGATGACGCCACCGTCGAGGAACAGCACGCGGTCGGCGACCTCGCGCGCAAAGCCCATCTCATGGGTGACGACGAGCATGGTCATGCCGTCATCGGCCAGGCTCTTCATCACCTGCAGCACCTCGCCGACCAGTTCGGGATCGAGCGCCGAGGTCGGCTCATCGAACAGGATCGCCTTGGGCTGCATGCAGAGCGCGCGCGCGATGGCGACGCGCTGCATCTGGCCGCCGGAGAGCTGGCCGGGATAGGCGTCGATCTTCTCGGCGAGACCGACGCGGGCGAGCAGTTCGCGGCCGCGCGCCATGGCCTGCGCCGGGGGCTCCTTCTTCACGAAGATCGGGCCTTCGACGACGTTCTCCAGCGCGGTGCGATGGGGAAACAGGTTGAAGCGCTGGAACACCATCGCCATCGCGGTGCGGATGCCGACGATCGACGGCTTGTCATGCTCGACACGCTCGCCATCGATGGTGATCGAACCGCCATCATAGGATTCGAGCCCGTTGATGCAGCGCAGGATCGTCGACTTGCCCGAACCGGACGGGCCGATCAGGCAGACGACCTCGCCCTTGTCGACGCTGGCCGTGATGCCCTTGAGCACCGGGAAGGCGCCGAAGCTCTTGGTGACGCCGGCGATCTCGATCATGGGGCGGCTCATCGGCGCGTTCCTTTGCCGAAGCGTCGTTCGAGCCAGCTGACGAAGCCCATCAGCGGCAGGCACATCGCCAGATAGAGCAGGGCGACGAGCGAATAGACGGTCATGTTCTTGAAGGTGGAGGACGCGATCAGCGTGCCCTGCAGCGTCAGTTCGGCCACCGTGATGGTCGAGGCCTGCGAGGAATCCTTCAGCATCATCACCATGATGTTGCCGTAGGGCGGCAGCACGAGCCGGATCGCCTGGGGCAGGACGACGCGGCGCATGGTCAGGCCCCAACCCATGCCGATCGATTGCGCGGCCTCGATCTGGCCGTGGTCGATCGCCTCGATGCCGGCGCGGAAGTTCTCGGACTGATAGGCCGAATAAGCGATGCCGAGCCCGATGATCGCCGCCTGTAGTGCCGTGAGCGCGATGCCGAACTCAGGCAGCACGAAGTAGATGTAGAACAGCTGCACCAGGATCGGGATGCCGCGCAGGGTGTTGACGATCACCTTGGCGAGCGTCCCGAGCCAGCCGATGCCCGACACCCGCATCAGGGCCCAGACGAGGCCGAGCACCGTCGACAGCGCGAGCGAACCCAGCGCCACGATCAGCGTGAACTTGATGCCCTGCATGAGCAGCGGCAGGAACTGGGTGGCGTCCCTCAGGAAGGTTTGCATGGGGTTCTGGAGGTCGGAGGGATATTGGCGCGGCTTGCGAACCTCCGCGCGTCATCCCGGACAAGCCGCGAAGCGGCGGCGATCCGGGATCCATTCCGGAACCGTTCCGGCATGGATCCCGGGTCTTCGCTTCGCTGCGCCCGGGATGACGGCGCTAGGGATCGGATTCGAGCTAAGGGATCAGGCGAGGCCCCACTTGGCGAGGATCTTGTCGACCGTGCCGTCGGCCTTGAGCTTGGCGAGGCCGGCATTGATCTTCTTCAAAAGCTCGCCGTCGCTCTTGCGCACGCCGATGCCGACCGAGCCGGAGATCACGGGCTTGTAGGACTTGACGATGCGGACCTTCGGGAACTGCCCCTGCGACAGGTTGTAGGCGATGATCGGCAGGTCGAAGACGGCGGCCTGGACTCGGGCTGCGTTCACGTCGGCGAGGATGTCCGGCAGCGTCTTGTAGAGCTTGACCTCGGAGAACAGGCCTGAGGTCTGCAGCTTGTCGACGTAGGCCGTGCCGATCTGGACGCCGATCGTCTTGCCCTTCAGGTCTTCCAGCGTGACGTAGTCCTTGCTGTCCGTCGCCGGCACGATCAGGCCTTCGCCATAGGTGTAGATCGGGTCCGAGAAGTCGATGACCTCCTTGCGAACCGGGGTGATGTACATCGCTGCGGCGACGATATCGACCTTGTTGCCGGTCAGCGACGGAATCAGCGTCGAGAACTGCATGCCTTCGACCTCGACCTTGAAGTCCGAGGCCGCGGCGATCGCCTTGATCAGGTCGACCATCACGCCTTCGATGGTGTTGGTCTTGGTGTCGAGGAAGGTGAAGGGGCTGCCCGTCGGCGTCGAGCCGACCTTGAGCACGCCTTGCGCCTGGGCGGGAAGAATTCCGGCAGCCACGGCGCTGCCCGCCAGCATGGACAGAAAGGTCCGACGTTCCATCGCATTGATCCCCTGCTTATCGCGCGTGACTTGCGCGGCCATCATGATTTTCATGAGCGTGAAGATACGAGCATAGGACGATCTTGTCGGCAAGCAATTTCACGTGCATGAAATAGCGGTGACGAACGGAGCCTTCATGAGCAGCCCTGCCGCCAAGATACCCTCTCCGGACACGACGTCCCGGCCCGAGGTCGATCAGGAGATCGGCGCGGGCCTGCGCCGCCTGAGGCGGGAGCGCAGCCTCTCGCTCGTGGATCTCGCCGCGCGCACCAATCTCTCGATCGGCTTCCTGAGCCAGATCGAGCGCGGGAAATCCTCGCCGACGCTACGCGCGCTGGTCAGCATGGCAGATGCGCTGGGCGTCGGGCTCGGCGATCTGTTCCCGCCGGCCGGTACCCCAGGCGACCAGACCGCGACGATCGTGCGGAGTGCGGCGCGCAGCGAACTCCAGTTGTGGCGCTCGGGAATCCGCAAGCAGTTGCTCACGCCGCATACCGAAGGCTCGAAGCTCGGCCTCTACATCGTCGAGCTGGAGCCGGGCGCCAGCACGGGCGACGAACTCTACACCCATGGCGGCGAGGAGGCCGGGCTGGTGATGCAGGGCGCGATGGTGCTGCGGGTCGAGAGCGAAAGCTGGACGCTGCAGGAGGGCGACAGCTTCCGCTTCCTGTCCTCGCGCCCGCATCGCTTCGCCAATGCGGCGGAAGGTCAGACCAGGGTGCTCTGGGTCAACTGCCTGTAGCTGCGGCCGCGCTCGCCAGAATGGCCTCGACGATCTCCTGGACCTCCAGCGCCTCATCGAGCGTCGCCAGATGGTGCGGCTCGCCATGCGCCAGTTTGATCACACCCTCGAGCTGCCGCTTGAGCGCCAGCGGGCGAGCCTGTTCCTGCGGCAAGGCGCCGGGGTCGCGCTGCCAGCTTCCGTCCGGCAGGCGGCGCTCGGCGATCGACCAGTCGCAGAGCCGAACGGCCCCCTTGTCGCCCTCCAGCATCCAGATGTTGTGGTCGTCCTTGCGCGTGGTGCCGACGCCGCCGCTGAGCGAAACGGCGATGTCGCCCGCCTTCAGGCTCGCCTCGATCGCGCGTTCGGATCTGCCGGGTTCGGGGAAGGACGCCGTCGCGACGAGGCCATGCAGCGGGCCGACCAGCCGGCGGGTCAGGAACAGGAAATGCGAGACGACCTCGCGCGTGAAGCCGCCCTGCTCGGTGCGATCGAGCCAACCGGCGGCGTCGGCCTGCCATGGCCGCGGCCAGGTCGCGAAGCCGACCTCGATCGTGACCTTTGAGACCGTGCCGACCTCGCCCTTCGCGATCCAGTCGCGCAGGCTGGCCACCGCCGGCGAGGAGGCGAAGGGGAAGTTGACCGCGCCCCTGCCACCGGCCTGCGCGACGAAGGCGCGGGCATCTGTGACGTCGACCGCCAGCGGCTTTTCGCAGAACACGGCCTTGCCGGCGGCCAGCGCTGCCCGCGCATGCGCCAGATGCGTCGCCGGCGGCGAGGCGATGTAGACGCAGTCGCTCGCGGCGATCAGGGCGGCGGCGTCGGGCTGATGCGGCACGGCGGGGAGGGCGGCGGCGATGCGCGCCAGCGCTTGCGCGGACGGGTCCCAGATGCCGGCGACGCGAAGTGTCTCCGGAGGCTGGTCGAGGATCGCACGCAGCAGCCGCTCGCCCATGATGCCCGCGCCGATGATGCCGATGGAGAGAGGGCTGGGCATGGTTTGGACTTTCCGGAATCGTTGGCGCAGGCGTTGCTCTCTGCCGCCATGCGCTGCCGCAGTCCAGCGCAACCGAGAACCGCCGGCACGAAAAGGCGGGCAACCGCCCTGCCGTGATACTTTCCGGGCATGGGGACGCCCTTGTGCCTCGGCGCATTTTAGCCTCATGGTCGCGCCACGAGGGACAGCAGATCATGTGCCGGCTCAGCATGGCATTTGGAGCGGCAAGCCGGATAGCGCATGGTTTCTGTTGAGCTGAAAGCCGTTTCAAAAACCTGGGGCGGCGCTGCGGCGGTCGACGAGGTCAGCTTCTCCGTCGAGGGCGGCAAGTTCGTCGCACTGCTCGGACCCTCCGGTTGCGGCAAATCGACGACGCTGCGGCTGATCGCCGGGCTCGAGGAGACGAGCGGCGGCGCCATCACCATCGGCGGGCGAGACGTCACCCACGCGCAACCCTCGAAGCGTGGCATCGCCATGGTCTTCCAGAACTATGCGCTGTTCCCGCATCTGTCGGTGGCGGAAAACATTTCGTTCGGGCTGCAGGTACGCAAAGTCCCGCGCGCGGAGCGCGAGGCGCGGGTGGCGCGCGCGGCAGACATTCTCGGACTGAAAGGCCTGCTCGAACGCAAGCCGTCGCAGCTTTCAGGTGGGCAGCAGCAGCGCGTCGCGCTTGGGCGCGCGATCGTGGCCGAGGCCCCGGTCTGCCTGATGGACGAGCCGCTCTCGAATCTCGATGCCCAGCTGCGGGTCGAGATGCGCCGCGAATTACGCGAATTGCAGCAGCGCCTCGGCATCACCATGATCTACGTCACGCATGATCAGGTCGAGGCGATGACCATGGCCGATCAGGTCGTGCTGATGCGCAACGGCCGGATCGAGCAGGATGCGGCGCCGGACGAGCTCTACGAGAACCCGGCGAGCATTTTCGTCGCGCGTTTCGTCGGCACGCCGCCGATGAATGTGCTCCCACTTTCGGCCGTTCTCGCTGCGGGCGGCGCCGGACAACTGACGCCGCCGCAGGGGCTCGACCCTACCGGCCTTGCCGTCGGTATCCGTCCCGAGCTTGCGGAGATCGGCGAGAGCGGCATCGCGGCCGATGTCGTGGCGGTGGAATATCTCGGCGCCGACACGCTGGTCGAGACCCGCATCGGCGGGCACGGATTCATCGTCAGGCGACCCGGGAAGGTGCGGACAAGGCCGGGCGAAAAGATCTACATCACATTGTCACAATCGGCGCTGCACTGGTTCGATCAGGCGTCCGAGCGCAAAGTGGCCGGAAGTTAAGACTCGTCACAAGGGTCGGGCGCGCGAGCCACCTCTCAGGGGAAGGAACATTGGAATGGACAGGCGTGAATTCATCGGCGGCGCTGCGGCGCTCGCCGGCTCCGTGGC
>DATDBB010000434.1:0-10051 GCA_036525085.1 Allobosea sp.
ACTCCGGCCGAGCCGGCGCGCAGTCTCAGCGTCGCACCCGGCTCCAGCCGCGCCACCACGCTCGCCGGCAGCGCCTGGCCGTCCAGCGCTATCTGGAAATCGCCGCCAGCGACTGCAATCGTCGTCCCGGCGCCTTCGGCCGTGACCTCGATCCCGCCGAGCGAGACCTCGATCGCGGCGGCGTCAAGGCGATTGCCGAGCGCATGGTTGGCGACGGCATGCGCGAAAGGATCCATCGGCCCGGCCGCGGTGACGCCATAGCGCAGATAGCCATGCCGGCCGCCATCCTGGATGGTGACGCCGGGGCCGGCGGACAGGACGCGCAGCGTCGGCGTCATGGCGCCTGCCTCCGGGCCACCACCTCGCCGGCTTCGGCGCGCGCATCGAGCATCGCGAAGGTCGAGGCATCGATCGCCTCGAAGCGCAGGCTGTCGCCGGGCTCGAACAGGAAGGCGCTGGCGCGCTCCGGGGCATAGAGCCGTTCCGGCGTGCGGCCGACGACATACCAGCCGGTCGGCATCGAGAAACTCGCGATGGCGCTGAGGCCCCCGCCGACCAGAACGGCCTTGCTCTCATGGGGCGGTCGCGGCCGGGTTCGGCGCGAGATTGCGATCGTCTCGCGCAGGCCGCCGAGATAGGTGAAGCCCGGCGAAAAGCCGTACATGTAGACCCGGTAGCTGGCGGAGGCATGGATGGCGGCGGCCTCGGCTGCTGACAGCCCCAGCAGCGCAGCCATCTCGGCCAGATCCTCGCCATGGGGGAGATCGTAGCAGCACGGCACGATCCATTGTGCCGCGGCGCGCCTCGATTTCACCACAGCCGTCAGGCGCTCCTCGACCAGCGCGACGAGCCGCGCCCGGTCGAGCCGGAGCGGATCGTAATGGATCATCAGCGAACGATAGGTCGGAACCAGTTCCCGCAAACCTTCCGGCGGATCGGCTGCCAGCGCCGCGTCGAGCGCCAGCACGCGGTCGCTGATCGCCGGATCGACCGTGCGGCCGAACTCGACCACGAGCGCGGCCTCGCCGGCATCGAGAAATAGCGGGCGATCGCCCCGATCGGTGCTCATGCGAAGGCGGCAAGCCCGATGCCGGCCTGTTCCAGCGCCGTGCGGACGCGCCGCGCGGTGGCGACCGCGTGGCTGGAATCGCCATGCACGCAGACCGAGCGGATCGGGGTTGGCAGGCGGCGGCCGGACAGCGTGATGATGGCGCCCTCGGTGACCATGGCGACGACGCGGTCGGCCGCCTCCTGCGGGTCGGTGATCATTGCGCCCGGCAGGCTGCGCGCGACGAGCAGGCCCTCCTCGGTATAGCCGCGATCGGCGAAGATTTCCTGATGCACCTGCAGCCCCGCCGCCTCGCCGGCCGCAACCTGTTCCGTCAGCGCCGTCCCGAGCAGGGCAAGACCCGGATCGACGGCCTTGATTGCCCGCGCGATCGCGTCCGCGACGGGGCGCTCCTCGCAGGAGATGTTGCCGAGCGCGCCATGCGGCTTGACATAGGTGATGCGGTGGCCGGCATAGGCTGCGAGTGCCGCCGCCGCTCCGATCTGATAGGCGACGAGGCGCTCGATCTCGCCGGTCGAGAAGGGGATGCGCCGGCGGCCGAAACCCCAGAGATCGGGAAAGCCGGGATGGGCGCCGACCGCGACGCCGCGCTCGCGCGCGACCGTGAAGGTATGCGCCATGATCTCGGGATCGCCGGCATGCAGGCCGCAGGCGACATTCGCCGAGGTAACGATTCCGAGCATCGCTTCGTCGTCGCCGCAGCGATAGGCGCCGAAGCCTTCGGCGAGGTCCGAATTGAGATCGATCGTCGTCATGCCCTGTCCCCTGAAGCCGGCGCCGGACCGGCGCAGACTCGCATCCGCCGACCATAGGATGATCGCCGCAGGCGGAGATAGGGCCTGTCTGGTCGCCCGCCCCGCCGGAGAGGCATGGGCATGATCTTCAGTAGGTCGCCCGGCCTCCCGACAGGTCGAAGATGCCGCCGGTCGAGAAGGAGCACTCGTCCGAGGAGAGCCAGAGGACCATCCGCGCGACCTCCTCGATCTCGACGAAGCGGGCCATCGGAATCCGGCCGAGGATGTCGGCGCGGCGTTCCGCCGAGATCTCCCGCGCCATCGCCGTCTCGGCCGCGGTGATCGCGGTGACGATGATGCCTTCCTGCGCCGTTTCCTTGGCGACGCTCTTGGTCAGCGCCATCAGCCCGGCTTTCGAGGCGCTGTAGGCGCAGGCTTGGGCCATGCCCTCCTTGCCCTGGATCGAGGCGATGTTGACGACATGGCCGCGCAGCGGATGCGGCGTCACGCGCGAGGGGCGCGGCGCCTGCTTCCGCATATGCCCGACGACCGCGCGCGTCACCAGATAGGCGCCGAAGAGATTGACCTGCAGGACGCGCTGGAAATCCTCCGGCGAGGTCTCCCAGATCGGCTTCACTTCCCCGAGAACGCCGGCATTGTTGATCAGGATGTCGATCCCGCCATGGGCGGAGAAGGCCGCATCCGCGGCGCGCTCGACCGCCGCCGGATTGGTGATGTCGACGGCGCGGGTGCTGGCGCCCAGTTCGGCCTCGGCTGCGGCGAGGGCGGCTTCATTCGCGTCCCAGAGCTCCACGCGGGCTCCGGCGTCGAGCAGGGCCCGGGCGATGCCGCGGCCAAGCCCGCCGGCGCCGCCTGTGACGATGGCGAAACGAGCGGAAAGATCATAGGTCGCGCCCATCAGCCGGCACTCCAGGCGGTCTTGGTGCGGGTGATCTGGTGACGATAGAGTCCGAGCGAATAGGGGCCCCGGCCGCCGATCGCATCGAGCCTGTCCGGCGCGAGCTCGGCTTTCGCGGTGGCGACGAAAGCCGCCTCGTCGCCCCAGCCTTCGAGCAGAAGCACCCAGCGCGGCACGGCGTTGGCGACGCCACGCGCCTTCTGCTCGGCGGTCGCGACCCCGCTCGCCTCGGCGTCGGCCGTCAGCAGATGCACGGCCGCGATGCCGGGCTTGGCGAGCAGGTCGGGAATGGCCCCGCGCTGCAGGGAGGTCTTGTGGCTGGCCGCATCCGCGTCGGCAACGTCGTAGCGCAAGGTCGCGATCAGCCCGCCCTGGGCCGGCCCCGCGCTATGCGCGACGCGGCAGATCGAGCGCGCCACCGAGCGGAAGTGCTTCACGGCGGAAAGCGTCCAGGGCGTCGGTGCATTGACGCGTGCCGTATAGTACTGCCCCTTCAGCACCTCGACGCTCAAGGCCTCGTAGACATTGAAGAATTCGAGATCGGCCTCGATCGCGACATAGCGCCGGCCGCGCTGGAAGCCGGGTATCCCGACGCGCTCCGGCATGTGCTCCCGGCCGTGCCAGGCATAGAATTCGTCGCGCCCCTCCGGCGCGATGTCGTGCCAGATCGCGACCGCGCCCTCTCCAGACAAGCTCACCGGCATCCTCCCGCTTCTTCGGCGAGGCGCGTTGACTCCGCCTATGTCGCCTCATTACGGAAATCAATTCCGAATTGGAATTCAATTCCAAAAATAAGAACCCAAGGCAGAGACGCACAGGGATGGAACGGTGACGATCGCAGCGGTTGAGCGCGCGCTGAATATGCTGGAGGCACTGGCGGGCGAGTCCGACGGGGCCGATCTTGGCGTCCTGTCGAGCCGTCTCGGCCTGCCCGCCAGCGCGACGCACCGCCTGCTGACGACGCTGGCCGAGCGCGGCTTCGTCACGCAGGACGCGGCCACAGGCGCTTATGGGTTGACCCTGAAGCTGTCCAAGCTCGCCTTCCGCAATCTCGACATCCGCGGCCTGCCGGATGCCGGGCAGGTCGTGCTCGACGCGCTTGCCCACAGGACGCGCGAATATTGCCGCCTCGCCGTTGTCGAGGATGAGGGTCTGGTCTGGATCGCCCGCGCCCAGGGCGCGACCGCCGGATTGCGCTACGACCCGCCCATGGGCACCGAGATCGTCCTGCACGCCACGGCGACTGGCAAGGCTTGGCTCGCCTGCCTGCCCGAGGCGGATGCCTTGCGGATCGTCTGCGCCCGCGGCTTCCAGGCCGGGGACCGAACTGGTCCCAACGCTCTGTCTGACGTCGATGCGTTGCGCGCACATCTCACAGAGACCCGGCGCCGCGGCGTCGCGCTCGCGATCGAGGAGGGCGAGATCGGCACAGTCGCCATGGCCATCGTCTTCCGCGCCGGCCCAGTCCCCGACGCTCCCATCGCCGGCACGCTCAGCGTCGCCGGCCCGATGCCGCGCATGAGCGAGGATCGGCGCGGGCCGATCGAGCAGGCGCTGCGGGAGGCGGCGCAGGACATGGCCGCGATCTGGCCGCTACGCCGCCGGCAGATGCGGTCGCCGGCGAAGCCCGGTTCAAAAGGGCAGCCGCAAGCCGAACTTCAGGCGAGAACCAGCGCATGACCGACAACGCCGCACCTGCCTCGACGACGCGGCCGGCTCCTCAGCCCGCAGCTTGCGCCCGAACCGCGCAGAACTTGAACTCCGGGATCTTGCCCACCGGATCGAGCGCCGGATTGGTCAGCAGGTTCGCGGCAGCCTCGGCATAGCAGAACGGCAGGAACACCATGTTCTCCGGAACGTCCCGGTCTGAGCGCACCTTGAGCGCGACCGCGCCGCGACGCGTCTCCAGGCGGACGAGGCCGCCGGGCGCGAGGCCCAGCCGCCCGAGGTCGCGCGGCGACATCAACGCCACCGCCTCGGGCTCGAGATCGTCGAGCACGCCGGCGCGCCGTGTCATCGAACCGGTATGCCAATGCTCCAGCACCCGCCCGGTCGAGAGCACCATCGGATAGGCGTCGTCGGGCACCTCGTCGGGAGCGACGATGCCGGCGGGCACGATCTTCGCGCGGCCCGTCTCGGTCGGGAAGCCCCGTGCGAAGATGATCTCGTTGCCGGGCTGGTCCGGCCCATCGACAGGATAGGTCACTGCACCTTCGCGCTCCAGCCGCTCCCAGGTGATGTTGCGGAAGGACGGCATGATCAGCGCCATCTCGGCGAAGATGTCGGCGGGGCCGCCATAGCGCCAGTCGCAGCCCATGCGTCTGGCGATCTCCTGGATGATCCACCAGTCCTGCTTCGCCTCGCCCGGCGGTGGCACGACCTGCCGGGCCATCTGCACGCGCCGGTCGGTGTTGGTGAAGGTGCCGACCTTCTCGGCGAAGGCCGAGGCCGGCAGCACGACATCGGCATGGAAGGCGGTCTCGGTCAGGAACAGGTCCTGCACGACGAGATGATCGAGCTTGGCCAGCGCGCCGCGCGCATGGTTCAGGTCGGGATCCGACATCGCCGGGTTCTCGCCCTCGATATACATACCCGCGATCTCGCCGGCATGGATCGCATGCATGATCTCGACGACGGTGAGGCCCTTCTTAGGATCGAGCGACTGGCCCCAGAGTTCCTCGAAGATCGCGCGGACTTCCGCTTTCTCGACCGACTGGTAGTCGGGGTAGACCATCGGGATCAGGCCGGCATCGGAGGCGCCCTGGACGTTGTTCTGCCCGCGCAGGGGATGCAGGCCGGTGCCCGGCCGGCCGATCTGGCCGGTGACCATGGCGAGCGCGATCAGGCAGCGGGCATTGTCGGTGCCGTGGACATGCTGGCTGATGCCCATGCCCCAGAAGATGATCGCGGCGCGCGAGCGCGCATAGGCCCGCGCGACCTCCTTCAGCGTCTCCGCGGGGATGCCGCAGACCGCCGCCATCTTCTCCGGCGGGAAGGCCTGGATGCTCTCCTTCAGCCGCTCATAGCCCTCGGTATAGCCGGCGATGTACTGCTCGTCGGTCAGGCCCTCGCTGATGATCGTGTGCAGCATCGCGTTGAGCATGGCGACATCGCTGCCGGGCTTGAAGGCGAGATGCCGCCAGGCATGGCGCGACAGGGCCTGCTGTCGCGGATCCATGATGACGAGCTTCGCGCCCTGCTTCGCGGCGTTCTTCATGAAGGTCGCCGCGACCGGGTGATTGATGGTCGGATTGGCGCCGATGACGATGATGACCTCGGCGTCGAGCGCGGCCGAGAACGGCGCCGTCACCGCTCCCGAATTGACGCCTTCCATCAACGCAGCGACCGAAGAGGCGTGGCACAGCCTTGTGCAGTGGTCGACATTGTTCGAGCCGAAGCCGGTTCGCACCAGCTTCTGGAACAGATAGGCCTCCTCGTTCGAGCCCTTGGCCGAGCCGAAGCCGGCGAGTGCCTTGCGGCCCTTCTCGTCGCGGATGCGCCTGAGCCCACTCGCTGCGAGATCGAGTGCCTCCTCCCATGACGCCTCGCGGAAATGCGTCCAGGGATTGGCGGGGTCGACCTGATCGCGCGCGTCCTTCGGCACGTTCGGCAGCCGCACCAGCGGCTTCGTCAGGCGGTGCGGATGGTGGATGTAGTCGAAGCCGAAGCGGCCCTTGACGCAAAGCCGGTTGTGGTTGGCCGGCCCGTCGCGCCCTTCGGCATAGACGATCCTCTCGTCCTTGACGTTGTAGGTGACTTGGCAGCCGACGCCGCAATAGGGGCAGAGCGAGTCGACGGCCCTGTCGGCCCAGACGGTGCGGGTCTGGTGCGTGTCGAGAAAGGTTGCCGGCATCAGCGCGCCGGTCGGGCAGGCCTGCACGCATTCGCCGCAGGCCACGCAGCTCGACTGCCCCATCGGATCGTCGAAATCGAAGATGATCTTGGAGCCCGCGCCGCGCCAGGCCATGCCGATCACATCGTTGACCTGGACCTCGCGACAGGCGCGCACGCAGAGCCCGCACTGGATGCAGGCATCGAGATTGACGCTCATCGCCGTGTGGCTGACATCCGAAGGCCAGCGTTCGGCCGCCGGGAAGCGGCTTTCGGTGACGCCCGTCTTCTCGGCCCAGCCCCAGAACTTCGAGCTCGGGTCATGCGAGGTCGCGCGCGCCGGTTGGTCGGCGACGAGCAATTCCATCACCATCCTGCGGGCCTTCTCGGCACGCTCTGTCTCAGTGTGGACCTTCATGCCGACGGCCGGCTTGCGCATGCAGGAGGCCGCCAGCACGCGCTCGCCCTCGATCTCGACCATGCAGGCGCGGCAATTGCCGTCGGCGCGATAATCCGGCGCGGGCGAATAGCAGAGATGCGGGATCTCGGTGCCGAGCCGCTGCGCCACCTGCCAGATCGTCTCGCCATGGCTGGCTTCGACCCGCTCGCCGTTCAGCTCGAAAACGATGCCCTCGGTCATTCCGCTGCATCCCTCGGCATGAACTCCTCGGGGAAGTAGCGCATCACGCAGGATAGCGGGTTCGAGGCCGCCTGGCCGAGCCCGCAGATCGACGCATCGCGCATCGCCTGCGAGAGTTCGCCCAGAAGCTCCTGGTCCCAGACCGGCCGCTGCATCAGCATCACCGCCTTCTGCGTGCCGACCCGGCAGGGTGTGCACTGGCCGCAGCTCTCGTCCTCGAAGAAGCGCATCAGGTTGAGCGCAGCGGCGCGCATGTCGTCCCGGTCGGACAGGACGATGACCGCGGCCGAGCCGATGAAGCAGCCATGCTTCTCGAGCGTGCCGAAATCGAGCGGGATATCGTCCATCGAGGCCGGCAGGATGCCGCCCGACGCACCGCCAGGCAGATAGGCGTGGAAGCGGTGGCCCTCCTCCATGCCGCCACAGAATTCCTCGATCAGCTCTCGGATGGTGACGCCAGCCGGCGCCAGCTTGACGCCGGGTTGCCTGACGCGGCCGGAGACCGAATAGCTGCGCAAACCAGTGCGGCCATTGCGGCCTTGGGAATTCCACCAGCCGCCGCCCTTCTCGACGATGTCGCGGACCCAGTAGAGCGTCTCGACATTGTTGATCAGGGTCGGCTGGCCGAAGAGCCCGACCTGGAACGGGAAGGGCGGCTTGTGGCGCGGCAAACCGCGCTTGCCCTCGATGCTTTCGAGCAGCGCCGATTCCTCGCCGCAGATATAGGCGCCTGCGCCGCGGCGCAGATGGATCACCGGGCCGCCTGGCGGCAGCCGGGCGATCTCGCGCGTCAGGATTTCGCGCGCCAGCGGATACTCGTCGCGCAGATAGATGTAGACCTCGCTCGCCTCCACGACATGGGCGCCGATCAGCGTGCCCTCGAGGAAGCGGTGCGGGTCCGTGTTCAGGTAGTGGCGATCCTTGAAGGTGCCGGGTTCGCCCTCGTCGGCATTGACGACCATCAGCCTTGGCCCGGGCTCGCCGCGCACGGCCCGCCACTTGCGCCCGGCCGGGAAGCCCGCTCCGCCGAGTCCACGCAGCCCGGAATCGTCGAGCGCGGCGAGGATCGTTTCGCTCTCGCGCTCTCCCCCTCGTAGGGATTCGAGCAGGCGATAGCCGCCGCCGGCGCGATAGGCGTCGTAGTCCACGTAAGCCGTCATCTGCGGATGCGTGTCGCCCGTCGCGATCGCAGCCAGAACCGTCTGCGGCGTCGCCTCATGGACGAAATGGTGGCCGACCTCCGCCGCCGGCGCGTGATCGCACAGGCCGAGGCAGGGCGCTCTGACCACGCGCACGCTGGGCCCGACCAGCCTGTCGAGGCTGTCGTGCAGCGCCTGCGAGCCGTGCATCTCGCAGGTCAGGCTGTCGCAGACCCGCACGGTCAGGGGCGGGATCGACGGCTCGCCCTCCTTCACGACGTCGAAATGGGCATAGAAGGTCGCCGTCTCGAAGACCTCGGCGAAGGACAGCTTCATCTCCTCGGCAAGGGCTGCCAGATGCGCCGCGGATATCTGGTGATAGCGGTCCTGGATCAGGTGCAGATGCTCGATCAGCAGGTCCCGTCGGCGCGGGCGCTCGCCGAGAAGAGCTACGATCTCGTCGAGGGCGCGGGGCTCGACCTGCCGCCCCTTCGGCGTCGATCGGGCACGCTTGCGGCCCGCTCCAGGATGCTCGAAGGACTGGACGTCATGGCCTTGGCGATCAGGCAAAATCATAGACCGAACCGTTCTCTCCCCGTCGGAGCGCCAGACTCCGCTCATCCGCGCCGTTGGCCGGCAGCTTGTGTGAGGGGAGGGTATCCCAAAGGTGTGAATGCGCCAGCCCGCAACGGCGCATGGCGCGGGTGGTGCCAGAGCAGGCCCATGTCCGAGCGTCAGGCGGCGTCGCGGTTCGCAGCGTGGACGCGGCGGGTGTGCGCTCCACGCTCCAATCGGCAAGCAGGCTTTCGCCGGTCAAAGGCTCGTCTGTCGGCGTTTGCGGTTTCTCTGCCTCGACAGCGGGGAACGTCTCAAGGTGTCGATCCGGGGAGTAGTCGCCATCGGCTCGACGGGCCAGCGTCTCAGCGGCCTTCAGCTTGGTTCTGTAGAAGGCGGACGCAAGGCGGCGGATGCTGTCCGCATCGGCTGGGATGCCGCGAGCTTGAGTGATGCGCTTAGCGTCCGCCAGATCAGCCCGGCTGGGGCCGACCGCATCCCCAGTTGTCTCATCACGCTCAAGCTCGTCGTGGAGCTGATCGGCGTATGCCTTCCAATCCTCCGCAGTGCCGGGGTCCTCCTCCCAATGCCCCACGGTTTCCCGGTACAGATTCCCGCAGAGCGCCGTGATCTCTTGATGCGTGAGACGTCGCATTGGCCCGAGGGTCACCCGAGCTGTCGCAAACTCTTCCGCAATCTTCTGCTCGGCGGCTGGAGCCCTTCGTTTGGCCTCTTCCGGGTTCTTGGTCGCGAGACTGATGACACGCTCCGCGCTGCCGATGATCCCCAGAAGGTCCTTCGGGACGCGACAGCGGATGCGATAGATGCCGATCTTGGGATGCTTCGTCGGGCGGGTCATCGGAAGGGCCGCGTGTATCACCTCTGTGTATCACCAGAAGCCGCCTAACCCGTTTTTTCTCTGATTTTCTTCGCCACATCAACGCGATGGGCTGGTGCTGCGAGAGAGGATTGAACTCTCGACCTCTCCATTACCAATGGAGTGCTCTACCACTGAGCTACCGCAGCAGGATCGTCGGCCATGGTGTCTGGCGGTCGCCTTGAGGCGAGGGTCAGCGCGGGCGTCGTTCCGAAGCGGCGTCCTGATGCCACAAGCCCTTCGCGGACGCAACCCGTCTCGTGGAACTCGCGCCCGAGAGATGGGGA
>DATDBB010000435.1:0-14950 GCA_036525085.1 Allobosea sp.
ATGCCGGCTCGGGCGACGACATCGTCCTCGGCGGCGCAGGCCGCGACGTCATCGACGGCGGCTCGGGCGACGACCGCATCGAGGGCGGCGCCGGCGACGACATGCTGTCCGGAGGCTCCGGCCACGACGCCTTCGTCTTCGTGGCCGGCTTCGGCAAGGACACGGTGACCGACTTCCGCAGCACCGGCGCGAACTCGGACGTGCTGGAGTTCTCGATCGGCCTCTTTGCCGATTTCGACGCGGCGATGGACCATGCCGAGCAGATCGGCGCCGATGCCGTCCTCTCGATCGATGCCGATACGACGCTCACCCTCAAGGGCGTGCAACTCGCGAGCCTCGCCCAGGACGACTTCCGCTTCGTCTGAGACGGGCGCCACAATGAAGAACGGGCGTCCATTGGGGCGCCCGTTTATCGTTTCGGCCATGTTCCAAGCGGCGATCTCACCGCTGAATGTGAGCGCAGTCTATCGCGCCGAAGCCATCTTCGCGGTGCCGCACGAACCAAGCATTCAATCGTTTCACTAATGGGTCCTCGTGAAACACGGTGCCTCATCGAAGACTGACGGGGCCGCCCGACTGCCACTATTGTCGCAGGGAACGGCGCTGGCAGGCGCTAATTCATGCTAGATGCTCGAGCGAAACTCCCGGGGCGTGTGGCCGGTCACCTTTTGGAAGGCGCGCGCGAAATTGGCGGGAGATGAGTATCCCATCTCCGCCGAAACATGGGTGATCGAGCCGTTGGTGTGGCGGAGCAGCTCGATTGCTCGCTGAACCCGAGCCGCGTTCGCCAGGCTGCGAAAATCGGTGCCAGCCCGGTTCAGCTCACGTTGCAGCGTTCGGACGCTGCTGCCCATCGGTCGCGCCGCGCGATCTATAGACACATTGCCGGTGAGAACCTGGGCCCGGACCTGCGCCATGACGACGTCGAGCAGACCCCGTGGAGCGCCGCCAGGCCGGTCCCGCGCCACATCCTCGATCGTGACGATCGAGGATGTGGCGCTGCGCGACGCAGCAGACAAATGATGGCGTTCGACGACAACGGTCATCGCGGGCGCATTGAATATGACCGGGCACTGGAAGAGATCTTCGAACAGCCCGGTCTGGCGCGGCCTGTCGATATCAAGCTCGATGCGCAGTGGCCGCCAGTCAGAAGGCAAATAGGCTCTGAATATGCTCAACAGAACCCCGGCAGCCGCTCCGGCGATCATGTCGTAGCCAGCATGGCCGGCCAAGGCAAAAATATAGCTAAAGCGTGCCTCGTCGCCGACGATCGCGACGGACATCCTGTCATACGTGCTGTGATAGTGGAGCGCCGAAATGGCCCGCTCGATGGAGTGGCCGAGGGTATCGGCGCTCAGTAAGTAGCGCCCAAAACTGCCATAGTTGGCAACGTTCATGTTGGGAACCAACAGGAGCCCGAGATTGGGTTCGCCGGCTGCCCTTGCGGCGGCGTTCACCAAGCCGATGACTGCGGTGTGCGGGATGAAGCAATTGCGGCCTTCGGTCAGCTCGATATCGAAGCCTGCCGCGCGGTTCGCCCGCAGAAGCGCCTTCTCCCCGATTTCATGACGCACGAATGTCGGCAGGCCATGCAGGATGTGGCTCGAGATGACAGGGATCTCAGCCACGCGCTGGACGCTCCGGAATGCCGCAGGGTTGGCGCAAAATGAGTGGTCTCGACATTCGATAGATGCTTTGTCTCACAGTATAAGCGCTGCGGGCAAACGGTAAAACCGATCTTGGCCGTCGGCATAGCTTTGATTTGGCTGAAGGAATGTCCGGCAGTGTGCGCGGGGAATTTGATCAGGCTCGCAAAATTGACACTCTTCGCGACCTTGTCGTGTTCGGGAGTTGCGCTGGCGGAGGATTCACCAAGCAGCCCCGGCGATCTGGCGAAAGCGGCGCAGAACCCCGTTGCCGACATGATCAGCCTGCCGTTCCAGAACAACTTCAACTTCAATGTCGGACCACATAAACAGCTGCAGAACGTCCTCAACATCCAGCCCGTGGTCCCGATCACGCTTAACAGGGACTGGAACCTGATCACGCGCTGGATCACGCCGGTGATCGCGCAACCGGCCCTGGCCGTGAATGGCGACCGCGAGTTCGGCCTGGGCGACATCAACCCCAGCTTCTTCTTCTCGCCGAAGCAGCCGACGCACGGCATCATCTGGGGTATCGGCCCGACCTTCGTTTTCCCAACCGGCACCGACAAGACGCTCACGGCCGGCAAGTACTCGGCGGGCCCGGCCTTCGTTGCCCTGGCCATCGAAGGGCCCTGGGTTGTCGGCGTGCTCGTCAACAACGTCTGGTCTTTCGCGGGCAAGAGCAACCGCAGCGCGGTCAACGCGATGACGCTGCAGCCCTTCGTGAACTACAACTTCCACGGCGGCTGGTACCTAACGTCCTCCCCCATCATCACCGCCAACTGGGAGACCGGCCATGGCGACCGCTGGACGGTGCCGATCGGAGGCGGTTTTGGGCGCGTGTTCAAGATCGGCCATCAGCCCGTCAATGCGCAGCTCGCAGCCTACTACAATATAGCAAAGCCATCCGGAGCCGCCGATTGGCAGCTCAGGGCCCAGCTCCAGTTCCTGTTCCCGAAGTAGACGGGCAAGCGCCGTATCGAACGTTTTAGCACCTTCCCTTCCGGGTGGATGGCTGAACTTCACACTAACGAAGACAAACGAGGGGGAGAGCGCCATGACAACCGCGCGAAATGTAATTGCCCTGTTCTTTCTACATGTTGTCGCGGCTTCTGCCCTGACATTGATGTCCGACACCGCGTCCGCTCAGTCGCAGCCGGCCGTCCCTCCACATGTACCGCTGCAGAAGGCGATCGGTACCCCAGCCAAGCCCGAGCTTGTGCCGTCGCTCTTTGTCCTGAGCGCTCGCGGCGCGACGTTGCAGGGCGGAAAGCTGGTGCTGAGCGGCCTGTCGCCAAACGCGATTGTGTTTGCCGACCGTCCCGTGAGGTCTGCTGGTCACGAACTCACGGCGCATATCCTCGAGGAGTGGCTGCCGAGCAACCAGAGCCCCGACAGCTTTTTCAAGGACCCTCCGAACGCGACAGTGTCGGTTTTTGTGAAGGATGGTTCAGGCGTTCGGGACGCGGTCGTGGTCTTGAAGACACCGAAGCTCGAAGGCGACCGGGTAACATTCGACGTTGATGTATTGGAAGGCGACCTCGCGGGCGGTGACGGCGCTGCATCGATCTTCATCGATCTGATCGGCAGGCCATTCACTCCGCTGTCCTTCGCGGGGGTGGCGCGACGGTCGGCATTTCGCGGAGCCTACTACCGAGGCGCGGCGATTGCCGCCGGCGCCGGCGCCCTGGGTGCCGCAGCGTATTATGCGCCATATGCCTATCGACCGGTCTGCGGATATTATCCATACCCGCCCTGTTACTGATGTGATCTTGCGACCGTATTGGCGGACTTGAAATCCAATGCCGGCTCGTCCGCCCCTGGCAGCGCAAGAGCGCCGAGGGTCGCGGAATGCCAAAGGTGGATATGCTAGCCGCTTTGGATTGTCCTGTTCTACATTTACAATCATAGCGCGCGACTGCCACCTGCGACCGGCGCGCGCTCGCCCACAAGCTAAGAACCAGAAGGAAGCTGTTCAAATGATTACGAAACGCGATCTGCTTGGCTCTGCTGCGATGGCCGCACTCGCCGCCACGGCGGCAAGGTCCAACCCGATCTCCCCCCCGGTCATCGCGCAGAACAATCCCGAATGGCCCAGCCTGTTCGAGGCCAAGGACATCGCCGAAGAAGGCTTCATCTACGGCCTGCCGCTCGTGATGAACTATGCGGTCATGCAAGAGTTCGCCGTCGACAGGAACTCGGGGCAGTTCAAGGCGCCGTTCAACGAAATCAACAACATGCACCACGTCTCCACCCCGGCGGATACGGCGGTCATCACGCCGAACAGCGACACCCCTTACTCGATCATGTGGCTGGATTTGCGCGCTGAACCGATGGTCATCTCGGTGCCGGCGATCGAAAGGGAGCGCTACTACGCGGTCCAGCTCATCGACGGCAACACCTATAATTACGGCTACATTGGCACGCGCGCCACGGGGACCGAGCCGGGCGACTATCTGGTGGTCGGTCCCGGCTGGAAAGGTGGAGCGCCGACCGGGATCAAGCAGGTCTTCCGATCGACGACGCCGTTCACGTTCGCGCTGGTCCGCACTCAACTCTTCAACCCCGGCGACATGCCGAACGTCGAGAAGATCCAGGCCGGCTACAAGCTGCGTCCGCTGTCCGCTTTCCTCAACCAGCCCGCTCCGACCGCCGCGCCGAAGATCGCGTTCGTTCCCGCCACCACGGCCGGGATCAAGGATAACTTCTTCGAGTATCTCGACGCGGCCCTGCAATTCGTCCCCGAGACGCCAAGGGACAAGGCGGTTCGTGCGAAACTTGCGAAGATCGGCATCGGCCCCGGCAAGACCTTCGCGTTCAAGGATCTGTCGTTCGAGCACAAGGCCGAAATCCTGGTGGCCATGAAGCAAGGCAATGACAAGGTCGACAAATGGCTGGCCAGCGGAAACAAGAACATCAACGGCTGGAATGTCGGCTCGTTCTTTGGCGACGAGGCCTTCTACAACGGCGATTGGGCGATGCGGGCAGGCGCCGCCAAGGGCGGTATCTATGGCAACGATGCCGTGGAAGCCATGTACCCCTATACCCGAACCGATGCGACCGGTGAGCCGCTCGACGGCAGCAAGCACAAATACACCATCACCTTCGCACCTGGCCAGTTGCCGCCCGTGAATGCGTTCTGGTCGGTGACGATGTATGACGGCAAGAGCCAGTTCCTGGTCAAGAACCCGATTAATCGCTACCTCATCAACTCTCCGATGGTGTCGGCGATGAAAAAGGACGCGGACGGCTCGCTGACGCTTTATCTTCAAAAGGACAGCCCCGGTGCCGACAAGGAAGCAAATTGGCTTCCGGCGCCGGACGACAAGATCTACCTCGTGATGCGCCTGTATTGGCCGAAGCCGACGCCGCCTTCGATTTTGCCGGCGGGCGCAGGGACATGGCAGCCACCGGGTGTGAAACGGGTCTCATAGAAGGCGAGAGCCTTCGTAGGCCTCTCCTCGCAGGGGCGCTGCGATAACGCTGCCGCTTCTCCTGCTATCCGCCAGCGGCGCTGGCAGAGAATTCAACAAGTGAACGCGTCAAGGCGGCTCTAGGCCGGGCCGCCAACGTGATCGGCTTGCCGGTCGTGCCCATAGCTACTGCTTTTTCAACTCGGTACAGGAGATCATCATGTCCAAAATGCTTGCTGCCATGGCTGTTTCGATCGTCTGCGCAGCCTCGTCTGCAGCGACCGCCCAGGTTCCGCTCACGAACTATGTCGATGCCAACGGCTACATCGATGTGCAGGCCCTGACCTGCGCACAGTTGGCCGGGACCTTCCAGGAAGACGCCGATCTCCTCTCCGCCTGGTATAGCGGCTGGTATAACGGCCTCGCCAAGAAGCATTTCCTCGACCTCAAGAAGGGCAAGGTCGTCGAGCACGAGGTCATCGTTTACTGCAAGGCCAATCCCGAGAAGAAAATTATCGAGGCGCTTGCGGTCGTGTTCAAGGATGAGCGCGCCAAGTTGGGAATCCACCTGAAGTAAGCATCTGAGTCATCGTCCACCTATTTGGCCAGCGCCAATCTCAACCGGGAGAGGACGTCATGAGCACATATATCTTAGCCGGGATTGCGCTGTCGCTCGGACTGAGCCTTGCAGCCTGCCAGACCTCGCAATCAAGGCAGGCGCAGCTTGCCGCGATCTGTGCTGATCCGGCCAACCGGCAGCCCAACACCTTCTACTGGGCAGAGTGCCAGTCGCTTTATCCGTCGACGGGCCGGCAGTTGCAAAAGAACTACGCGCTCGGAGCTCCGACAGGCGACTGAGTTTCGAGGCCGGCCCGCGCTGCACGAGAACTGGCGCGGGCCGGAGAAACCTTGCGAGCAGGTCGATACTTCAGAGCTCTACGATCCTTCCACCATCCCCAAGGATTTGTTTGATATGCCAACCCGCACTGTAAAATACTGCGCCGGAATTGCCTTTGCAGCATGCTCGATCGCCGTGCAGGCCGCGGACCTGCCCTCGCGGAGAATGGAACCTGCCATTCCCTTACCACCCGCCTTCACCTGGACCGGCCTCTATGTTGGTGCGCAGGCCGGCTGGGCACAGACCAGAACCGAACTGACGCCCGGCGCCGCGATCGCCGGGCAGGCCGCCGTTACGTCGTTGCCGAGCTTGAACCGGGACGGCGCGGCGGTCGGTCTGCTGGTGGGCTACAACTACCAGATCGGCCAGCTTGTCCTCGGTGCGGAGATCGACGGCTCGGCCTTCATCACCGGGAAGCAGCGATTTACCGCGCTGACCGGCGACCTCATCACCGCCCACACCAATTGGGTCGGTTCGGCCAGGCTGCGCGTCGGTTATGCCTTCGATCGGTTCATGATCTACGCAACCGGAGGCCTGGCATTGGCCGACGCCAAGTCGAAGGTGACGGGTACAGGCTATTCCTATGGCGCGGGTGACGGCGCCCGTGTTGGCTGGACGCTTGGTGCCGGCGCCGAATATGCCATCACGAACAACTGGATCGCCGGCCTGGAGTATCGGTACTCGCAATTCGAGGAGGATACCTACACCTATCCGGCCGGCGTCGGCGGGCTCGGGATCGTCGGCTTCAAGCAGCAACTGAGCACCAATCAGGTTGTCGGGCGACTGCTCTACAAGTTCTGATCCTCTCGGACAGGTGGCAGGCGGGCCGCCAGAAATCCATCCCGCCCTTCAGTTCCCAGGGGATTACGACATGAAGGGTTCAATCTTCGGCTTCGGTGCCTTGGCCTTGGCGACCACGGCTAGTCGTCCAAAGCCGTTTTCCCCATGCCTCGTCCCCGGGAGCGATCGGCAAGGTCCGGGGGGTTCTCTGAGAAGTTCGCCGTCCGGCAGCTTGCCTCAGCGATCCCACCGAGCGATCCTCCGGTTCGATGATCGAAGGATGGGTCGGCCTTCGCCGGGGTGGATAGCGCCGCAACCGCATCCGTGGTTCTCGGCTCGCTCGCATCCACCAACCCTGGCGCTCGCTGAGAAATCGGATCCAGCTTCGAGAGTGATATCCGTACTGCCAATCCGCCTCCCGGACGGTTTGACAGCAGGATTTCGCCGCCATGGGCGCTGACAGCGGCGCGCGCGATCGTCAGGCCCAGGCCCGAGCCACCCGTTTCACGGCCGCGCGATTCCTCCAGCCGGGTGAAAGGCTGGAAGACCCGCTCCATGTCGGCCTCGGGAATGCCAGGGCCATCGTCCTGGATGACGACGATCAGTTCGGTCTGGGTTTCGCTGATCTCGACCGTGATCTTGTCGCCGAATTTCACGGCATTGCCGATGACGTTCCAGAAGGCTCGCTTCAGGGCCAGGACTCTGCCGAGCACCCGCCCGCGCTCGATCCCGCCCAGCGAGATCTGCTTTCCCTGATCGATCTGCTCGTCGACGATGGTCTCGATGACCGAGACGATATCGATCGGGCGAATCGGTTCGTTCGAGACCCCGCCGCGTAGATATTCCAGGGTCGCGTCGATCATGTCCTCCATCTCGCACAGGTCGGCATCAATCAGTTCGCGAACGGAATCGTCATCGAGAAGCTCGGAGCGGAGCCTCAGTCGCGTGATCGGAGTCCGCAGGTCGTGCGAGACGGCCGCAAGGGCCTGCATACGCTCCGTGACCAACCGTTGGATGCGCTCGCGCATGGTGTTGAAGGCGCGCGCGGCGCGGCGAACTTCGGATGGTCCGCGTTCCGGAATGGGCTGGGGCGTCTGGTCGAGGCTGAAGCGCTCGGCCGCGACGGCCAGGTCCCGCAACGGCCGCGTCGCCCAGCGCAGGAGCAGGAGCGCGACGACGACGATGCCGACGGCGAAGCAGATCGCAGTGGCCAGCACGCTCCAGTCGGTATGCTGCGCCGCTCCGAGGGCGGATGACGAGAAGTTGACCCAGGAGCCGTCGTCCAGCCGCACCGAGACCAGCATCATATGCCGATAGGCATCGGCGTCGCCGGCGCCGAGTGCGCCATCGTCCGCGAAGCCCACCCTGAAGGATTCCGCAGCCAGATCCGGCACGAGTTCCTTGAGCCGAGCCTCCATCGTTTGCGTCCGCTCCGTCGTCGGGGCGGCGCCAAGCACCAGGCTGACCTTGCTCCAATGCACCTCGAGGCTGGCGCTGGAGAGGTCATGCGCGACGCGGTCGCGGTCGGGGGCTTCAGGAAGGCTGGCGATGGCGCGCTTGATTGAGACAATGCGCTCGGCCAGCCCGCGATCGCGCGCCGCCGTGGCCAGGCTTTCGACGCCGACACGATAGGCCCAATAGCCGAGGAAATGGAAGGCGAGCAGCGCCGCGACCAGGATCAAGATAGCCCGGCTCGCGACGGTATCGGGAAAGAGGCGGCTCAGAGCTTTCTTCAAGCGGGCTGTCCCTCCCGCGATCGGACATTGGAGGCGAGCATATATCCCGCGCCCCGGATCGTCTTGATCAGTTGCCCACCATTCTGCTCGGCCTCGAGCTTGCGTCGCAGCCTGCTGATCTGAACGTCGATGGTCCGATCGAAGGGATCGTTACTCGCACGAGCCTTGGCGAACTGCATCAGAGCTTCGCGCGAAAGCACCCGGTTGGCGTGCTCGACGAAGGCGACGAGGACGTCGAACTCCCCGGTCGAAAGATCGATCAGCGTGCCTGAAGGCGACTGAAGCTCGCGGCGACGCAGATCCATCGTCCAGCCGTCGAAGGTGACGAGCTCGGTTCCCCGCGCTTCCGCGGAACCGTGCGCTGCGCGTGAGCGGCGTAGAACGGCGCGGACCCGAGCGAGCAGTTCGCGCGGGCTGAACGGCTTGGTGACATAGTCGTCGGCTCCGCCCTCGAGCCCCATGACGCGGACGCTCTCCTCGCTCCTGGCCGTCAGCATCACGATGGGGACATGCGACGTCGCCCGGACGTCACGGCAGAGTTCCACTCCGGATCGACCCGGCAGCATGAGATCCAGAACGATCAGGTCGATCGGCGTATGTGCGAGCACATCCATCATCACGCGACCGTCAGGCGCTCCGGTAACCTGATAGCCGTAGCGCTGGAAAAAGCGCGCCACCAGCAGCCGGATTTGCGGATCGTCATCCACGACCAGGATGTGCCCGTGATCGTCGTTGGGCATGGGGGCGGACGGTTGGTTCAAGCGCGTCTGGTCCATTTCCTGAGGTGTCAATCCGTCAAATCCGGGAGCACCTGTCGCAGAGGGTTCCCGGCACAATAGCGCCGATGATGCGCGACCGCCCGCGCTGCTCTGAAACAATTTGTAACGGACGCCCGGCTGGGCCTGTTGCTACCCGTGGCTCACCGAAACCGGGGAGTCGAATCGTGACGTTCGTGAAGGTGCCGACCATCGCTGTGATCGGGCTTGCGCTTGGCGCCTGCTCGCTCGCCCCCGTTCCTGAATACCTCGCGAGGCCGGTCGATTCCACCATCAAGGTTCCGGCCACGGCCTATCGCAGCGTGACCGCCGGCACGGCGACATTGCGTCCAGCAGAGCCCAAGGACTGGCGCGAACTCAATCGCCAGGTCGGGCCGCAGCCATGAACCGTCCGACCGATTCCGCTCACCGATCCGCTGCCCCACGAGAAAGGCACGTCTTGACCGCTTCTGCGATCTCCGCCTCCCGCCGCACTGTCCGACTGGGCCTTGTTGCAGGTGTGGCAGCCTTGCTAGGCGGCTGCGCCAGTTTCTCGCCCGATGGCGGCCTCGGTTCGGTGCAGGCGATCAGCTTCAGCGAGCTCAACAAGGACGTGGTCAAGATCGGCGACGATGCAACGGCCGGCAGCGCCAAGGCGCGGGTCGACCAGTTGCTCAGGAAGCCCCTCACGGCGGATTCCGCGGTCCAGATCGCGCTCCTGAACAATCGCGGTCTCCAGGCTGCCTTCAACGAGCTCGGCATTGCCGAGGCCCAGATGGTGGCCGCGAGCCTCCCGCCCAATCCAACCTTCGGCATCTCCAAACTCTCGGGCCGTTTCGAGATCGAGATCGAACGGCAGGTTGCGGGCAGCCTCTTCGCGCTCGCCACCCTGCCGGCCCGGGCCGAGATCGCGGGCGACCGCTTCCGCACCGCACAGCTACGGACGGCCGAGACCGTGCTCAAGCTCGCGGCGGACACGCGCCGACAATACTATCGCGCCGTCGCCGCCAACGCGCAGGTCGGATTCTATCAGCAGGCCAAGGCGTCGTCGGACGCGGCCTCGGAGCTGTTCAAGCGGCTGGGCGAGTCCGGCGGCATCAACAAACTCGACCAGGCTCGGGAGTTCGCTTTTGATGCGGAGCTCGGAACCCAGTTGGCGCAGGCGCGCCTGCAACAGCGCCAGGAGCGCGAGCGGCTCGTACGCCAGCTCGGCTTGTGGGGCGACGATATCAAGTTCGCGCTCCCGGGCACGCTCCCTCCGCTGCCCCGCATCCGGACCGTCAAGGCGATCGAGGCCGAGGCGCTGCGCAAACGCATCGACATCCAGGTCGCGCGCGCCGATCTCGAGGCAATCGCCAAGTCACTCGGTCTGACCCAGGCGACCCGCTTCGTCAACGACGTCGATCTGCTCGGCAGGCGCACCTATGACCGCGCTCGGAGCGTGTCGGAGGACGGCCATGTCGAGCGCGAGACCAGCCGTAGCCGGACGCTCGAACTCGAGATCGAAATCCCGATCTATGATTTCGGCCAGTCGAAGGTCGCCCTGGCCGAGCAGACCTATATGCAGGCGGCCAACCGGCTGGCCGAGAAGGCGGTGAATGTCCGCTCCGAGGCGCGAGAGGCCTACACCGGCTATCGCGCGAGCCACGACATCGCCTTGCAGTATCAGACCAACGTCCTGCCGCTGCGCAAGATCATCCAGGACGAGGCGCTGCTGCACTACAGCGCCATGCTGACCGACGTGACTGAGCTCATCGTCGATGCCCGCGGCCGGATCCTCTCGAACGTGGCTGCGATCAACGCGCGCCGCGACTTCTGGATCGCCCATACCGATTTCAAGCACGCGCTGATCGGCGGAGGCTCGGGCGGTGGCGGCGGAACTGCCATGGCGGCCGCTGCTGGTGGCGGCGAAGGGGGAGGGGCGGCGCATTGACCAATTCTCGGAAGGACCCAGAGATGACGACGCTGTCGCGCAGAGGTTTCATCGGATCCTCGGGGCTGGTGCTCGCCGGCGCCGCGGCCGTCTCCGGGAGGAGCGCCTTCGCCGCCGTGCCGGAGGCTCCGACCATGACGGAGGCGTCGACGCAGGCCCCGCTGGTCCCGACTACCGGTCCGGATTACCAGCCGGTCGCCACTTTGAACGGCTGGACGCTGCCCTGGCGCATGAATGGCGACTGGAAGGAGTTCCATCTGGTCGCCGAACCCGTCGAGCGCGAGCTCGCGCCCGGCATGAAGGCCCATCTTTGGGGCTATAACGGCCAGTCGCCGGGTCCGACGATCGAGGCGGTAGAGGGCGACAAGGTCCGGATCTACGTCACCAACAAGCTGCCGGAGAACACCACGATCCACTGGCACGGCCAGCGCCTGCCCAATGGTATGGACGGCGTCGGCGGGTTGACGCAGCCGCACATCCCACCCGGCAAAACCTTCGTCTACGAGTTCCAGCTCCGGCGTTCCGGCACCTACATGTACCATCCCCATTCCGACGAGATGGTGCAGATGGCGATGGGGATGATGGGCTTCTTCGTCGTCCATCCGAGGGACCCGGCCTTCCGCCGGGTCGACCGCGACTTCGTCTTCCTGCTCAACGCCTTTGACATCGAGCCCGGCTCCTATGTGCCGAAGGTCAATACCATGCTCGACTTCAATCTCTGGTGCTGGAACAGCCGGGTCTTTCCGGGCATCGACCCGTTCGTGGTCGGTAAGAACGACAAGGTCCGAATCCGCTTCGGCAACCTGACGATGACCAACCACCCGATCCACATGCACGGCTACGAGTTCAAGGTCTCGTGCACCGATGGCGGCTGGGTCGATCCGGCAGCGGCATGGGACGAGGTCTCGATCGACTGCGCTGTCGGCCAGATGCGCGCCTTCGATTTCGTTGCTGACGAGCCGGGCGACTGGGCGATTCATTGCCATAAATCGCATCACACGATGAACGCCATGGGCCACTCGGTGAAGACCTATATCGGCGTCGGCAAGAAGGACCTCGCCAAGCGGATCGCCAAGATCGCACCAGGCTACATGCCGATGGGCTCGAACGGCATGGGCGAGATGGGCTCGATGGAGATGCCGCTGCCGGACAACACCCTGCCGATGATGACCGGCTTTGCCCAATTTGGACCGGTCGAGATGGGCGGCATGTTCTCAGTGGTGAAGGTCCGGGAGGGGCTCGCCAAGAACGATTACAAGGACCCGGGGTGGTACAAGCATCCGGAAGGCACGGTCGCCTACGAATACAAGGGCGCGAAGCTGACCGAGGCGCCTCGTGGCCAGACGCCGGACAGTGGCGTCCAATCGGCAGATTGGCGCGTCAAGGATCCGCGCAAGCCCAGGCTCGGTCCGAGCGGGAAGCCTATCCCGGCTAGCACAAACTCTCATTCCAATCACTGATCAACCAAAACGTCAGGAGCCCATCATGGCGACGAATACGTCGATGCTGAAGTTGACTGCTCTCGCAGTCGTCATGGCTACGGGAACGGCTTTCGCCGGCCCTGGGGGGGCCGGTCATGGCCACGGCGACGATACCGCCTATGGCAAGCCGGGCGATCCTAAGAAGCCCGCGCGGATCGTCTCGGTCGTGATGGCCGAGAGGGACGGCAAAATGTCGTTCATCCCGGATCGGATCGAAATCCGCCGTGGCGAACAGGTGAAGTTCGCGCTGCGGAACAATGGCGAACTCGACCATGAGCTCGTGCTGGCGACGCTGGAGGAGAACCTCAAGCATGCCATCGAGATGCAGAAGAACCCCGACATGGAGCACGACGACCCGAACGCCAAGCGTCTGGCGCCGAAGAAGACCGGCGAGATCGTCTGGCAGTTCACCAAGGTCGGAGAGTTCGACTTCTCCTGCCTGATCCCCGGCCACCGCGAGGCGGGCATGACCGGCAAGATCATCGTCAAATAGGCATCCCACTCAGCCAAAGGAGCATCCGATGCTGAAAACCCTTGCGACCGTCGCTTTGGTCGCCCTCACGCTGCCGGCTGCCGCCCAGTCGGTGAACGGTACCGTCACCAAGGTCGACGAGGCCCAGAGCAAGCTCACCATCAACCACGGCCCGATCAAGAACCTCGACATGGAAGCGATGTCTATGGTGTTCAAGGCGGGCGATCCGGCCATGCTCAAAGGCCTGAAATCGGGCGACATGATCAAGTTCGACGCCGACCGCGTCAACGGCCAGATCACCGTCACCAAGCTCCAGAAGGCGAAGTGAGCGAGCGGCTATCGGGTGGGTGCGACGCGCCCGTCGGGACTTGGTTCCGGCGGGCGATCATCGCTCCTGCCCTGATCGTCTCGTTCGTGACCGGGGCCTCAGCGTCCGACGCAGATCTCCAACGAGCGCTTCTCGAAGCCCGGTGCGTGAAGGCCGAGATCAAGCCGTTGCCCCGGGAGGGAAAGGCGAGCATTTACGAAGCGAACTGCTTCGGCTCGTCGCACAAAGTGATCGAGGTGGTCTGCGTCGACGGCCGCTGCATGGTCACCCCTTCCTCGTGTCCGTCGTCAGATGATTTGAGACTGTTTTGGTGTCTCAGGAAGGGAGGCTCTGGTTCATCTGGGTTTGAGGTTAAGCGGCCTTTGCGTGGTGCTGCAAGCGGCGCTGCTGCAGGGTCTGGCGTTTGATCCTTTCGCGTTCGAGGAGGATGGTCTGCCCGCGGCCGAAGTAGACGTCGGCCGGGGTGAGATTATCGATGCTCTCGTGATAGCGGCCGTGATTGTAGTGCTCGACGAAGGCCACGACCTGCCGCTCAAGGTCACCGGGCAGATAGTAGTTTTCGAGCAGGATGCGGTTCTTGAGGGTCTGGTGCCAGCGCTCGATCTTGCCCTGCGTCTGAGGGTGATAGGGCGCGCCGCGAACATGCTTCATGCCCTTGCCGTCCAGCCAGGTAGCGAGGTCGGCGGAGATGTATGAGGCGCCGTTGTCGCTCAAGAGCCTCGGCCGGTGGGCGACCGTGATCTGGTCGAGCCCCGATGCGGCCAGCGCGAGATCGAGCGTGGCGGTGACGTCGTCGGCCCGCATCGTGGCGCAGAGCTTCCAGGCGACGATGAAGCGCGAGAAGTCGTCGAGCACGGTCGAAAGATAATACCAGCCCCATCCGGTGATCTTCAGATAGGTGAAGTCGGTCTGCCAGAGCTGGTTGGGCGCCGTCGTCTTGTCCTTGAACTCGGACGCCGCCGTGATGACGATGTAGGCCGGGCTGGTGATCAGATCATGCGCCTTCAGCAGCCGGTACACCGACGCCTCCGAGACGAAGTAGCGCTTTTCGTCGGTGAAGCGCACAGCAAGCTCGCGCGGGCTCAGCTCCGTCTCGCGCAGCGCCGGGTCGATGATCTCGGCCGGATCGGGTCGGGAATCCGGTTCCAGACACGATCCGGCCGCGAGCGATGATCGGCCAGCGCCTCGATCCCGCCGTTGAGAAAGCGATCGTACCAGCGATAGAACGTGGCGCGCGGGATGCCGAGCTTGTCCAGGGTGCGCCGCGCCGGCAGATGCGATCCCTCGACCAAGCGAATGATCTCGGCCTTCTCGGATGCGGGATATCTCACGTGTCGTCCTCCCCATCCGCGAGCATGCTTTTTTTAAGCAGGCGGTTTTCCAGGGTCAGATCGGCCACGGCCTCCTTCAGCGCCTGCGCCTCCCGACGCAGTTCCTTCACCTCGTCGGAGGTCGCCGCACGCGCCGTGTCGCCGGCGAGCCGGCGCTTGCCGGCGTCGAGGAACTCC
>DATDBB010000436.1:0-48276 GCA_036525085.1 Allobosea sp.
GTCCTGTCGCGGTGCGATGCCGACGAGACGAAGCCGCCGCCCATCCGCGAGCATGGGGTCACCAGCGCCGTCCAGCCCCGACAGGCGCACCAGCGGACTGTCGGGCGCCAGCTCGGAACAGGCATCGCTCGCCGCGGCCACCCCGGCGAGAAGCGGCAACGCAAGAACCACCACAAGAAGAGGCTTCACCGGCATGGCGTTTATGCTACACGGTTTGCCGCGCGTCCCGGTAGCTCAGCAGGATAGAGCAACGGTTTCCTAAACCGTAGGTCAGGGGTTCGAATCCCTTCCGGGACGCCAGCTCTCCGCACAAATCCCTGATTTGCTGCAACTTCCTCAGATATCAGCATTATCGACGCCTCAACCTGTAACACACGGGTGCAACACACATGCGTGGGGAACGCACGTCCGTGAAGCTATGGCTGAACCGCCCCTCGTTTTCTGGACGCCCTCGGCTCGCGCTTTGTGCTGCCGTTCGAAGTCGACGGGCGACAGCATCCCGTTCCCGACCGCGCCTATGACAGCGACGAACTCCGGCAAAGCCTGCGCGAGCGAGGCGCATGGGCCAACATCAAGCCCATGCCGAACCGCAAGAACGTGCCAGCCTTCGCGCCTTCTTGCATCGCTATCGCAACCTCGCCGAGCGCTTCTTCAACAAGATCAAACACTACCGCGCCGTTGCGACACGATACGACAAGCGACCTGACAATTTCCTCGCCGGCGTAAAACTCGCATTCGTCAGAATATGGATGCGGTTTAATGAGTCGATCGCCTAATCGCTTCGTCCCAAGAGCCCTAATCCTGAGGAACGCCGAAGGCACCTTTTGAAAGGTGCTCCCGATGCCTCCGGTGCTTCTGGAGCACCCTTCACCACGCTGCTGCGGCTCCGCCGGGTGGGCTGAGGAGCAAGCCCCTTATTCAGGCCCAGGGCAAGCTGGGCGGAGAGAGCTCGTCGACCGAGCGTCCCGCCCAGTCGAGGGACGAGGCCTTGGCCAGCGCCCGACGCTGCGCTTCCTCCAGTCCCGCTGAAGCGGCCTGATAGTCCATCGTCACGACCTTGCCGCCGGCCACGACCTGCCGGCCCTGGACGAAGACATGCGAGACGGCGCGATCGGCGGCGGCATTGATCAGGCTCTTCAGCGGATCGCGGGTCGGGCGCATCATCGGATGCGTCAGGTCGACCATGACGAGATCGGCCTGGGCGCCCTTGGTGATGCGGCCGATGTCGTCGCGGCCGAGGAGCTTCGCCCCGCCGAGTGTCGCCGCGCGGAAGACCTGGCCGGTGGTGACTGCGGCATGGCTCTCGGCCGTAATGCGCGCATAGACGCCGGCATGGCGCAGTTCCTCCAGCATGTTGTGCGGGAAGGTGTCGGTGCCGATGCCGATATTGATGCCGGCCTTGAGGTAGCGGCCGAGGTCGCGCAGCGTGAAACCGCGGCGACCGAAGACGGTCGGGCAATGGGCAACCGACGTGCCCGTCTCGGCGAGACGGCCCATGTCGGTGCGTGTCGGCCAACGCACCCAGGGGTGGTCGTCGAGGAAGATGCCGTGGGCTACCGAGGCGTTCGGTCCGAGAAATCCGACATGGTCCAGCCACTGGATCGGCGAGAGGCCGCTGCGCCGGACCATCTCATGGAATTCGCTGATCGACTGTCCCGCATGGGTCTGGATCGGGATGTTCCGCTCGGCCGCAGCCGAAATCGAGGCGCGGAACAGCTCTTCCGTGCATGTGTCGATCTGGGCCGGGCAGGCGAGGCCCGAGAGCCGACCGGACTCGTGTGCAAGCGCAGCGTCGATGAGCTTGAAGGCTTCATCCATCGCTTTGCGGCCGGCGGCATCGTCGAGCTCGTATTCGACGGTGTAGCCGTTGCGGGTGAACCAGCGGCCATTGCGGTACATCGGGGCCATGACCATGCGCAGGCCGGATGCCGCCGCACGATCGAGCCAGCCATCGCTCGGGAAAGAGAGATCAACCAGCGTGGTGACGCCGGACATCAGCAGTTCCGACCAGGCGACATGGTTGAGATGCGGGATGCCTTCGGCGTCGGCGCGGAACAGCCAGAGGAATTCGTAGAGCGAGGAGTTGTAGAGCTTTGGCGTGCCGACCTCGTCGGTCATGCCCTTGTTGCCGGGCTCGCTCGACGGGTGCGAGTGGATGTCGACCAGCCCCGGCATGACCATGAAGCCGCGCCCGTCGATCTCGCGGTCGACCGGGTCCGTCCAGCCCTCGCCGATATGCAGGATGCCCGTCTCGTCGAAAACCACGTCGAGATCGCGGCGATAGACGTGGTCATCGACTGCGGGATCATAGGTGATGACGACATCGGCGCGGCTGATGCGGGTGGTCATGGCTGTTCTCGATTTCTAGCGGCTTCCGAGGAGGACGCCGTCATCCCGGCGCGCCGCTTCGCAGCGGCCGGGATGACAACGTCGAGCCGAACTCAGCCCTCCGCCGCCTTTTCCTGCGCGACGAAATGCTCCGCGATCTCCTTGCCGGTGGCGATCCAGACATCACCAAGTCCCCGGGCGCGTGCCAGGAAATCGCGCATGATGCCCAGCCGCATCGGTCGTCCGGAAACCTGCGGGTGCATCACCATCGAGACGAGGCCACCCCATTCGCGGGTCTGGTCGAGCTCGTCGTTCCAGATCGAGAGGACATGCTCCTTGGGGAACATCGGGCGCGGCGAGAAGCGCTGCGAGAGCCCATAGAGCCAATCGTCGAAGGACATGTTGACCGGCAGTTCGACCGGGCCCTTCGAGCCGTCGCGTTGCCTGTGGCGATAGGGCCTGATGTCGTCGCGGAAGGACGATGAATAGAGGATGCCCTTGTCGCGGAGATAGGCGAGCAGTTCGTCGTAGTTCTCGCCCGACGGCGCGCGATAGCCGACCGGGACGACGCCCAGCACGCGCTTGAAGGATTCGAACGTCTTGTCGATCTCCTCCTTGTCGACGGCGAAATCGGCGGGGTCGGGACGCTTGTGCGAATAGCCGTGATGGCCGACCTCGTGGCCGTCCTTGACGATCGCCTCGCACATCTTCGGATGGACGTCGACGACCCAGCCCGGGATGAAAAAGGTCGCCTTGATCTCGACCGAACGGAGATAGTCGAGGATCTTCGGAACGCCGACGCGCTCCTCGTAGCCGCCGAAGGAGAGCGTCACCAGCCGGTCGGTATTCTTGGTGTCATATTGCAGCCAGGCCGTCTCGGCATCGACGTCGAATGCCGGGAAGACGGCGCATCTGTTGCCGTTCGGCCAGGGGAATTCGGGCGCGGGATCGGAGAGGTTGGCGATGCGGTGAGGGAAATCGGTGGCCATCGTTTCGTCTTTCAAAAGCAAAGCCGCCGAACGGGGCCGTTCGGCGGCTTGTCTGTCGATCCGGTTCAGGGCTTGGCAGCGCCGTTGATCAGGAGCTTGTCGACCTTGGCCTCCGACAGCTCCCACTTCTTCAGGACTGCAGCGTAGCTGCCGTCGGCCAGCATGTCGGCAAAGGCTTTGGCGACGGCGTCACGCAGTTCGGTGTCCTTCTTGGCGAAGGCCATGCCCTGATGGACTGTGGTGAAGGGCGTGCCGAGGATGGCGTAGACGCCCTTCTCCTGGTCCATCAGATAGGGCAGGGTCTCGCTGCCCTGGACCGCGGCGTCGAGGCGCTTCTGGCGCAGCTGGGTGCGGGCGTCGGCCGAGCCCTCGGTGCCGACGATCTCAAGTGCCGGCTTGCCCTTGTCCTCGCAGGTCGCCTTGCTCCACTTGGCCATCTCGCCCGGGAACGAGGTGCGGCGGCTGGCGCCGACCTTCTTGCCGCAGAGCGCGGCCAGGTCCTTGAACTCGTCCTTGCGATCAGCGTTCGTGTAGAACTGCGCGCCAGAGGCCAGGTAATCGACGAAATCGAGGGTTTCGCGGCGGGCCGGCAGGTCGCTCATCCCTGAAAGGATCATGTCGACGCGTCCAGTGGTCAGCGCCGGGATCATGCCTTCGAAGCTGATCTCCTCCCATTTGATCTCGACGCCGAGCTTCTTGGCGAGCGCAGTGCCGAGATCGATGTCGAGGCCGGTCAGCGTCCCGGTCTTGGGATCCTTGAATTCCAGCGGCGGATAATTCGGTACGTTGGCGACGACGATCGTCTTCTTCTCGACGATGCGCGCCGGCAGGGCCTGCGCGGATGCCGCGGAGACGCTGGCCATAAAGGCAGCGGCGCAGGCCGCAAGGAGGGTCGATTTCAGCATGGTGGTCCCCTGTTTCTAGTGCCGGACGGCGTTGATGAAGGCCTTCGTTCGAGGCTCCGTCGGGTTGGCGAGGATATCGGCCGGCTTTCCGATCTCGACGATCTGTCCCTGATCCATGAAGGCGACGCGGTGCCCGACATCGCGGGCGAAGCCGAGTTCGTGCGTGACGCAGACCATGGTCATCCCGGTTCCGGCAAGGTCGCGCATCACCTTGAGGACCTCTGCGACGAGTTCCGGATCGAGGGCGGAGGTGGGCTCGTCGAAGAGCAGCAATTCGGGGCGCATGGCCAGCGAACGCGCGATCGCGACCCGTTGCTGCTGGCCGCCGGAGAGCTGGGCGGGATAGGCGTCGCGCTTGTCGGCGAGACCGACACGATCGAGCAGCGACAGCGCGTGCTCGCGCGCCTTAGCCGGACTTTCCTTCAGGACCTGGACAGGGCCTTCGGTGATGTTCTGCAGCGCGGTCAGATGGGGGAACAGGTTGAAGCGCTGGAAGACCATGCCGATCGAGCGCCTCTGGCGCGCGATCGCCTCGTCGTCGAGTTCGTAAAGCTTGTTGCCTTCGCGATGATAACCGACCCGCTCGCCCGAGACGAAGAGCGCGCCGCCGTCGATGCGTTCGAGCTGGTTGATGCAGCGCAGGAATGTGCTCTTGCCCGATCCGGAGGGACCGATGATGCACACGACCTCGCCCTTGTGAATGGCGAGGTCGATGCCCTTGAGCACCTTGATCTGGCCGAACTGCTTCTCGACCTTCTGGGCGAGGACGAGCGGCGCGCCGGCGAGATGGTCGGCGTCTATGGCCACTGCGGCAACTGTTGCGGGAGCGGTAAGGGTGGTCATGGTGCCTCTCCTCAGCGCCCCGGCGAGCGAGCGACGCCGCGCTCGAAATACGCCTCGACCCGGCCCTGGATCAGGCTCAGCACCGTAACCACGATGAGATACCAGAAGGCGGCGACGATCAGCAGCTCGATCACGCGCGAATTGGCGTAGTAGATGTTCTGTGCGCTGTGCAGCACCTCGGCATACTGGATCACGCTTGCCAGCGAGGTCAGCTTGACCATGCCGATGAACTCGTTGCCGACCGGCGGCACGATCACGCGCATCGCCTGCGGCATGATGATCCGCCGCAGAAGTTGCAGCCGCGTCATGCCGATGGTCTGCGCCGCCTCGTACTGGCCCTGATCGACAGAGAGCAGGCCGGCGCGCACGACCTCCGCGGTGAAGGCGCCCTGCTGGATGCCCAGGCCGAGCAGCGCGGCGACGAAGGGGGTCATCACCTCGACGGTCTTGACCGAAAACAGGCCGGGGATGCCCATGGTCGGAAAGATCAGTGCCAGGTTGAACCAGAGCAGCAGCTGCAGGAGCGCCGGCACGCCGCGAAACAGCCAGATGTAGCCGAGTGCCGTCGTCGACAGCACGGGGTTGCTCGAGAGCCGCATCACGGCGAAGACGACGCCCAGCGTGATCCCGACCAGCATCGCCAGAATGGCCATGACGATGGTGTTGACGAGCCCCTTGAGGATCACCGGCACGGTCAGGAATTCGGCGACGTAATCCCACTCGATCTGCCCGACGACAAAGGCATGCACGATAGCGGCGAGCGCCAGGCAGACAAACGCGGCGCCGATCATCCGGCCATAATGGCGGCGCGGGACAATGACGAGGGTTTCAAGCTCTGCGGTCATTCTGCCTCGACGGTGATGGGGCCGGCCTCGGTGCTGTAAGGGCTAGAGCCCTCCTCACCGAGTGAGCCTGTGTTTTGCGAAGCCGGCATTGATGCTAGGCCGTCATCATATCGAATGGTCCGTCGCTGGCGAGCGGGCCAGCGACGGCGGCGCTATGATTTATCGGCGCCCTCTATTCGCCGGCTGAATAAGGTTGCGCGGGACCATTCGCTACGCGAAGGCCGCAACCCTTACTGGCCTGCATCGATCGCCACCTCCGGCAGCGACTGCCGTTCGAGGCCGTAGGCTTTCAATGCCTTGGCATAGGCGCCGCTCTTCATCGTGGCGGTCGTGGCCTTGGCGACGGCATCGCGCAACTCGGTCTGCGTCTTGGTGAAGGCAAAGCCGAAGAGCGTCTTGTTGAGGGTATCGCCGATGAAGGCGTAGGCGCCGGGCTCGTCGGTCATCAGGTAGGCGACGTATTCCGGCCCGAGCACGGCGGCGTCGAGGCGGCCCTGTTTGAGGTCGAGCCGGGTCGCCGATGCGCCTGCCGTACCGCTCATGGCAACGGCGGGCTTGCCCGCGGCGACGCAGTTCTTCTCGCTCCAGGCCGTGGTGACCGGCATGTAGCTCGTGGTGCGCGGCGCTCCGACGGTCTTGCCACAGAGATCGGCGCTGCTCTTCAGCTCGCTGGCCTTGGTGGCCAGTGTGAAGGGCTGGGCTCCGGTGGCGAGATAGTCGACGAAGGTGAGCTTCTCGCGCCGCGACGGCAGGTCGCTGATCGCGGTGCCGATCATGTCGATCCGCCCGGTGGTGAGCGATGTCATCAGCTGCTCGAAGCTCATCTCTTCCCATTTGATCGCAATGCCGAGTTCCTTGGCGATTGCGGTGACGAGTTCGACGTTGAAGCCGACGCGCTCGTTGGTCTTCGGGTCGCGATAGGCCATCGGCGGGTAGGTGGATTCGATCCCGACGACGATGTGCCCGGCGGTCTTGATCGCGGCGGGCAATGCAATGCCCTTGTCCTGGGCGAGGCCGCCCGCTGGCAAGGTGATCGCGGCTCCCAGGGCCAGGGCGCAGGCCGAAAGCCAATTGGCCATCTTTTGGGCTGTCATGATCGTTCCCCTGTTCTTTGCTTCAACTCGGAAGAAACCGCGTGCGCCTCGGGCGTCTCGGCGGTACTCGTTGCGCGAATGATCATAGTTGGCATTTGGCCGCCCACGAGCCGAAGCGATGATGCTCGGCTATTATATTTATGCGGGCTGTATTCAGCGCTCTTATATCCGTCCGGTCGGAATGACGTTTCTTACGCGAGCATGACGATCCACCGGGGTCTTATCTAGACCGAACTCAGAGCACGACCGCGAAAGGAAGCGTGTGACCCATGGGGCGACACAAGCCGGAGAAGCCGAAATAGGGAGACCAGAACGAGCAGCTTGGCCTCAACGACCCCATGACGCAGTTCGGCCGAGCTCTGCGCGAGTTGAGCCAGGCCAAAGGGCAGGGGGAACGCGTGAATCTTCGAGATCTCTGCTTCAGGTCCATTCGCCATCGGTATCGGTCCGACGGCGCGTGCTACAATCGCCCTGCCCTTGCGTCGATGCTCAGATGAGCTATCTTATTGCTCAAAGGAGCGACGCCCATGACTGCCGCCTCGACCGTGCGTAAGAGGGCTCCCAAGAAGGAAGCCTCCCCTTTCCCATTCGTCGACCTGTACCGAGCCTCCCCGCTCGATCGCATCGGCGTCATCAAGGCGGGCATCCCGGCTCGTGACGTCAAGGAGCTTTCTATGGCGCTGCATTTCGACCAGCAGGTGATGTTCGACGCCCTGAAGCTCAAAACGGCTACGGTGAACAGGAAGGCCGCTCGCGACGAGAGGTTATCGATCGAGGACGGCGAGCGCGTCGTGGGCCTTGCCAAGCTAGTCGGGCAGCTTGAGGCCATGCTCGAGGACGCCGGGAATTCGGAGGGATTCGACGCCCCCTCGTGGATGTCGCGGTGGTTGCGGGAACCCCTGCCGGCGCTTGGCGGGGGCAAGCCAATCGATCTGCTGGACACCATGGAAGGCCAGGCCTTGGTCTCGCGTGCGCTCTCACAGATCCAAAGCGGGGCCTATGCGTGAGCCACCTGCTCTGGCGGATCGCAACCGACACCAAGGCGTATACCGCCGAGGACATGTCGGGAACCGGGGCCAAGATTTCGGGCGGCAGATGGAACGAGGTAGGCGTAGGACTAGTCTACTCGTCCGGAAGCCGGGCGCTGGCATGCCTTGAGACCGTTGTCCATCTGAACGCCGGCGGCCTGCCGTTCAATCGCTACCTCGTTGAGATCGACGTACCGGACGATGTTTGGCAGGCCGCGAAGACAGCCGATCCATCGACGTTACCCGTCGGATGGGACGCGGAACCGGCGGGGTTGGAGAGCATCCGCTACGGCTCCGCCTGGGTCGCAGGCATTGGATCGGCGTTGCTGCTAGTGCCCTCGGTGATTGTACCGGAGGAGCGCAACGCGTTGATCAATCCCCTCCATCCCGATGCCGCCAAGATCAAGGCGCACAAGGTTCGCCGCTGGCTCTACGACCCAAGACTTGGGCGTGGATCGACGCTCTAGGGGGCAAGGCAGGAAGGCTTTCAGACGATCGGCCGAAATCCTCGCCAGCCCCTTCGTCGGACACCAAAATCCCGAGAATCCTGCCTGTTGCAATGTGGGACGACGGCGGGGATTAGCCGAAGCACAACAGGGCGGCGTTTCGCCAAGGGCTGGTCAGCCCGCCTTTCGCTGGGCCTTGGGCTGAAAGCCGAGGCCGAAGCGCGCGACGAGGTCGCGCGCGGCTACGTCCTGAGCCGCCGGCAGGGGCAGGCGCGGCGGGCGCGGCGCGCCGGCCGAAAAGCCCATATGGTTGAGCAGCGCCTTGGTGCCTGCGACATAGGCCTGCCCGCCGACGAACTCGATCAGCGGCAGTTGCTCCAGGTAAAGTGCGCGCGCCGCTTTGATCGCGTCCTCGTCGGCCACCAGCTCGAAGATGCGCGCCATCGCCGAGGGCGCGACATTGGAGGCGACGGCGACCCAGCCCTGCGCACCCTCGACGAAGGATTCGAAGCCGAGGATACCGCCGAACACCGTCATCCGCTCGCCGCAGAGCCGAATAATGTCGCGCACGCGCGTCACCTCCAGGGTCGATTCCTTGATGTAGAGGCAGTTGTCGATCTCGGCGATGCGCGCAACGAGCGCGGGCCTGAGATCGACATTGGCCGTGGCGGGGTTGTTGTAGACCATGATCGGCAGCGCGATGGCGTCTCCCACGGTCTTGTAATGATGGACGAGTTCGTCGTCGGTCGGCGTCGAATAGAACGGCGGGATGATCATCACGCCGTCAGCGCCCATTTTTTCAGCGCGGCGGCTCAGCCGCACAACCTCGCGGGTATCTTCCGCGCCCGTCCCGATCAACACCGGCACCCGTCCGGCCGCCTGTGCGATCACCGTCTCGGCCACCAGCACCTTCTCGTCGTCATCGAGCGAGAGGAACTCGCCCGTCGAGCCGAGCGGGATCAGCCCGTGGATGCCCTGCTCGATCTGCCAGTCGACGAAGGCGCGCAAGGCCGCGACATCGATCTCGCCCGCTGGCGTGAAGGGCGTGATCATGACGGTGTAGGTGCCGCGAAAGGTTTTCATGGAGAGGCCTTCGATCTGACGTGTCTGGTTCAGGCGGCGGCTGCGTGGCCGGGCATGAGGCCGGCGCTGGCAAGTGCCCGCGCGATGGCGGCGCGTTCTTCCGCCTCGATCGGCAGCAGGGGCGCGCGCGGATCGGGGTTCGGGAGCTTGCCGAGCAGGTGCAGCGCTGTCTTCATCCGGTTGTGGGCGTCGAGATGGGGCGCGCGGTAGAAGGCGCGGCATAGCGGCCGCAGGCGGGCATTGGCGCGGCGCGCCGCATCGAGATCGCCGCGTGCCATCGCATCGAAGATCTCGGCAAGGATCGACGAGGCGACGCTGCCGATGCCCGAGAGGATGCCGTCGCCGCCATAAGCCAGCGAGGCCATCAGCCAGCTGTTGTTGGTGGTCAGTACCGTGACCTGACGGTCGAGCGCGCGCAGCGCCGCCAGATTGTCCTCATAGGCCTGGGGCGTGTCGCTACCCTCCTTGATCGCAATGATGCTCTCGTTCTCGCGGCACAGGCGCAGCAGCACCTCATGCGAAAAGCCGAGGCCCGACGCCAGCGAAAGCTGGAACAGCACGATCGGCAGTCCGGCCGCTTGGGCGACCTCCGCGACGAAGCGCGAGGCCATCTCCGGGCGGGCATTGGCGCCCTGGGCGAACAGGGCAGGCGGAAACAACAGCAGCGCGTCGGCGCCCGCTTGGGCAGCGTCGCGGGCCAGTGCGACGGCGCCGGGTGTGTCGTCGGCGACGATGCCGGCAACGACGCCGACCCTGGGTCCGGCCGCCGCTCTTGCTGCGTCGATGACATAAGCACGTTCGGCCCGCGTCAGCGAGGCGGTCTCGCCGGCATGGCCATTGACCACGACGGCGCGGACGCCGTTCGTGCCGGCCAGTTCGGCGACATGGGCGTGCAGGGCGGCGTCATCGATCGCGCCTGTCCTGTCGAAGGGCGTCAAGGAGGCGGGCCAGATGCCCCCGATGCCTTTGAGGTCCATGCCGTGCTCCTCTCGCAGGAAAAACTGGAAACGTTTGCGAAGTGTGATGCCGCAATAGGCACCATCAATCCATTATTTGAGCTTGCGAAGCGCATATCGTGGCAATAGCGTTTTGCAATCGTTTCCAATTTAACGGCAGGGTTCATGAGCGTCACGCTCAAAGATGTGGCAGAGGCGGCACGCGTTTCGGTCAGCACCGCATCCCGGGCTCTGGGCGGCGGCGGTCTGGCGAGCGAGCGCACGCAGCAACGCCTGTTGCGTATCGCCGGGGAGCTCGGCTATCGGCCGAACACGATCGCGCGCGGCCTGAAGACCGGGCAGTCGCGTCTGGTCGGGCTGCTGATCCACAATCTCGCCAACGCCTCGTTCCAGGTCACGGCTGAGGTCGTGCAGGCGCGGCTGAAGGCGCTCGGCTACCAGATGCTGCTCTGCATCGCCGGTGACGACCCGCAGCAGGAGAGCGACATGCTGGGGATGCTCGCCGACCATCGCGTCGATGGGCTGATCGTGGTGCCGACCGGCCGCAACGGCGCCCGCCTCGCCGCGCTGGAGGCCGGCCATATCCCGGTCGTCTGCGTGGTGCGCCGCGATGATGAGGCGGAACTGGAGACCGTGCTCGCGGATGACCCGCAGGGCGCCTATGCCGGCACACGCTATCTGATCGGTCTCGGGCACCGGCGCATCGGCCTCGTCGTCGGCCGGCAGGACACGACCTCTGGCCGCGAGCGCCTTTCGGGCTATATCCGCGCACTGCGCGAGGCCGGCATCGCCGTGGACGAGGCCTTGATCCATGCCGGGCGCTATGAGCCGGAGACCGGAGCAGTCGCCTGCCGCACGCTGCTCGATCTTGCTGCGCCGCCGACCGCCCTCTTCGTCGCGAACCATGAATCAGCGCTGGGCGTGCTGCGTGTGACAGCCGAGCGCCGCCTCTCGATTCCCGACGATCTGTCGCTGCTTTGCTACGAGGATACGCCCTGGTTCGAGTGGCACCGTCCCGCGATCAGCGTCGTCGACAATGGCGCGCGCGATCTCGCCAACCTCGCGGTCGACCGGCTGCTGCATCGTATCGAGACCCGGAATGGCGGCAGCGGTGAGGACGCACGCGAATATCGCGTCGGCGCCCGGCTGGTGAGGCGCGCTTCTTGCCGCCCCCTCGCTCCTCAAGCAGGCGAGGCCTGACCGATGCCCTATATCGAAGTCCTAGCTCCCCCCGCTTCGCCGGCCGGCAAAGCCGCGTTGGCAAAATCGGTAACTAACGGCTTGATCTCGGCCTTCGGCGTCGGGCCTGAGACCATCACGCTCTACTTTCTGCCGGTTGCTCCCGGTGATTATGCCCATGCCGGCGAGATGGGCTCGGCAGAGACCAGCCAGCGCATCCTGCTCAAGGTCCACGCTTTCCGCCGCAGCGAGGCGCAACGCCGCTCTGCAGCCGCGGTTCTAACCGAGGGCGTCTGCGCCGCCTATGGCGTGCCGGGGGCCGATGTCGCCGTCTACTTCCTCGACCGCGAAAGGGACGAGGTCGCCCACGATTCCAGGCTCGCCAGCGACTGAAGGACGCATAGCGATGGACCGCTTCTACACGGACGACCAGAAGGCCCTGCGCGAGACGGCGCGCCGCTTCGCGGAAGCCGAGATCCTGCCGCGCGCCGCCGCGATCGACCGCAACGACCGCTTCGATCGGGCGCTCTACAAGGGCATGGCCGATCTCGGCCTGTTCGGCATCTGCCTGCGCGAGGGCGCGGGCGGGGCGGGTCTGGACTCCGTCGCGGCCTGCATCGCCATGGAGGAGCTGGCGCGCTGTTCCGGCGCCGTCGCCAATGCCTTCGCGATCCCCGTCGAGGCGGTTCTGTTTTTCGACCAGCACGGCACGGAGGCGCACAAGGCGCTGATCCCGCTGATCCTCGGCGGCGAGATCATCCCCGCCACCGCCGTCACCGAGCCCGACCATGGCTCCGATGTCGCCAGCATCAAGACGACCGCGACCCGAGATGGCAATGGCTGGCTGCTCAACGGCACCAAGGCCTGGGTGACGCTTGGCGGGATCGCCGACCGCATCATGGTCTTCGCCCGCACAGGCTCCGAGGCCGGGCACAAGGCCATCTCCTGCCTGCTCGTCGACGGCGCGCTGCCGGGCATCGCACGCGGCAAGAACGAGGAGCTTCTGGGCATGCACGGCCTGGAGGACTGCCAGATCGCCTTCTCCGATGTGCGCCTGCCGGCCGACAGCCTGATGGGCCCGGAGAACCAGGCTTTCAAGATGGCGATGAGCAACTTCAACTTCAGCCGGCTGATGATGGCCTCGATGGCGCTCGGCATGGCGCAGGCCGCCTTCGAGGACGCCACCGCCTACGCCAAATCCCGTCGGCAGTTCGGGCAGGCGATCATCGGCTTCCAGGCGGTGCAGTTCATGCTCGCCGATATGGCGACCGACATCGCCGCGGCACGCCTGCTGATCCACCATGCTGCGCGTCTGCACGATGCCGGCCAGCCGATCGCCAAGGAGGCCGCGCAGGCCAAGCTCTTCACCACCGACATGGCGATGAAGCACGTCTCGAACGCACTCCAGATCCATGGCGGCAACGGCTACTCGCGCGAATACCGCATCGAGCGGCTGTTCCGCGACGTCCGCCTCGCCCAGATCTACGAAGGCACCAACCAGATCCAGCGTCTCATCATCGCCCGCCAGGTCGAGAAGGAGGCTGCATGACGCTGAGCATCATCACGGCCGAGCAGGCGGCGGGACTGGTGCGCGATGCCGACACGCTGATCGTCGGCGGCAATGGTGGCACCGGTGCGGCCGAAGCGATCCTCGCCGCGCTCGAAGCGCGCTTCCTCGGCGGCGCCGGCCCGCACGATCTGACGCTGATCAACATCACCGGCGTCGGCGCCGTCACCGAGAAAGGTCTCTGCCGTCTCGCGCATGAGGGCATGATCGCGCGCGTCATCGGCGGCAATTTCGGGCTGCAGGTCCCGTTCATGCGCCTTGTGCGCGAAGAACTGATCGACGCCTACAACTTCCCCCAGGGCGTGATGAGCCAGCTCTGCCGCGCCATGGCGGCCAAGCATCCCGGCGTCCTCACCCATGTCGGCCTCAAGACGTATATGGACCCACGCCAGGATGGCGGGCGGATGAATGCGCGCACCACCTTGCCGCTGGTCGATCTGCTGGAATTGCACGGGCAGGAATGGCTGCTCTACCGCATGCCCGCCCCACCGAGCTTCGCCATCATTCGCGGCACCTCGGCCGACGAAGACGGCTACATCAGCATGGAGCACGAGGGCACGACGCGCGAGGACCTGTCCATCGCGCAGGCCGTGCACAATGCCGGCGGCACGGTGGTCTGCCAGGTCAAGCGCATCGTGAAGCGCGGCTCGCTCCATCCGCAGATGGTCAAGATCCCGGGCTTCCTCGTCGATCACGTCGTGCTCGAGCCCGAGCAGATGCAGACCTATGGCACGCAGTACGACCCCGCCCGCTGCGGCGAGACGCGCGTGCCCGTCGCCTTGATCGCGCCCGATCCGCTGACCGAGCGACGCGTCGTCGCCCGCCGCGCCGCTTTCGAGCTGCACCCTCGCGACGTCGTCAATCTCGGCGTCGGCATCTCGGCGATGATCCCGAACGTCGCCGCCGAGGAAGGCATCGAGGATCTGATCACGCTGACGGTGGAATCGGGCGTCGTCGGCGGCGTGCCGGGCCATGCGCGCGAGTTCGGCACGGCGATCAATCCGCGCGCCATTCTCGACCAGGCCTATCAGTTCGATTTTTACGATGGCGGCGGGCTGACCTGCGCCTTCCTGTCGTTCGCCGAGGTAGACGAGGCCGGCAATGTCAACGTCACCCGCTTCGGCGACCGTCGCGACGGCTCCGGCGGCTTCATCGACATCACCCAGAACGCGAAGCGACTGATCTTCAACGGCACCATGACCGGCGGCAAGCTCGACATCGGCGTCGAGAACGGCCGCCTTTCGATCCGCCGCGACGGCGCCTTCCGCAAATTCGTGCCGCAGGTCGGGCAGATCAGCTTCAGCGCAGCGCTCGCAGCCGAGCGCGGGCAGCAGGTTTCCTATGTCACCGAGCGGGCCGTGTTCCAGTTGAACAACCGCGCGGTGACGCTGACCGAGATCGCCCCCGGCGTCCGGCTCGAGGAGGATGTGCTGGCGCATATGGGTTTCAGGCCCCGCATCAGCCCGGATCTTCGCGAAATGGACGCGCGCATCTTCCGGCCGGGCCCGATGGGGATTGGTCGCAGTTTCGTCGAACTGCCTGCTCGCACGCGCAAGGTCGCCTGAGGGAGATGCAATGAGCGCGACCGCACCAATCAATCTCCGCTACGAGGATATCGAGCTCGGCGCCGAGTTCGAGAGTGCGGCGCACAGCGTCACGCCCGCCGACATCGCCGCCTTCGCCGACGTCACGCGCGATCATCATCCGCTGCATCTGGATGAGGGCTATGCCCGCGCGCGCGGCTTCCCGGCCGTGGTCGCGCATGGGCTCTACGGCCTGTCGCTGATGGAGGGGCTGAAGTCGGAGCTCAAGCTCTACGAGGAAACCTCCGTCGCCTCGCTCGGCTGGGACGCTGTTCGCTTCAAGGCGCCGGTCGTCGCCGGCGACAGCCTGCGCGTGCGCTTCCGCTTCGCCGAGAAGCGCCCGACCCGCGATCCCGGCCGCGGCATCGTCGTCGAGGCGCTCAATCTGATCAACCAGTGCGACGAGGTCGTGACGGAAGCCCGCCACGTCTCGCTGATCCTGACGCGGCATGCGGATGGCTGATCCGCCGACGCTGGCTAACGACAACGGAACCAAGAAACGACCGAGGAAACGTCTGCCCCGCCACCCATTCTTCTGCACGGGAGACCACGCGATGCGCCTTTTCAAGACCATTTCCGCCCTCGCCGTCTTCGTCTGCCTCGCGGGCGGAGCCGACGCCCAGAGCTGCCCCTCGAAGGTGCCGGCGTCCAGTCTGATCGAGGCCGGCAAGTGGCAGATGTCGATCAACCCGACCCTGCCGCCGCAGCAATTCGTCGACGAGAAGGGTGAGTTGCAGGGCCTGAATGTCGAGCTCGCCAAGGAAATCGCCAAGCGCATCTGCCTCGAGCCGGTCTTCGTCCGGATGGATTTCCCGCCGATGATCCCGGGCCTGCGCGCCAGCCGCTTCGACACGATCAATACAGGCCTGTTCTGGACCGAGGAGCGCTCCAAGATCCTGTTTCTCGTGCCTTACGCCCAACAGGCGCTCAGCATCTACACCGATCCGAAGTCGAGCCTGAAGCTCGAGAAGTTCGAGGATCTCGCCGGGCGCGTCGTCGGCGTCGAAACGGCGACCTATCAGGAGCGCAAGTCGCGCGAGTTCAACGCCGAGATGGTCGCCAGGGGCCTGAAGCCGATCGATTTCCGGACGTTCTCGACCGTCACCGAGACCTCGGCCGCGCTCCGCGCCGGCCAGCTCGAGGCCGCGATCAACATCAACGAGACCGCCAACGCCCTGGTGCAGCGCGGCATCGCCAAGATCTGGCTGAAGGACGTCGCCGGCACCGACATCACCTTCGCCTTCCGCGACAAGAAGGTGGCGCAGGCGGTGGCCGAGGCGCTCACCGCGATCCGCACGGACGGCGCCTACGACAAGCTGTTCGAGAAATTCGGCATGACCAAGCTTGCCGCGACAAGCTTCGCCATCCGCGGCGACGGCCCGACCAACTGAACCGGGGAGGGGCGGGAAGATGTTCGACGTTCACGCTTTCCTGTCCTACCTCACCAATGCCTATCTGCTCGAAGGCGTGCTGGTGACGATCGGCCTGACCGTCACCACGATGGTCATCGGGCTGATCCTCGGCCTCGTGATAGCGCTGGCGCGGATGTCGCCGCGCCGCATCTTCTCGGTGCCGGCATCGTTTTATGTCTGGGTCTTCCGGGGCACGCCGCTGCTGGTGCAACTCGTCATCATCTATACGGCGCTGCCGCAGATCGGCATCCGCTTCGGCGTGATGATGTCGGCGCTGCTCTCGCTCAGCCTGAACGAGGCCGCCTATCTGTCGGAAACGATCCGCGGCGGCTTCAACGGCATCGCCAAGGGGCAACGGGAAGCGGCCAAGGCGCTCGGCCTGTCGCGCTGGCATACGCTGCGCCTCGTGCTGCTGCCGCAGGTGCTGCGCCTGATCATTCCGCCACTGGGCAACTCGCTGAACGGCCTGCTCAAGGCGACGTCGCTGGCCTCGATCATCTCGATGGAGGAACTGATGCGGCGCAGCCAGGTGCTGATGCAGCAGAAGTTCGAGGTGCTGGAACTCTATACGGTCGCGGCGGTCTATTATCTCGCGCTGACCACCTTGTGGAATCTCGTGCAGGTCAGGCTGGAGGCGCATTACGGCCGCGGCTACGGCGAGGCGAGCCGGACCACGCCAGCCTCGAAGTCGATGCGGCCCGCCGTCGCTGGAGAGGCCGTCTGATCCCAGATCTGGACCGGCTCTCTTCGACCACTGGTTAGACCAGCCCAACGCGCGGATCGCCATCAGGCGCGCAGCATAAATCCGCTGCCCAGCATGTGAAGCTTGGGCGACTATTCGAGCGAGATGCCGCTCGCCTTGACGACATCGCGCCATTTGACGATCTCGCGGCCAATGAAATCGGCGTAGTCCTGCGGGCTGCCTCCGCCGGCGAGATAGCCGCCGGCCGCAAAGCGCTGCTTCAACTTGTCCTCCAGCAGGAACTGGTTGCCGAGCATGTTGATTTTCGCAATGACGGCTTCCGGCGTCCCGGCCGGCGCCGAGAGGCCGAACCAGCCGACGGCTTCGAATCCGGGAAAGCCGGATTCCGCGACCGTCGGGGCATCGGGATAGAGGTGACTGCGGGTGGCGCTGGTGACGGCGAGCACCCGCAGCTTGCCGCTCCGGACATGCGCGAGCGGGATATCGACATTCACGATCCCGGCCGGGACGTGGCCGCCGAGAACGTCGGTGACCAGCGGGGCGGCGCCGCGATAGGGTACATGGCGAATCTTGAACTGCGCGGCGTTCTCCAGCATCGCGAGCGAAAGATGGCCCGAGGACCCGACGCCGGGGCTGGCGAAGGGGAGCCCGTCGCCGGCCTCCCTGGCGCGGTGCAGGAACCCCGCGAAACCAGTGATCGGCGAATCCGAGGGAACGATGATCGCATTCGGGGTCGAAGCCAGCAGACACATATGCGCGAAGTCCCTAAGAGAATCGTAGGGCATTCGCGCATAGAGCGAGTGGTTCATGGCGTTCTGGCCGTTCCCTGAAACCAGAATCGTGTAGCCGTCGGCGGGCGCCTTTGCGATCGCGGCCGCGGCGATGTTGCCGTTGGCGCCTGGACGGTTGTCGACGAGGAAGCCGTGCTTCAGGGTTTCGGCATAGCGTTCGGCGAAGAGCCGGGCGACCACATCGGTGCTGCCGCCCGCCGGAAACGGGACGACGAAAGTCACCGGCCGTTCCGGCCAATCGGCGGCAAAGGCCGAATGCTGCGGCGAGCAGGCGAGGGCGGCGAGGCCGAGCGTCAGGCTGCGTCTCGTTGGGTGCATGTTGTCCTCCTCTTGGTCGCCGCTTGTTTTGTGCGGGCGTTGTCCGTGTCGATATCGTTCTTGCGCAGTGCTCAGCGGCAGACCCAACTTTCGCGCCGCCACGGCTCGAGCCGCGCAGCGTCAAGGTCGAGGCCGGTGCCGGGCAGGTCAGGGATCGACAGCGTGCCGTCGGCGTTGGGTTTCACCGCGCCCTGCAGCGCGAGTAGCGGATTGCTGGAGATATCGACCTCGACATAGGGATAGGCGGCCGGACCGCCTCCCCGTCGCGCCGGCAGCAAGGCGGCGACCTGCAGCGCAGCCTGGTGATTGACGATCGTGCCGAAAACATGGGGCATGACCGGCAGGTCGAAGGCGGCAGCCAGCGCTGCGATGCGCATGAAGCCGGTATAGCCGCCGCATACTGTCAGGTCCGGCTGAAGGATCGACATCGTCTTGGCGACGAGGAAATCCCGGAAGGCCGCTGCGCTCGCGAGCGCCTCGCCACCGGCGACGGCGGTCGAAACGGCCGCCGCCACCGCCGCGTATCCGGGAATATCCTCCGGCTCGACCGGCTCCTCGATCCAGAGCAGGTCGGAGGCCTCCATGCGGTGCGCCGAAGCGATCGCGGCACGGACGCTGTAGGCTTGGTTTATGTCCACCATCAGTCCGACCTCGGGGCCGACCTGACGGCGCATCTCGGCAAGCATCTCGCCATCAGCGCGCGGGCTGACGCCGGCGCGCGGCTTGATCGCGCGATAGCCCAGTTCGAGGCAGCGCTTCACCTCCGTCGGATAGTGAGCGTAGGGATTGCTCGCCTCGGCGATGAAGGGGCCGCTGCCATAGGCGAACACGCGCTCGCGCAGCCCACCGCCCAGCATGGCGGCGACGCTGACGCCAAGATCCTGAGCCGCCAGATCGTGTAGCGCCATGTCGATCGCGGAGATCGCCATCATCGCAGGGCCGCGCCGATCGTAACCGAGATTGCCGGTCATGCCCTCCCAGACAGCGCGATATTGTCGGGGGGACCGACCGAGCACGGCCGCGGCGTAACGGTTTCGAATCAGCGCCGCCGCTGCGTCGGGCGAGGAAAACACCTCGCCCCAGCCGCGTCGGCCGCAATCGGTAAGGACTTCGAGAAGCAGGAAGTCCCGGCGGCGGATCATGGTCCGGGCATTGCCGATCGCCGGCGACGGGGCGAAACCGACATGGTGTCCGCGAATTTCGGTGATTTTCATCGCTGGTTCGTCGCCGGATGCCGCACTCAGATGCCGGCGATCTTGACGATGCAAGATCATGCACTCCAATATAATATTGGTCTGACTTCATGCAGTAAGATTATGATCGTTGACGCCCGGGACCTCGCGATCCTGAAAACCGTGATCGAGAAGGGCAGCGTCACGGCGGCGGCCAACGCTCTGAATGTATCCCAGCCCGCCATGAGTCGCTCGCTTCAGCAGATCGAACAACGGCTCGGCATCACGCTTTTTCGCCGGGAGAGACAGCGCCTGTTTCCGACGCGCGAGGCGGAGATACTTTATGGCGACATCGCTCACGCCGTCTCGTCGGTAGAAGCGGTGGCGCTGCACGCGCGCGATCTCAAGGAGGGGCGCTCTGGCGCACTGCGCATCGCCTCGATCGCAGCCTTCGCCAATTCCATCCTGCCGCGGGCGGTGGCGCGTTTCCGGCGGAGCAAGCCGGGCGTGGAATTCGTGATCGAGGTGCTGAGCGCGCGCGAGGTTGCACAACGCGTCGCCACCTTCCGCTCCGAGATCGGCCTGTTGATCGACACAGCCCCACTTTCGGGCATCCACATCGAGGAGCTTTGCACCTCGCCGTTCGGATGCGTCCTACCGGCAGACCATCCGCTGGCCAGTCGATCATTTCTCTCGGTCAGCGAGATCGCCGATTGCCCTCTCGTTTGTCTCAATCGGATGCTGCCACTGGGAGCATTGGCGCACCGCCTGTTTCAGCAGCATGATCTCGTCTTGCGGCCCGTAGCCGAAGTCTCGCAGTCGAGCGTGGCCTGTGTGTTGATCGAGTCGGGCGCCGGGATCGGGCTGCTGGACAAACTGAGTATCCTCGGGATCGCGACGAAGGCTGCGCTCGTTTTCGTGCCGTTCCGGCCCGAGGAAAAAATCGTGGGGCGGCTCGTTGTCCCGGCCCACGGGACGCGGACTCTCGCATCGCGCGAGTTCTGCACGGAATTGACGAATCTCGTCCGCGAGATCGCCGCCGCCGATCCAAGCTTCAGTATTCCGGCCGCCGAGATGGAGCGCCTGGCCCGCCACCGTGATTGACAGAGGCCGGAACGCCGTACCTTCCAGCGATTCCGAAATGGGCTCGGATCAGCGCCATAACGACCTTCGAACAGGAGGCTTGCCGACCCTCTCTGGATTCAGGCCCTAAGACTGCTGCTGATCGCGGCGCTGGCGCTCGGCCGAAGTATGGGCGCGAGCACCTTGGCGACCCGGGTCTCGACGGCGTTCCAACTGGCCAAGATGATGTCCAGGGTCGCCCTGCCCTATTATCTCGCTCGTAACGTCGTTCAAGCCGCCGAAATCGCGCCGCCGTGGCCGACGCCACGAAGACAGAACGCGACAATGGACCTGGCGTGAGCCTCGCGGTCGGCATCGGTTCGACTACCATCGAGCGCCAGAGGTCCGACCAGGCCCTCGAAAAGCGAGCCGACGATGCAGGCCGCCGAGGCTTGCGCGTCCTGGGGAGGAAACTCCTGATCGCGGATGCCCTGGTCGATCACTGTCTCGAAGACACGAGCGAGCTTGCGGCGATAGACCAGGCGCGCGGTTTCGATCTCAGGTTCGACAGGCTCCGCCACCAAGGCATGCGCAAGCCGGCGCCCACGGAGCGCTCGGCTGGCGAACATCCAAGCCGACGCCCACAGCCGGTCTGCCGCTGATCCTTCGCTAACCGCCATCCCGGCAGCCGCCTCTACTTCGCGCTGGGAGACGATGCCGACGACCTCGACCATGAGTTCGGCCTTCGAGGAAAAGTTGCGGTAGAGGGTGGCGAGCGCGACGCCGGCTTCCTCGGCAACCGCATTCATCTGCGCCTCCCGGAACCCAACCCTCGTCACCAGGTCACGAGCGGCGTGCAGTATCGCGAGGCGCTTTTCGTTCGCGACCTGCGCGCTCCGACCTTTTCGTCCGGACTGCGAAATACTCATCTGTAGCGGCCTGTCGGTCGGTTCGGCGTCAAAGCTCCACCCACGAAGAGCCCGGCCTAGCCTTCGCTTCTATCGGCACTTCCCCGCAGAATCCAAGCTCCTGAAGAGCCTCCACCCGGCGAGGTTCCATCTCGTGCGCATGGACGGAATCGAGGCTTGAGGTACCTTGACATATGTAGAATTATGATTCTACATAGAATCAGGTAATCAAAAATTGACCGCGAAAATAGCGGCATTATCGCCTTGAATGGCGGTTAAGGGAGAGAATTATGATTATCATACCTGCGTGATTACGCCACATTAGTGACTCCCTCTCGCGTTGGAGTGCTGCCCTGATTGTGGCGCCGCGCCCACGCGTCCGGTGGGCGTGTCCAAAAAAATCAGATCACTGGGAGTGACCGAGATGGCAGTTGAATACGCGTCAGCGCTCGTGCGCGTGAAGCAGCTCGTGGACCTGTATAGCGCTCCCGACCTGAGTGTCGCTGCGCAGCTTTGTGACAGCCGGCCGGCGGATGGGCTCGCCTACAAGGTCGTCTCCAGCGATCTGACGGCGTTCGATTTGACTTATGGCGATCTGCGGCAGCGTTCGGAGCAATTCGCGGCATCGCTTTACGACCTCGGGGTCAGGCCGGGCGACCGCGTTGCGACGCTGATGGGAAAGAGCGTCGAATACCTCGTCACTCTCATGGGCATCTGGCGGCTGGGCGCCGTTCATGTCCCGATCTTCACGGCATTCGCGCCGCCAGCCATCGCATTCAGGCTGAAGGGAAGCGAAGCGAAGATCGTGGTCTGCGACGAGGCCCAGCAGGCGAAGCTGGTGCCGGGTGACGATATTCCCTTCGACGCACCGTGGCGGGTGATCAGCACAGCTTCGACGGAGACGTTGCCGTTTGGCGCGTTCCAGTTCAATTCGGTCCTCGGCGCCTCGCGACCGGGCTTCAAGGCGGCGGCTCTGGGCGGAGATGCGCCGATCATCCATATCTTCACCTCGGGAACGACAGGCACGCCGAAGGGCGTGGCCGTGCCCGCCAAGGCGCTGGCCGGCTTTCAGGTGTACGCCGAATATGGACTAGGCCTCACGAACGAGGACCTTTATTGGTGCGCTGCCGACCCCGGCTGGGCCTACGGGCTGTATTTCGGCATCCTGGGATCGTTCACGACCGGCGTGCCGAGCCTCCTGCTGCAGGCGAATTTCGATCCGGCCACGACCTTTGGAACGCTCGCAAAGTTCGGTGTCACGAACTTCACGGCGGCCCCGACCGTTTATCGATCGCTCCGCGCCTTCACGGGCACCATTCCTGCGATCACTGAGCTGCGGTGCGCTTCGAGCGCCGGCGAACCCCTGACCCCGGAAGTCAACGAATGGGCCAGCGGTGTCCTGGGCGTGTCGGTCCATGACCATTTCGGTCAGACCGAGGCGGGCATGCTGTTCAACAACCATCACCATCCCGAGCTCGCATGCAGCCTGAAACCGGGATCAATGGGTATTCCGCTCCCGGGCTGGTCCGCTCTTGTCTTGAAGGAGTTAGACGACGAGCCGGCCGAAATCGGCGAGCTCGGCCGTATCGCGATCGAGTTGAAGGACAGTCCGCTGGCCTGGTTCAGCGGCTACCTGAACGATCCGAAGAAGAGCGCCGAGAAATTCGCTGGAAACGGACGCTGGTATCTGACCGGCGATGCCGGGCGGAGGGATCAGGACGGCTACTACTTCTTCTCGTCGCGTGACGACGACGTCATCATCATGGCCGGCTACCGGATCGGGCCATTCGAGATCGAGTCGGTCATCGTGACGCACTCGGCCGTGAGCGAGTGCGCCGTGATTGCGGTGCCGGATCCGACGAGAGGCGAAGTCCTGGAAGCCTATGTCGTGCTGAGGAGAGGAGAAGCCCCCACCGCAGAGCAGACCAAGGACATCCAGAACTGGGTCAAGGTCCGTTACGCGGCACACGCTTATCCTCGCGCCATTCACTACGTCGATGCGCTGCCCAAGACCGCGAGCGGCAAGATCCAACGTTTCGTCCTCCGGCAAGAGCGCCGCGCGCAACTTGCCGCCGCTGCTGCGGAGTGAGCCGGCATGTCAGATAAACGACTGGCCGTTCACCCCATGGCTGCCGCGGAAGCCCGCGAGCAGCACAAGGTGAGCGAGACGGAGCTATCGGTCCTTGAGGCGGTCGAAAACCGACGATCCATACGCCGGTTTCTGCCCGATCCGGTTCCCGTCGACATCATCCGAAAGATTCTGACCGCTGCAGCCCGCGCTCCGTCGGGGACCAACTTCCAGCCCTGGAATGTGCATGTTGTCGTCGGCGAGGCACGTGATCGCCTGGCGCGGGCCGTGATTGCCGCAGCGGAAGCGGGCGAGCGGTCGGACGAGTATGCCTACGCGCCGACCCCCGTGCCGGAACCCTATCTGTCGCGTCGTCGGCAGGTCGGCTACGCGTTGTACAGTCTCTACGGCATCGAGCGTACCGACTACGAGAGCCGCAAGCGGGCGATGCTCCGGAACTTTGAGTTCTTCGGAGCGCCTATGGGGCTGTTCTTCACCATGGAGAAGAGCCTGCTCCATGGGTCGTGGCTCGACTGCGGCATGTTCATGCAGAACGTCATGATCCTGGCCCGCGCGTTCGGCCTGGAGACGTGCCCCCAGCAGGCCTGGTGCGAATACGGCCGGGTTGTCCATGAGCAGCTCGATATTCCCGACACGCATGTCGTTCTGTCCGGGATGGCGATCGGCAAATCCGATCCGAGCGCGCCCGAGAACTCGCTGATCAGCGAGCGGATCGAAGTCTCTCAATTCACGCGGTTCCACGAGTGAATTTCATCAAATCCTCCTGCGAACCGAGGCTTTCGATATGAACATTGATGGCGGCGTTTTTCTTGTCACGGGCGCTGGCTCTGGTCTTGGGGAATGCGTCGCGCGTGATCTCATCGAGCGAGGGGCGCGAGTCGTCGTCGCCGATGTCAACGCGGAAGCCGGCGAGGCCGTAGCGCAACACCTTGGCGCGCGCGCGAAATTCGTTCGCACCGACGTCACGAAGGCTGACGATGCCGCCAATGCGGTCGCGCAGACGCTGGCTCAGTTCGGGCAGCTGGACGGGCTGGTGAATTGCGCTGGAGTGGCGCCGGGGGAACGAATCCTCTCGAAGAACGGCCCCCATCGGCTGGAGAGCTTCGCACGGGCCGTGGAGATCAACCTCGTCGGCACGTTCAACATGCTGCGCCTGGCGGCGGACGCGATCGCGAAGAACGAGCCTGTCGGGCCCGATGGCGAGCGCGGGGTCATCATCAACACCGCCTCGATCGCGGCTTTCGACGGCCAGATCGGGCAGGCTGCCTACGCCGCCTCGAAAGGCGCGGTCGCCGCGCTCACGCTGCCCGCCGCCAGAGAGCTCGCCCAGTTTGGGATCAGGGTCGTCACCATCGCGCCGGGCATCTTCGAAACGCCGATGATGGCCGCGATGCCTGAGACGGTGCGGGCGGCGCTGGGAGCAACCGTGCCGTTTCCCAAGCGCCTCGGCCGCCCGGGCGAGTACGCCGCGCTGGTCGCCCACATTTGCGAGAATTCGATGCTCAACGGCGAGGTCATCCGCCTCGACGGAGCATTGCGCATGGCCCCTCGGTAAGCAACTCCACACGAAAGCGGGTTCGATGTCCAAAGATCCGATCGTCATCGTCGGTGCTGCCAGGACGCCGATGGGCGCCTTCCAGGGCAGCCTGAGCAAGCTCACCGCGGCGGAATTGGGTGCCCACACCATTTCGGCGGCAATCGCACGATCCGGCCTCGACCCCGAGAGCGTCGAGGAGACGATCTTCGGCTGCGTTCTGACGGCGGGGCAGGGGCAGGCACCCGCGCGTCAGGCTGCCATCAAGGCGAACATCCCCGTCCGGTCGGGAGCAACGACCGTGAACAAGATGTGCGGCTCCGGCATGAAGGCGGCCATGTTGGCGAACGATCTGCTCGTCGCGGGCAGCGTGGACGTCGCCGTGGCCGGCGGCATGGAAAGCATGAGCAACGCGCCATACCTGCTCGACCGTGCGCGGTCCGGCTATCGCATGGGCCACGGTCGGACGATCGATCACATGTTCATGGACGGCCTCGAGGACGCCTACGAGAAGGGCAGCCTGATGGGCGTCTTCGCCGAACAGTGCGCCGAGGAGTTTCAATTCAGCCGGGAACTCCAGGACGAATACGCGATCCGGTCCCTTGCGCGCGCTCAGGCGGCGATCGCCGAAGGCCGTTTTGCCGCCGAGATCGCACCGATCAAGCTGCCAGAGGACAAAACCGCTTCGCAGGTGATCTCGATCGATGAGCAGCCCGGAAAGGCGCGGGTTGAGAAGATTCCGACGTTGCGTCCGGCATTTCGCGCTGGGGGAACGGTCACCGCCGCCAACTCATCGTCGATATCGGACGGGGCGGCCGCATTGGTTCTCATGCGCCGATCCGAGGCCGACAAACGTGGGCTGACGCCGCTGGCCGCCATCATAGGACATGCGACCCATGGCGATGCTCCAAGTCGCTTCCCCACTGCTCCCGTTCACGCCATCCGCGACCTTCTCGGGAAAGTCGATTGGCGGGTCGGCGATGTCGATCTCTTCGAGATCAACGAGGCCTTCGCGGTCGTTCCGATGGCGGCCATGCGCGAATTGGGACTGCAAGCGGAGCGTGTGAACGTCAATGGCGGCGCCTGTGCGCTCGGGCATCCGATCGGCGCTTCCGGGGCGCGGATCATGGTGACCCTTTTGTCGGCGCTTCGAGAAGCGAAGCTGAGCCGCGGCATCGCTTCGGTCTGCATCGGCGGAGGTGAGGCCACCGCCGTTGCTATCGAGATTTGCCAGTAAAGGCCGCGCAACGGCACGGCCACGCGCGAAGAACAGACAAAAATCGACCCTAAAGAGCGTCACCAAAATTGTCGCCGGGAATACATCAACATTGTGGGAGGAATGTATGACTACCTTAGAAATCGTGACGGCAAAGCAGAGAATATCCTCAAGGGACAAGCAGGTCATCGTCGCTGCCTCTCTCGGGACCGTGTTCGAGTTTTATGATTTCTTCCTGATCGGTCTGCTGGCGTCCGAGATCGCGAAAGCGTTCTTCTCAGGCGTCAACCCGACGGCCGGGTTCATTTTCACGCTGCTGGGCTTCGCTGCGGGCTTCATGCTGCGCCCGTTTGGCGCCCTTGTGTTCGGTCGTCTCGGCGACTTGGTTGGTCGCAAGTACACGTTCCTGATCACGATCCTGCTGATGGGACTTTCGACCTTCATCATCGGTCTTTTGCCTGCCTACGCCACGATCGGCATCGCAGCGCCCATCCTGTTCATCTCGATGCGAATGTTGCAGGGGCTGGCGCTCGGCGGCGAATTCGGCGGCGCCATGATCTACGTGGCAGAGCACGCTCCCACGGGGAAGCGTGCAACCTGGACCGCCTACGTCATCCTGACGGCCGCGTTGGGCTTCCTGCTCGCGGTTGCGGTCATCATCCCGCTCCGGCTGTCGATCGGTGCGGACGCCTTTACCGCCTGGGGCTGGCGCGTGCCGTTTCTGATCTCCATCGCGCTGCTCGGCATTTCCCTCTGGATCAGGCTGAAGCTCGACGAGTCGCCCGAGTTCAAGCGTATGAAAGCCGAAGGCAAGGCCTCCAAGGCTCCTTTGGCGGAGGCCTTCGGGAACTGGACATATGTCCGCTCCATCATCATCGGCGCCCTGTGCATTCTACCGGCGCAGGCGGTAATCTGGTATACTGGCCAGTTCTACTCGTTGTTCTTTCTGACCAAGGTGCTGCGGATTGAGGCGCTGACTGCAAACACCCTGCTAATCGTCGCGACTGTCATCACGGTTCCATTGTACGTTGTGTTCGGGAGCCTGTCGGATCGCATCGGTCGCAAGCCGGTCTATTTGGCGGGTTACCTGCTGGCCGCAGTACTCACGGTTCCGATCTTCCAAGGCCTGACGCATTTCGGCAATCCGGCTCTGGAGCGGGCGCAACAGAACCACCCGATCTCGATCTCGGCAAACAACAATGATTGCTCGCTCCAGTTCAATCCGCTTGGAACCTCGAAGTTCACTTCGTCCTGCGACGTCGTGAGCGACTCCCTGGCGAAGCTTGGATTGAACTACTCGACCGTCAAGTCGAGCGATGCAGGTGTTGCCCAGGCCAGGGTCGGGGACCGTGTTATCGTGGGCTATGCCGGCGATGCCCCGGACGCAGCGGTCCAGAAGGCGCGCTTCGACAAGGAACTGACGGCCGCGCTGACCGAGAAACTGTATCCCCTCGGCAATGCAGCGGCTGCGGACATCAACGCACCCGTGATCGTGCTGTTGCTTTCGCTCCTGTTGACCTTCGGTGCGATGACGTTCGCGCCGACGACGACCTCGCTGATGGAGATGTTCCCCTCGCGGATCCGCTATACAGCCATGTCGTTCCCCTATCACATGAGCGCGGCGTGGTTCGGAGGGTTTCTGCCTGCGACCGCGTTCACGATCGTCGCGGCCACAGGCAACATCTACTCCGGTCTCTACTACCCGGTCGGGATCGCCGCAGCATGCCTTGTGCTGAGCCTGATCTTCGCCCGAGAGACGTATAAGGTCGATTTGTCGCGGGCGTAGGCTCAGGATTCATTGATCAAGGCCTAAAGATGAAGGCGCGATACAACTGGGCGAGAAGAGGTTATAGCCGACTCGATCGTAGCGCGTTCCGATACGGAGCCGATCCTTAAGTTTCGCGAAGAGGTTCTCGATCTGATGACGCGGGCGGTAGGGCACTCTGTTGTGATCATCTGAAACCTGACATGCGCAGTTGCAGGACGCGCCGCGACAATCAAGGAGAGAATCTTTCGGGAGGGGCCGTGGCAGCGCCGGGCGTAGCCTATAACTGTCGCGCGCCTCACGAAGACGAGCGTCTTGCGGGGCATCGTTGCTGATGATCGGATACACCCGCGATCGGAAGAGCGTGCGCCCGCAAGGCCATCTCCAGAGCTTCGCTGGATATCGCCATGCCGCCGGATATGCCGGATTCGACAAGCTCTATGCCGACCGCGGCGATCTGGAGATCGACAACAACGCCGCCGAACGCGCGACCCCGCCGCTCGCCGTCGGCCACAAGAACTGGCTCTTCGCCGGCTCCGACACCGGCGGCGAGCGCGCCACCGTCATCTACATCCTGATCGAGAGCGCCAAGCTCAACGGCCTCGATCCCAAGCCTATCTCAGGGACGTTCTGACCCGCATCGCCGACCCACCCAACAACCGGATCGGCGACCTCGCGCCCTGGAACTGGCAGACGCCACGAGAGGCCGCTACGCTGGCGGCATGATCTCGGCCGCTTCCCATGTCGATCGCATCGCCTGCATCAAAATCGTGCTCGACCATGTCGAGCCGGCCGTCTGGCGTCGCGTCGAGGTTCCCCTGACGACGAGCCTGAGAGGCCTTCACGAGGTCATCCAGGCCGTCATGCTGTTCGAGAACTATCACCTCTTCGACTTCACGATCGAGATTGACGGCCAAAGCAGGCGCTACGGCATCCCCGACCCGGATGGGTGGATCAAGCTCAGCGACGCCAAGAACACCAAGTCCGCCCGCTGACCGATCGCGGTCTGAAGCGCTTCGCCTACACCTACGACTTCGGCGACAACTGGGAGCACACGCTCACGATCGAGGCCATCGGTGACGCCGATCCCGGTCTCGACTACCCGCGCTTTCTCGACGGCGCGCGCCGCGCTCCGCCGGAAGACGTCGGCGGAATCCCCGGCTTCGAAGAGTTCGTAGAAGCCATGGCCAAGCCCAGACATCCCGAACGCAAGCGCCTGATTGAGTGGTTCGGACGGGTCTTCGAGCCAGAGGACATCGACCTATGTAAAACAGCACGCAGTTTGACCCCTGATCCGCACCCGAGCCTCACCCCGTCAAAATTGCGGTAGGCACTTGTCAACGTTGCGAAATACTCGAGGATGGCAGGGTCAAGCAGAGTGCCGATCTTGGGATCAAGGTCGATCCCTATTCACACCGCAGCGCCAGACGCTGCCGCCACCCATTAGAAGCTATGAAATCTCATCGTTGATTCTGGACCTGCTAAAACAGGAGGCGGCGGGCAGTGTCATTAAGGTTGGGCAAAGTCTAGCTGACGCGGGAATTTCCTTGGCTGATGCCTACGAGGATTTCAAAAAAGAGAGAGTGGCTACGGCGCGTTCTCTCGATGCGATGAAGCGCACCCTGGTAGTCCAGTTGCTGTCGCTGCAAAAGAAGATTGAGGGCGCGCGGGCGGAGCTGGAGACATGCGACGCTGCCGTGGCCCTTTGCGACCGGGCTAAATTCGGCGGAATCGAACCAGGCATTGCAACAAATGGTTGACACAACAGGAGATTGCGCAATTAAATTTCTAGTATAACAGAGCGAGCGTATTCAAATGACGCAGCCCGTTAAAAGAGGAACCGACGCGACACGGCGATTCTACGACGAGGTCGGGTGGCGCGTGCAGGGTGGCAATACCGTCGATCACGATCTCTTTGGCCTCAAAGAAGATGGCCCAATTAGGATCGAACTCCGACGTCTGCACACAGACCGCGTTCGATTGGCGCTGTCAGGCGCAGGGGCCGCATTGAACGTATTGGAATGCGGGTGTGGCGGTAATCCGGCGACGTATATTTTGGAGATGTGCTCGCGATACACCGGCGTGGACTTCTCCGAGACGGGGCTCCAGCTGGCTCGCTCGTCCTTTGCGGAGGTCAGTATCCCGCATGAATTTCAGAAAGCAGATATCTGCGCACTGCCCTTCAAGGACGGAGCATTCGACGCGGCCTTCTCCTGCCATATGATCTACCATATCGAAGACCCAGCGGCGCAGGACGCGGCTCTCGCCGAGATGGCGCGCGTGGTAAGGCCTGGTGGCGCAGTGGTTCTCATCGCCGCCAATCCATATCCGCTCGCATTCCCTGTGCAACTCGCCCGAGGAATCGCCAGAGACATGCCCTTTGTCGGGTCGGCCCTCAACCGTATTCGCTCGAAACCGCCGCTTCCGTACAGACCGATGCCAATTGGCTGGATGCGCCGACGCCTTGCCCGCTTTGGACGCGTGGAAGTTGTCACGCACGACCTTCCGACGACGTCTTTCAATCAGAATGTTAGCGAGTTCAGGGGTGTTGGAAAACTCCGTTGGAAAGCCGTCCGATGGCTGGACATGTATCACCCGCGCGTCTCAGCCTACCTGGGAAGCTATGTGATGCTAAGTCTCTGCAAGGATCCAGGCGGAGCGCCCGCCTAAATAATCGGGTTCTTTTGCCTTGGATTTTCTCCGGCAGTCGCGACTGTATTCGCGGCGCACTTTGAACCGCCCCTCGTTTTCTAGACGCCCTCGGCTCGCGCTTTGTGCTGCCGTTCGAAGTCGGCGGGCGACAGCATCCCGTTCCGTGCATGCTCGCGGGTGGGATTGTAGAACATCTCGATGTGGTCGAACACGTCGGCCCTTGCCTCATCCCGCGGGCGGTAGACCTTGCGCCGGCTCATCCAGGGCTCCCGGGCAGACAAAGAAATCTTGCCCTTGGCCATGGATTCTTGGTTTTGCGCGCGGTGCAGCCGGCGCATCTTGCGCTGAGGAAGTCAGTTCCCGATGCGGCCTGCGCTTGCCATGGCGGCAACTACGAGGCGGCGCAGCAGGCGGCAGAGGAAGACGCATGACCGCACTCGGCCAGATCCGGCTCGGCGCCGATATCGGCGGCACCTTCACCGACATCGTCCTCAATGTGCGGGGCGAGATTCACTCCAGCAAGGTCCTGACGAACTACGCCAAGCCCGAGCAGGCGATTCTGGACGGGATCGCGATCGTGGCCGAGCAGGCCGGGGTTGTGCCGTCGCAGATCGACATCGTCGTGCACGGCACCACGCTGGCGACCAACGCCCTGATCGAGCGCCGTGGCGCGCGCACCGCGTTCGTGACCACCGAAGGCTTCCGCGACGTCGTCGAGATGCGCACCGAGAGCCGCTTCGAGCAGTATGACCTCAACATCAGGCTGCCGATGCCGCTGGTGCCGCGCGAGGACCGCTTTGCCATCAGGGGCCGCATCGGCGCCCGTGGCCAGGAACTGTTGCCGCTCGACGAGGAAGCGCTGGAGGCGATCGCCGACCGCATCGCGACCGATGGCTATGAAGCCATCGCGATCGGCTTCATCCATTCCTATGCCAATCCGGCCCATGAGCGGCGCGCCCGCGAGATCATCGCCGGCAAGGTCTCGGTCCCGATCTCGATCTCCTCCGAGGTCTCGCCGCAGATGCGCGAGTTCGAGCGTTTCAACACGGTCTGCGCCAATGCCTATGTCCGGCCCCGGATGGCGGATTATCTCGACCGGCTCCAGGTCCGGCTGAAGGAGATGGGCGCGGATTGCCCGGTCTTCATGATCCATTCCGGCGGCGGGCTGGTCTCGGTCGCGACGGCGGCCGAGTTTCCGGTCCGCCTCGTCGAGTCGGGTCCGGCGGGCGGCGCGATCTTCGCCGCCGACATCGCGCATCGCTTCGGACTCGGCCACGTCGTCTCCTACGACATGGGCGGCACCACCGCGAAGATCTGCCTGATCGAGGATTTCCAGCCCCGCACCGCGCGCTCCTTCGAGGTCGCCCGCACCTACCGCTTCAGCAAGGGCTCGGGCATGCCGATTTCGATCCCGGTCATCGAGATGATCGAGATCGGGGCGGGCGGCGGGTCGATCGCCTGGATCGATGCGATGGGGCGGATCCAGACCGGCCCGGAAAGCGCGGGCTCGGAGCCCGGCCCGGCCTGCTATCAGCGCGGCGGAGACAAGCCCGCGATCACCGATGCCGACCTCGTCCTCGCCAAGCTCGATCCCGACAATTTCGCCGGCGGCGCGATCAGGCTCTCGGTCGAGAAGGCCGAATGCGCCATCGCCGGCAGCGTCGGGGAGCGGCTCGGCCTGACGCCGCAGGCGGCGGCCTTTGGCATCTGCGAGGTCGTCGACGAGAACATGGCCAACGCCGCGCGCGTCCATGCGGTCGAGAACGGCAAGGACATTTCCGACAATGTCATGATCGCCTTCGGCGGGGCGGCGCCGCTTCATGCCGCCAGGCTCTGCGAGAAGCTCGGCATCGATCTTTGCCTGATCCCGCAGGGAGCCGGCGTCGGTTCGGCCATCGGCTTCCTCAAGGCGCCCTTTGGCTACGAGGCGGTCGCCTCGCGCCTGGTGCGGCTGTCGGCGTTCGATGCCGGCGAGATCAACACGCTCGTCGCCGGCCTCAAGGGCACGGCAGAGACCTTCGTCCGCAGCGGCACGGAAGCCAGGCTGCTCTGCGAGATCACGGCTTTCATGCGCTATGCCGGACAGGGCTGGGAAATTCCGGTGGCGCTGCCGGAGCGGGCTTTCGGGGCGCAGGACGCGGCCTGGTTCCGCGACGCCTTCCGCGACAACTATGCCCGCTTCTTCGGCCGCCCGATCGATGGTCTCGACGGCCTCGACATCGAGATCGTGACCTTGTCGGTGAAGGTGCAGGATGAGCGCCCCGCCCCCGCCCCCCAGAAGCTCGTACTGGACGGCGAGCCTCAGGCCGCGAATACGGCCCGCAAGGTTTTCGATCCCGTCAGCGACGCCTTCCTGTCGACGGCGATCTTCGAGCGCAGCACGCTGAAGCCCGGCGCCAGGGTTACAGGCCCCGCGATCATCGTCGAAAGCGAGACCTCGACGGTCGTGACGTCGTCCTTCGACGCGGTGCTGCAAGGCGACGGCACCATCCTTCTCGTCCGCAAGAATTCCGCCAGCGCGAATTCTGCCAGAACCGGAGCAGCCGCATGAGCGAGGTCGACGACATCCGCATGCAGGTGATGTGGAACCGCCTGATCTCCGTCGTCGAGGAGCAGGCCCTGACGCTGCTGCGCACGGCCTTCTCCACCTCGGTGCGCGAGGCGGGCGACCTCTCCGCCGGCGTCTTCGATCCGCAGGGCCGGATGCTCGCCCAAGCGGTCACCGGCACGCCGGGCCATGTCAACACGATGGCGGAAGCCGTCCTGCATTTCATCGCCGAGTTCCCGCGCGACGACATGTTCGAGGGCGACACCTATGTGACCAACGACCCCTGGAAGGGGACGGGGCATCTGCACGACATCACGATGGTGTCGCCCTCCTTCCTCGATGGCGAACTCGTCGGCTTCTTCGCCTGCACCGCCCATGTCGTCGATGTCGGCGGGCGCGGCTTCGGCGCCGACGGCAAATCCGTCTATGAGGAAGGTATCCAGATCCCGATCATGAAATTCGCCGAGCGCGGCGTCGTGAACCGGGATCTCGTGCGCATCGTCAGACAGAATGTCCGCGAGCCCAATCAGGTCGTCGGCGACTTCTATTCCCTCGCCGCCTGCAACGAGGTGGGCCATCGCCGGCTGGTCGCGATGCTCCGCGAGATCGGCCTGACCTCGCTGGCGGCGCTCGGCGACTTCATCCTGTCGCGCACGCGCAGCGCCATGCAGCAGCGCATTCGCGAGCTGCCGAAAGGGAACTGGTCGAACACCATGCTGACCGATGGCTATGACGAGCCGATCCCGCTCGCTGCAAAGGTCACGATCCGCGAGGACGGCGTCTCCGTCGATTTCGCCGGCAGCGCGCCGGTCAGCCGCTGGGGCATCAATGTCCCGATCATCTATACCAAGGCCTACGCCTCCTACGCCTTGAAATGCGTCGTCGCGCCCGACATTCCCAACAACTCGGCCTCGCTGGCGTTCTTCGAGGTGGCCTCGCCCGTCAACATCCTCAATGCCGAGCGCCCGGCACCGGTGGCGCTGCGCCATGTGCTCGGCCACATGATCCCCGATCTAGTCCTCGGCGCGCTCGACAAGGCCCTGCCCGGCCAGATCCTGGCGGAAGGGGCGGCCTCGCTCTGGAACATCCATATCTCGGTGCGCCCCGTCGCTGGCCAAAGCGGCCGCCGCGCCGAGGTGCTGATGTTCAACTCCGGCGGCATGGGCGCCCGCCCAGGCATCGACGGGCTCTCGGCCACGGCCTTCCCCTCGGGCGTCCACACCATGCCGATCGAGGCGACCGAGCAGACCGGCCCGATCGTGATCTGGCGCAAGGAGCTGCGGCCCGATTCCGGCGGCGACGGCGCCTCGCGCGGGGGCCTCGGCCAATCGATCGAGATCGCCGCCGAGGACGGCCACGAGTTCGATTTCTCGGCGATGTTCGACCGCATTGCCCATGCCGCACGCGGCCGCCATGGCGGCCGCGATGGCGCGCCCGGCTCGGTCAGGCTCGACGACGGCACGAAGATGCGCGCCAAGGGCTGGCAGCATGTCCCCGCCGGCCGACGCCTTCTGCTCGAACTGCCGGGCGGCGGTGGCTTCGGCAATCCGCAGGAACGCGGTGCCGGTGCGCGCCGGCAGGATGCGATCAGGGGCTATGTTACGGAGACCGATCCGTGATTTGCGTCGCATCGGCCATCGATGAGCTTACGACCGGGAAATTCGCATGAGCCAGCATTACGAGAATGTCCTGATCACGGGGGCCGCCGGGCGCCTCGGCAGCAGGCTGCGGACGGGTCTCGCGCCCCTGGCACGCAAGATCCGGCTTGCTGACCGCGTCCCGATCCCTGATCTGCAGCCGCATGAGGAAGCTTCGGTCTTCGAGCTCGACGACCTCGCCGCCGTGATCGCGGCAGCCGAGGGCGTCGACGCCATCGTCCATTTCGGCGGCGCGCCGTTGGAATCGCCCTGGGAGACGATCCTCTCCGCCAATATCCGCGGCAGCTACAACATCTATGAAGCGGCGCGGAAACACGGCATTCGCCGCGTCGTCTACGCCTCGTCCGTCCATGCGATCGGCTATCACCCGCTCGAAGCCCATATCGATGCACAGGCGCCGCACCGGCCCGACAGCCTCTATGGCCTGTCGAAATGCTTCGTCGAGGATCTCGGCCGGCTCTACTGGGACAAGTTCGGGATCGAGAGCGTGATGCTGCGCATCTTCTCGTCCTTCCCGGAGCCGGCTGACCGGCGCATGCTCTGGTCCTGGCTCTCCTTCGACGATTGCGTTCGCCTGGTCTCGGCGAGCCTGACGGCTCCGCGCGTCGGCTTCACGGTCTCCTTCGGCATGTCGGACAACACGGTGAAGCCGGTCGACAACCGCCTCGCCGGGCATCTCGGCTTCCATCCGCAGGATTCGACCGAGCCCTACCGCGCCGCGGTCGAAGCGGCGAAGCCGCCGCTCGACGGCATGGCGCCGGCGACGACTGCGCTCGGCGGCTGGTTCGTCGATCTCGGCCATCCCGACGACGAAGCCAAGTGATGAGCCAGATAACGGGCCAGCGGCGATGAAAGACAGCTACGACGTCGTCATCATCAGCGGCGCGGTCATCGGATCGGCGGTCGCCTATTTCCGCGCCGCGAATCCGGATTCCATCTTCGCGAACGGCTTCTCGGGGCACGGCCTTCAGCAGGGTCCGGCGGCCGGCCGCGGCGTCTCCGAGCTGATCGCCTATGGCGGCTATCGCACGCTCGACTTGTCCGAGGTCGGCTACGAACGTATCGTCGAGGGCCGTCCCTTCCTTGAAAAGGCGGTGATCTGATCAGGCGCTCCTTCTTCGCCGGCGTCGAGGGAGAGGTTTCGATGAGCCTGCGCAATCTGCGCCTGCCGCCACTGAATGCGCTGCGCGTGTTTCACGCGGTCATCCGTCACGGCAGCTTCCGCAGCGCGGCGGACGAGCTGTTCGTCACGCCGCAGGCCGTTAGCCAGCAGATCAAGCTGCTCGAAGATTCGCTGTCCGTCGTGCTGTTCGATCGCAAGGGCCGGGTGATCGAGCCGACCGAGCCGGCGATCCTGCTCGCGCACTATATCCAGGCGGGCTTCGAGGAATTCTCGGAAGGGGTGCGACGCGTCACCAAGGGCAGCTATCGCAACCGCATCAACCTCAACGCCAGCCCCTATTTCGCGACACGCTACCTGATGGACAGGATCGAGCACTTTCGCGACCGCCTGCCGGGAGCGGATCTGCGCCTGACCACGATGATCGAGCTTCCTGATTTTGCCCGGGACGATGTCGATGTCGCGATCCAGTGGGGTTTCGGGCAGTGGAAGGACTACGAGGCGACGCTGCTGGTGCTCGACCCGAAGGTGCCCTGCTGCTCGCCGAGCCTGGCCGCGCGGATCTCTTCTCCCGCCGACCTGATGGGCATGACGCTGCTGCATCCCGTGCTCGCCAACACGCTCTGGCGCCGCGTGCTGGCGCATCTCGGTGTCCAAGCCCCGGAACTCGCCAACGAGATCCAGTTCCAGGACGCCGCGACGATGCGGCGCGCGACCTTGTCGGGCCTGGGCGTCGGCCTGATCTCGATCCTGGACGCGGCGGAGGATCTCCAATCCGGGCGGCTGGTGGCTCCGTTCGGGCTCGACGCGCTGAAGGACATGGCCGAGGCCGATATCCCCGGCTTCTACATGATCCTGCCGCGGGCGCATCGGCGCGTGAAGAGCGTAACGACGTTCTGCGACTGGGCGAACGCCGAGGACTGGTCCGAGCCGCTGCGCGCCGTGCTCGCTCCATAGGTTCTCGCGCCGCCAGTTGCTGCCTCCCAAGCAAAACTTGCCCTTTGCCGGGTTTTCTTGATTGGGCTGCGGCAAGCGCTGCTACAAGCTCCCCGTCGTGATCGAGGAGAGGCAGATGCGGACAGCCCTGGTTACAGGTGCGACGAGCGGGCTCGGGCGTGCCATAGCGCTGGCCCTGGCCGAGGCGGGGCACAGGGTGCTCGCCGTCGGGCGCAACCGCCCTGAACTCGATGCCCTGGCCGCGATCGCAAACATCGTCCCGGTCGATCTCGACATCCGCGATCGGGCCGCGCTAACTGAGCGCCTCGAGGGCGAGGAGATCGACATCCTCGTCAACAATGCCGGCATCATGCCGCCGCTCGTCGCCTTCGACGAGATGGAGATCGAGGCGATCGATACCGCGATCGGCGTCAACCTGACCGCCAGCATCATCCTCACCGGCCTCGTAATCCCCAGCATGCGGCAGCGGGGGCGCGGCCATGTGTTCTTCACGGGCTCGACCGCCGGACATGCCGCGTTTCCGCGGCTGGCGGTCTATGGCGCGACCAAGGCGGCACTCGGCGCCTTCGCCGATGGCCTGCGGCTCGACATGGCCCCGCACGGCATCAAGGTCACCGAGATCGTCGCCGGGCGCATCGAGACCAACCTCTACAGCAAGCTGCTCAGCGCCGAGATGCGGGCCGCGATGTATGCGGGTGGCACCGCCGTGCAACCGGGTGACGTCGCCAGCATGGTGCTTGCGGTCCTCGCCTTGCCCGAGACCGCGAACGTCTCCCGTTTCGACATCGTGCCGACCCGCCAGGCGACCGCGACCGGCGCCGTCAACAAGGATAGCTGAGATGAAGGATCTGATGGTCGTGATCGTCGGAGGCGGCGCCGGACTCGGCGCTCTGCTGGCCAAGATGGCAGTTGCGGAAGGCGCGGCGGGCGTCGGCATCATCGACCTCAATGCCGCAGCCGCCGAGGCTGCGCTGGCTCCGGCCCATGCCGCCGGTATCGCGACGGCCTCGGCGACAGCCGACATCAGCCGTGGGGATGAGGCCCATGCGGCTTTCGAGACGGTGGCAGCCTCTCTTGGGCGCGTCGATAGCTTGATCAACTCGGCGGCGATCTATCCGCGCAAGCCACTCCTCGAGATCAGCGATGCCGATTGGGACGCCTCCAACGGCGTCAACGTCAAGGGCACCTATCACATGATGGTCGCCGCGGCGAAGCGGATGAAGGACCAGGAGCCCAGGGCCCATGTCCGCGGACGGATCACCAACATCACCTCCGTCGACGCCTTCAAGGCGCATCCGCAGAACGCTCATTACGCCGCCACCAAGGCCGCCGTCGTCAGCCTGACGCGCAGCTTCGCCCATGCCCTGGCCCCGGACGGCATCCTGGTCAATTCGGTCGCACCGGCCGGAATGGCGACCGACAAGGCCCGCGAACTCGGCTTCCTCGGGGAACTGGCCAAGGCGAGCCCGCTCGGGCGAGGCGGCGAGCCCCGCGAAATGGCCGAATGGGTGCTGATGACGGCCGGCCCGAAGAACACCTACATGACCGGCGAAAACGTCATCGTATCCGGCGGCTACATCTACGCCTGAGGTCCTTCGCACCAGGGCGGGTCAAGTCGCCGAAGAGGCCCTGACGTGATCGAGAAACACGCGCATCGCCGCGCTGGGGTGGCGGCGGTTGGGATAATAGAGATACCAGCTCGGAAGCCTTCGACTCCAGTCGGGCATCAGCTCGATCAACCGGCCTTCATCCAGATGGGCGCGGGCGTAGTCGTCGAAGACATGGGCGATGCCTTGCCCTGCCAGGGCGGCCTGAACCTCCTGATGGGCCGAGCCCAGCGTCAGGCGCGCTTCGGGCACGATCTCCAGCCCCTCCCCGTCCTTCTCGAAATCCCATGAGGCCAGCGTGCCGCCGGGAAACCGGCGGCCGATGCAGTCATGGTCGATCAGGTCGTGAGGGCTGCACGGCGCCACCCGCCCATCGAGATAGGCCGGCGAGCAGACGAGCACATATCGCAGGGATGGCCCCAGCGCAGTGGCGATCATGTCCTGCGCCACTTGCCGGCCGAAGCGCACGCCGGCGTCGAAACCCTGTTCGACGATATCGACCAACGCGCCTTCGCTGACGAGTTCGACCTTCACGTCCGGATAGAGGCGCATGAAGTCGAACACCAGCGGGCACAGCACATGATCGACCGCCGGTGCTGGGGCATTGATCCGGATCAGGCCCGAGGGCGTTTCGCGAAGCTGGTCGAGATCCCCCAACGCCTCGTGGATGTCGCGAAGCGCCGGAGAAAGCCGCCCGAGCAGGCGCGCGCCGGCCTCGGTCGGCGCCACGCTGCGCGTCGTTCGGTTGAGAAGCCGGATGCCCAGGGCCTCTTCGAGCTGCCCGACGGTCTGGCTCAGGGCCGACGAGGAGACGCCTCTCTCCCTGGCCGCCGCCCGGAATCCACCGCAGCGGACAATCGCAGCGAAGACCTCCAGGCTGTCGAGGCGAAACGCGCTCATTGCAAAGCAAGCCTTATCAAGCTGGTCATCTTTGCAAATCTTATCTGCGCGATGGTGGGATGTCATTCTCGGCTGAACGAAAGACAACCAGCCAGCGAGACCGCACAATGCCGAGCAGCCTGCCCCTGACCCTGAACCGCCGCGTGATCATGCTCGCCGCCGCAACCGGCGGAGTCGGTGTCATGCTGGACCCGGCCGGTCGCCATGGCGCCGAGGCGCAAGCTCAAACCGCCGGGCGGGCCAATGCCGGCTTCTATCGGTTCGATGTCGGTGATATCCGCGCAACTGTCCTGAGCGACGGCGTCATCGGAGGCCCGCCGCGCATCTACGCCGGCGACGCCCCCGAGGCCGATCTCCAGACGGCGCTGCGGCGCGCCTTCCTGCCGACCGACCACCTGACCCTCAACCTCAACACGCTCCTGCTCGAGACGGGCGGCCGGCGGATTCTTCTCGAAGCGGGGGCCGGCGGCACGATGGGCCCCAATGCCGGCAGGGTCTTCGCCAATCTCGCGGCGATCGGCCTGTCCCCCGGCGACATCGATGTCGTCGTGGTCTCGCACACCCATCCCGACCATGTCGGCAATCTCAGGACCGCCAATGGCGGCAGGGCCTTTCCACGTGCGGTGGTCTTCGCGCCGAAGGCGGATTGGGACTTCTTCGTCCTGGGCGATCCCGACCTGTCCTACATGCCCGTGCCGGAGGATTTCCGGCGTCGATTCGGCGCAGCGATCAAGCTGAGCGTCGAGCCCATCGCCCATGCGGTCGAACTCTACGAGCCCGGGAAGGAGATCGTGCCCGGGCTGACCGCGATCGCGGCCTCCGGCCATACCCCCGGCATGGTCGCATTCCTGATCCATTCCGGGGCGGATCAAGTGCTGCTGACGACCGACCTCGCCTACCATCCGGTCGTCAACATCGACAGCCCGTGGCGGCCGGGGCCCGACCGCGACAAGGAGGCCGCCCTGCAGGCCCGCCGGCGCATCTTCGACCGGGCCGCCGCGGAACAGATGCTGGTTCTGGGCTTCCACTACCCGTTCCCCGGGCTCGGCCGCATGCTGAAGATCGATGGCGGCTATGCCTGGGTTCCGGCCAACTGGCGTTTTTAGCTGGGCTGTGAGGGGTGGCGGCGGACACGCCGCCACCCCTGTACCGTCAGGCGTCACACCAGGACGATGGCGTCATATCCGAGCGCGGCGTTGATGTCCGCGATCGAGGTGAATGTGTCACCGCCGGACACGCCGTCGATCTGGATCGCGCCGAAGCCGAAATCCAGAACGACGCTGGGGCCGCTATCATCGACCGTCACCACCACCGTCGTCGGATCGACGACATCGACTACGATGACGTCCTCATCGCCGACATCCAGATCCGTGACCTCGTCGTCGCCGAAGGGATTGTCGGCACCGTCGCCGAAGTGGAAGGTATCGGTGCCGGCATCGCCGGTCAGCAGATCGTCGCCGGCCTCGCCATAGAGATCATCGGCGCCGCCGCCGCCTTCGAGATCGTCATCGCCGTCTCCGCCGTGGATCTCGTCGCCTCCGGCGTCGCCGGCGATCTCGTCGTCGCCGGCATCGCCCCACAGCGTATCGGCCGCGGCGCCGCCAGTGATGGTGTCGTCGCCGTTACCGCCATTGGCCGTGTCCACGCCGTCGCCGCCGTCGATCGTATCGTCGCCGTCATCGCCGTTGAGCGTGTCCGCGCCGGCCCCGCCGGCCATCACGTCGTCGTCGTTGCCGCCATCGAGGGTGTCGTCGCCGGCGCCGCCGTCCATGGTGTCGTTGCCGTTGCCGCCGCTCAGCGCATCGACCCCGGCCCCGCCATTCAGGGTGTCATTCCCCGCGTTGCCTTCCATGGTGTCGTCGCCGTCGCCGCCGTTCAACTCGTCGTCGCCAGCGTTGCCTTCCATGGTGTCGTTGCCCGCACCGCCGTTCAGGGTGTCGTCGCCGGTGCCGCCATTCATCGTGTCGTTGCCGTCGCCGCCGTTCAGGGTGTCGTCGGCGAAGCCGCCACTCATGGTGTCGTCACCGGCGTCCCCGTTCAATGTATCGGCGCCGGCCCCGCCATCCATGGTGTCGTTGCCCGCGCCGCCGTTCAGGGTGTCGAGACCTGCGCCGCCGGTCAGGTCATCGTCGCCATCGCCACCATTAACGGTGTCGTCGCCGGCGCCGCCATCGACGGTGTCGTTGCCGGCATCGCCGGACAAATCGTCGTCGCCGGCATTGCCGTTGACGACATCGTCGTCGTCGCCGCCGCTCATCGTGTCGTCCCCGGCATTGCCGTTCAGCGTGTCGGTGCCGACACCGCCGAGAACAAAGTCGTCGCCGGCCCCGGCATCGACGAGGTCGTTGCCGCCATCGGCGTCGATCGTGTCATTGCCGGCGAAGCCGCTGATGATGTCGTCGCCGCTGGTATCGGGAGGGGGGATGACGTCGGGGCCGGCCGTACCATTGATAATAGCCATAGCGAGTTCTCCCTGTCTGGACGTGAACCTCGCAGAGGCGCAGTTCCGCGATTGCGCGCAGTCATGCGCATTGGGATCGATCGTTACGGATCGAAAAACCTGCGAAGGTGCTCGACGCTAGGGAGAGGTCGGGGGGTGGCGCAATCCCCATTTGGATACAAAAGGCCACGCACGCGGAAGATATTCTGGCAAGAGTCCGCAGAATCCTTACGTTTACCTTCGTGAATATCACGAATTACATTTGATTGATTGCATTGAATCGCATTCGAACAAGGTCATGCAGACTACCTCTCCGCCGCCATACCTCTGAAGCACCGCGGCCTCGGGCTGCCCGGAGAGCTCGGCCCTCGCCTTCCGAAACGCGCTGCGCGCGCCGATCTCGGGAAACCATTTCTGTCACCAAATGGGGATTATGATGGAGGGTGACCTTCCGTAGCTTCGCCTGCCTGCATCCAGGCAGGCCCCGATCGCAGCGACGCGCCGCAGGTTTGACGTTTGCGGCCATCGACAGTGGGGCTTGACGAGACGCAGGGAGGCAAAGTCATGGCGATGATGACGCGGACGACGTTTGAATTGCCGTATCAATGCGTTTTGCGAGCCATGAAGCGATGCGGCTCGCTCTGAAATCAATATCTCTTTCTTATCGATAAGCTGGAGCATGACCTTGTCCGAAAATCGATTCTAGTCTTTCGGCATCATGCTCTGGTGACGTGGAATCTGCATTTTCCAGTCCAGAGGATACATGTCCGACGCGTCTGCAAGTCGCAAGGCTTCGGGGGGCCATAGCAGGAACGCTGCCGGGACTGCCGGATTGAGAGGTCGCACTCTCTTCATGGCCATCCCGGGACGCTCGGCATTGCTGTGGGCCGTCCTCTTCAGCGTCGCGATCAATGCGCTCCTGCTGATCCTGCCCTTCTACTCGATCCAGGTCTTCGACCGGGTGATCACCAGCGGCAGCGTCGAGACGCTTCTCGGGTTGACGCTTCTGGCCATCGTGGCGCTTGGCTTCAGCACTTGCTTCGAGGTTCTCCGCAATCGCCTGCTCGGCCGCTTTGCGGTCGGCTTCGAGCAGTTCCTCGCCCCTCTCGTGCTCAAGGCTTCGATCATCGATCCGGCGCGGCGGAGCGAGACCGGGCCCCACGGCATGGTCCGGGTGCGCGAGATCAGGAACATCCTGTCGAGCGGCACCGTCGCCACCCTGATCGACGCGCCGTTCCTGCCGGCCTTCATCGCCGTGCTGTACCTCGTTCATCCCTGGTACGGCACGATCGCGCTGATCGGCTCCCTGCTCCTGGTGCTGCTCGCCGTGGTCAGCGGGCGCGTGGCGCGCTCCGAACTGGCGCAGGCCTCCGGCACGGCGATCCGCGCCCAGCGTGCCCTCGACGGCATCGTCCGGCATGCCAATCTCGTCCGCGCGATGGGGTGGACGCATGGTGCCGTCCGCGAATTCGTCCAGCTCAACGACGAGGCGCTCGTGCCCGTGGTCAAGGCGAATGAGCGCGTCGCCCTGATCGCTTCCGTCGCGCGCCTGGTCAGGGTCGTGGCGCAGGTCGCGGCCATCGGCGCCGGCGCCTGGCTCGTGCTGCAGAACGAGGTGCTGAGCGGCAGCATGATGGCGAGTTCGATCATCATCAGCCGGACCCTCGCGCCGATGGAGCATCTCGTCGCGGGGCTGCGCACGCTGACCTCTGCGCGCGAAGCCTGGGCTCAGATCTGCGGCGCCACCGCTTCCGCCCTGATGAGCCAGCGCAGGACGCTTCTCCCGCCGCCTCTGGGCGCGCTCGATCTCAGCGCCGTCACCTTTCGCAACCCGAACTCCAGGCGGCCGGCGCTCGCAGGCATCAGCTTCCGCTGCGCTCCGGCGAGCGTTGTCGTCGTCATCGGACCGACAGGGGCCGGTAAGTCGACGCTGCTGCGGATGATCGCGGCCCTCGACAGGCCGACCATGGGCACGATCCGGCTGGATGGCGCCTCGCTCGACAATTGGGATCCGGACCAGCTCGGGCGCTATGTCGGCTACCTGCCCCAGGATGTCGAATTGCTGGGCGGCACGGTCGCGGAAGCGATCGCCGGCTTCGATGAACTGGCGACGGACGACGATGTGGTCGCCGCCGCCGAGCAGGCCAATGCGCACCAGATGATCCTGGCGCTGCCGAACGGCTACGATACCGAGATCGGCCGGGATGGCAGCAAGCTGTCGGGCGGACAGCGCCAGCGCATCGGGCTGGCCCGCGCCCTTTTCGGCAAGCGCAAGCTGGTCCTGCTCGACGAACCCAACTCCAATCTGGATCCGGATGGCGAGGAGGCCCTCTGTGCGGCGATCAGGCAGGCGAAGGCGCGCGGAACCACCCTCGTCATCGTCACGCACCGCCCGCGCCTCTTCACCGTCGCGGACCTGGTCCTGTTCCTGCGGGATGGTGTCCAGGTCGCTTTCGGGCCGCCAGGCGAAGTGCTCCCGCAGACCATGGCCGGCGCCACGCCGATGCGGCATGCGCGCCCGGCTCCAAATGAGAAGGCCAAGCCCAACGCAATAACATCCGATGCCATCAAGTCCGACATCATCGAGGGGAGGCACTGATGCCCGGCATCGACCTCCCGCCCCGGTCGCGATGGGTGCCGAGCGTCGTGCCTGGCGGCCTTCCAGTCCCGGCCGACCGGGGGTCGAGCCTCCGCCGCATGGAGCCTGCAGAGCGTCCCAGAGCCAACGCCAGGCCGCTCGTCCTGTGGGGGGCTGCCCTCGTGATCCTGCTGTTCGGCATTCTCGGCATCTGGGCCGGAACCGTGCCGCTCGCCAGCGCGGTCATAGCGCCCGGCGTGGTCAAGGTCTTGTCCCAGCGCCGCTCGGTGCAGCATCTCGAAGGCGGCATCGTCAAGGCGATCCTCGTGCGGGAAGGCGAGCAGGTCGAGCGTGGCCAACTCCTCGCGCGGCTCGACACGACGCAGATCGAAGCCAACCTCCGCATCCTCGAAACCAAGCTCTTCGCCGATCTCGCGATGGAGGCTCGCCTCAAGGCGGAACAAGCCGGCGCGGCGTCGGTTTCATTCCCCGAAGAACTGCAGAGCAACACGACAAGCCGGGAGGCGCAGGCGTCGATGGCGACCCAGCTCTCCGAATTCGGAGCACGGGCAGCTTCTCTTCAGGGACAGCGCAATCTCATCGATCAGCAGACCCTGCAGCTCGAAGAAGCGATCCGCGGTCTCCAGGACAGTTCCACGGGGCTGGAACGGCAGCTCGCCTTTCTTCGCGAGGAGATCAAGGATTCGGACTTCCTGACGGCTAGGGGGCTGGCGCGGAAGCCGAAGGCGCTTGCTCTCCGGCGGGCCGAAGCGGACGTCGAAGCCCGGATCGGGACCAATGCCTCCTCCATCGCCCAGTCGAGGGGCAAGATCGCCGAACTCGCCGACAAGCGCCGGCAGGTCGTCTATGATTGGCTCGAGGATATCGCCAAGCAGCGCCACACCGCTGGCGAACGGATCGCCGACGCACGGCATAGGATTGCAGCGGCGCGGGACATCCTCCAGCGCAGCGAGATCAAGGCACCCGAGAACGGCATCGTGGTCGGTCTCAACACGAGGAGCTTGAATGCCATACTCGCACCGCGCGAAACCCTGCTCGACATCGTCCCGTCACAGGACCGGTTGATCGTGGAGGGCGAGGTCAAGCCGATCGACCGTAACGAGGTACGGTCCGGGCAACTGGCGCGCGTGCGCATCCTCGCCTTCAATGCGAGACGCACCCCGATGCTCACCGGCTCGGTCACGATGGTCACGGCCGATGCGCTCATGGAACCAAGGACAGGCAAATCGTTCTACAAGGCCGAGATCGATCTCCTGGAGACGCCGGAACTCACCGCCTACGTCGCCTCGCTTCAACCGGGCATGCCGGTCGAGATCTTCATCGAGACCGGCCGGCGGACTTTCGCGGAATATCTGCTGCAACCGCTGATGGTCCGGATGCATCGTGCTTTCAAGGAGGGCTGAACAAGCCGACTGGCGATCAAACCAGCGAGGGAGGAACCGATGTTGCGGGACGATTCCACGACCCCGGCGCAGCCGGGCAGGGCGGGGGCTGCGATGCTTCTGGCTCTCGAGTCCTTTGGGCGGGCGATGCTCGGGCTGCTCGAATGCAAGCGATGCTTCGTCCTCACCCTGTCCCGATCGAGCGGGTTTGCGGTGCAGGCCGTTCGCGTGGGCTTCGACAGCAAGGTGCAGCCATCTGCGGATGTGATCACGCGTCTGGCGCATAGGCCGGAATGGCAGAGCGGTAGTCTGTTCGCCATCGACCCCGCCGATGCGCTTGCCACGGAACTGCTCGGCCGCGAGCCGGACGAACCCGTGCATGCGCTGGCAGGGCGCCTACCCGCAGGCGACGGGAGCGATCTGGTTTTCCTGGCGGGCTGGCGAACTCTGCCCTTCTCGGCCACGGAGATCGCCTGCGTCTCGCGGGCGACGCAAATCATATGGGCGACGACGCGCGGCTTCACGCAGCGTCGATCCGCCGATCTGAGCCTGGACAAGATCGTGGAGGAACTGGCCTTTCCCGCGTTCACCGTGGATCACAAATTGCGGGTACTCGAAACGAACGAGGCCGGGCGGCAACTGATTCTGGCAAAGGGCCCGGTTCGCCTCGATCACGGCGTCCTCGCCGGCCCGAATTCGCTCGTCAACAGCCTGATGCAGCAGGCGCTGCGCGATACGGCGGCGGCGCGCTCCGAGCGGACCTGGGCCAACACCATCATTCCGCTCTCGACCGACCATCGCGACTTTGCGTTCGCCTGGATCGGCGCGGCGCCCACCGAATGGCATATGGACCGATTGCTCGTCATCATCCCGCGGATCGATCCCGCCGCCGGGGCCAAGCGCATCGCCACGGCTTTCGGCCTGCCCTGGGCGGAGGAGAGGATCGTGCTGCGCATCCTGCGCGGCGAGCCGCCATGGCGGATCGGGCGAACCCTCGACCTGACCGAGGCGACGGTCAGAACCTATATCAAGCGCATCATGCTCAAGCTCGGCATCAATCGCCAGATCGAGTTCTTCCTGCTCTATATTCTGACGCTGTCGCCCTTCGTCGATGGCTTCAGGGACCAGTTGCTTCCGGACGAGATGAACCCCCGCGCTCCTTACGCGAGGCTGGATCGGTCACGGCATGAGCGCGCCTGATCCGATGACCAGGTTCAGTTGCCTGCGCGCGGCCGGGACCGTCTTCCTTCTCGTCATCGCGGCATCGGCGCCTGCCGAAGAGCCGCCGCTGTTCGGCATGCCCGTCGCTTGCGATCTGGGGCGCAACTGCTTCATCCAGAACTACGTTGATGCCGACCCCGCAGCCTCGGCCAAGGACTATCAATGCGGGAGCCGCTCCTATGACGGCCATAACGGGACCGATTTCCGCCTGGCGACGATGGCCGCGCAACGGGCCGGGGTCGACGTGCTGGCCGCCGCCGATGGCCGGGTTCTCCGGCTCCGCGACGGAATGGCGGACATGTCGGTCCGGGAGGCCGGCAGGGCCGCCGCGATAAAGGGTTCCGAATGCGGCAATGCCATCATCATCGAACACGCCGATGGCTGGCAAACGCAGTATTGCCACATGGCCCGCGACAGCCTGCGCGTGCAGACAGGCGATCGCGTCAGGGCGGGCCAGGCGATCGGGCGGATCGGCCTCTCCGGCCTGACCGAGTATCCGCACCTCCATTTCACCGTCCGCCATCGCGGCCAGATCGTCGATCCCTTTGCCTTCGGAGCCCCGCCCGGCTCGTGCGGCGCAGGCCGAAGCCTTTGGCAGCCCGCGCTGCAGCCGCTGCTCGACTACAGGCAACGGGCCGTCCTGAATGAAGGCTTCGCCGCCACCGCCGTGACGATGGCGATGCTGGAGGAGGGCGAAGCCGAGCGGCAGACGCCCGGCAAGGATGCGCCCGCGCTCGTCGCCTATGTCCGCGGGATCGGCCTCAGAATCGGCGATGTGCAGTCACTGGTCGTGAAGGCCCCTTCCGGTCAGCCCGTCGTCGAGCAGCGAGCCCGGCCGCTTGAACGCGACCAGGCCCAGACCCTCATCTTCGCGGGCTCCAGGAAGCCGGCAGGCGGTTGGGATAGCGGCACCTATCGGGCGAGCTATACCGTCCTCCAGGAAGGGCGGATCGTTCTGGAACGAGAGTTCGATGTCCAAATCGAGTAGCGGCCGCCTTCTTTTTGCCTGCACGGCGCGTGCTCGGTGATGAAGGCTCTCGCGGTTGGGCCTTATAAGCAAAAAACCCCCGCCTCGGGGTGAGGCGGGGTTTTTGATTTGGTTGCGGGGGCAGGATTTGAACCTACGACCTTCAGGTTATGAGCCTGACGAGCTACCGGGCTGCTCCACCCCGCGATAAGGCGCGTTTGGACCTGCTGGTCCTTAAATGGCAACGCGGCGTCGGGCTTTTGGCCACGACGCCGCGCGCTGGAAGTCATGTGATGAGGGGATATTCTTGACAGGCCCGGCAACGACCTACTCTCCCGGGTCTTGAGACACAGTACCATCAGCGCTGAGGAGTTTAACGGCCGAGTTCGGGATGGGATCGGGTTCTGGC
>DATDBB010000437.1:0-18981 GCA_036525085.1 Allobosea sp.
GCGACCGCCTGATAGGCCGGGCCGTCATCGACGATGGCGACGTCGATCTGCTGGTTGCCCTTCTGGGCCTGGAGCTTGGCGAGCGTGTCGGTCGAGTTGCCGGCGACGTATTCGATCTTGACGTTGGCCTGCTTCTCGAAGACCGGGATCACTTCCTTGCGCATGGTCTGCTCATAGGAACCGCCATAGCCGGCGACGAACATCGTCTTCTGCTGAGCGAAGGCCGTGGAAGCGGCGAGAGCGGTGCTGGCGGCCAGAGCAAATGTGATGGCGATTTTCACGGGATCCCCTCCTCGTTTTCGAGCGATGACGAAAGTTCCGTGACAGACTGGACTTGGTCAAATCGAAAGATTCGCGAAAGCCATACCGAAATGTTATGGTTTGGTTTCACGAGCCGGAAACCATGCTGAACCCCAGACAGATCGAAGCCTTTCGCACCGTCATCGTCACCGGAAGCGTCACTTCTGCGGCCCGCGCGCTCCATATCAGCCAACCGGCCGTAACGCGGTTGATCCACGATCTGCAATACGCGCTCGGGCTGACGCTGTTCGAACGGCGCGGAACGAGGCTTGTGCCCACCAACGAGGCGCTTTCGTTATACCGCGAGGTCGAGCGGCAATTCGTCGGGCTCGACCGCATCGAGAGCGCGGCCCGCAAACTGCGCGAGGGCGAGTCCGGCCGGCTCCGGATCGCGGCGCTGCCGACCTTCAATGTCGGCTTCCTGCCACGCATCGTCGGCGCCTTCCTGAAGGAGAAGCCGGGTCTCGAAGTCTCGATCTACGGGAGCATCTCGTCGCAGGTGATGGAATGGGTCGCCAGCGGATTCTGCGATGTCGGCTTCGCCCAGTCCCCGCTCGACTTCCCGAACATCGAGGTTGAGGCGATGGCGCCGGTTCCCGGGCTCGCAGTCATTCCCGAAGGCCATCGCCTGGCCGGCAAAGAGGTGCTGGAGCCGCAGGATTTCGCGGATGACCCCTTCGTGCTGCTCGAGCAGTCGACGCCGATGCGCTACTACACCGACGCCGTCTTCGCGGCGGCACGGATCAGCCGCCGCTCGCGCGTCGAGACGCCGCTTTCGATGATTGCCTGTTCGCTCGTCGCGGCCGGCGCCGGGCTTTCGATCGTCGATCCGTTCACGGCGGCGGAGTACCATGGCCGCGGCGTCGTCGCGCGGCGCTTCCGCCCCTCGATCCACTATGATGTCGGCGTCGTCTGGGGCGCCGGACGCCTGCGTTCGACGCTGGCGCTCGGCTTCGTCGAGAAGGTGAAGGCCGCGGTCGAAGCGATGGCTGACCGCGACGCGATTGCAGCAGAGCCGTCAGGCGACCTGCCTGTCCCATGACGGGAAGGGGTCGTCGAGCGCGAGCAGGCCCTGCGTCATGCCCGTCGCGGGGCTGCCGGTCAGGCAGACATCGAGCGCGGCGCGGATCGCCGCCTCGTCCATCTCCCGCGTGCCGATGAAGACCAGTTCCTGGCGGCGGTCGCCCCAGATCTGCGACCAGTGCTTGCGCATCAGGGAGCTGAACTCTTCCGAGCGCGGCCAGCGCTCCTTCGGCACCGCCGCCCACCAGCTGCCCATGCCCTCGGTGCGTGTGATGCGGCCGGCCAGCGAATACTCGCCGACCCAGCGCGGCCGCGTCGCCAGCCAGAAATGGCCCTTGGCGCGGATCACGCCGGGCAGGCGCTGCGCCAGCAGAGCATGCAGCCTGGCCGGATGGAACGGGCGCCGCGCCCGGTAGACGAAGGAGCGGATGCCGTATTCCTCGGTCTCCGGGACATGGTCGCGGAAGCCGAAGAGTTCCTTGTGCCAGAGCGGGTGCTCCTGCGAGCGCTCCTCGCTGTAGAGTTTCGTGTCGAGCACCGCGGCGAGCGGGACGCGGCCGAAATCGGCCTCAATGAGGCGGGCATCGGCATTGAGGCCGCGCACGACCTGGCGTACCTTCTCGCGCTGCTCCGACGTGGCCTCACCGATCTTGTTGATGACGACGACATCGGCGAACTCGATCTGCTCGACCAGGAGATCGACCAGGGTGCGGCCGTCGCCGTCTCCAGCCGTCTCGCCGCGATCGGCCAGGAAGTCGCGGCTGTCATAGTCCGCCAGCAGGTTGAGCGCGTCGACGACGGTGACCATCGTGTCGAGCCGGGCGACATCGGCGAGCGAGCGGTCGTTCTCGTCGCGGAAGGAGATGGTCGCCGCGATCGGCAAAGGCTCGGCGATGCCGGTGCCCTCGATCAGCAGATAATCGAAGCGCTTCTCGGCCGCGAGCCGGCGGACCTCGCTCAGGAGATCGTCGCGCAGCGTGCAGCAGATGCAGCCATTGTTCATCTCGACCAGCCTATCCTCGGTCTGGGACAGGCCCGCCCCGCCCTCGCGCACGAGGTCCGCGTCGATGTTGTCCTCGCTCATGTCGTTGACGATGACGGCGACGCGCCTGCCCTCGCGGTTGTTGAGGATGTGGTTGAGCAGCGTCGTCTTGCCTGCGCCGAGAAAGCCGGAGAGCACGGTCACGGGGAGGCGGCGGTCGAGGAGGCTGTCGGCGGGAAGCATGGGGCACGGGTCCGTATTGAAATGACAATTTGTTACAGTATAACATTGCATTCTTGTCAACCGACGACACCACCCTCTCAGCCTCACGGGATATCTTCAGTGACCAAGCCCTTCCGTTCCATCGCCCTGGCGATCGGCTCAATGCTTTCGCTGGGCTCCGCCCAGGCCCACGACCACGCCGTGCTTCGCGGCCGCCTGGTCTTCGCAGATCATGAGCAGCCGGTGCTGCGCATCCTCGATCTCGACAGCGGCGAGACGACACACAGCTTCCCCGTGCCGCGGCCCAATGCCGGCCTCGCGACAGCGGCCGATGGCCGTCATGTCGTGGTGAAGACCGGCGACGAGGCGGGAACGATCCGCTTCCTCGACGGCGGCCTGGTGAGGGAATCCCATGGCGACCATGACGAAGTCGAGAAGCTGACGCCGAAGCTGCTCGACCTCACCGTGACCGGCGACAAGCCGGCGCATGTGGTCTCGGCGGAAGGGCAGATCGCGCTGTTCTATGACGGCGATCGGCCGTGGCTCAGCAAGAGCGACCCCAAGGTCGTGCTGCTCGACCTCGCGAGCCTGGGGGCGAAGTCGTCCAAATCCATCGTCTGGAAGAGCCCGGCGCCGCAGCACGGCATCGCCATCCCGATGGGCAAGCACCGGCTCCTCGTCTCGGTGCCCAACCCCGTCTATGCGAAGGGCGAGGACAGAACCGCCTCGTCGCGGCCCGACGGCTTCGAGATCCTCGACATGACCGGCAAACCGGAGAGCTGGAAGCCCGTCTTCACGATCAACGACACCGCGAAGCCCGACGCCTCCTGCCGGCTGTTCCATGGCCATGCCGCTCTCAAGGACACGCATGTCTTCGGCTGTGCCGAGGGCGAAGGCGGCGGCGTCCTCGTGCTGCGGCAGGACGGTCGGAGCTTCGCCGCGCACAAGCTGGCCTATCCGGACGGGCGCCGCACCAGCACGATCAAGGGCGGCGCCGGCCGCCATCTGGTCGGCAATTACGGGCTGAAATCGCCCTATGGCGCGCTGCTGCGGATCGATCCGGCGGCAACGTCCCTGTCGGAGGCCGATGTGCTGAAGGTGCCGGGCGATCAGGCCGCCTGCCAGTTCGAGGTCTCGGCCAACGGCAAGCGGCTCGCCAACCTCACGGCCGACGGCAAGCTGCGCATCTACGAGATCGCTCCCGCCTGGAAGGAGCTTGCGAGCTTCGACGCCGTGCCGGCCTTCGATTGCGCCTATGGCGCGAAGACGCCGACGCCCAACCTCGCCGTCATCGGCGCAAGCGCCTTCGTCAGCGACCCGACGAATAGTCGTATCCGGGAATACAACCTCGACAGCCTCCAGCAGGCTCTCGACCTCCCGGTCGAAGGCAAGCCGACGATCATCGCCGGCGGCGCCTCGGGCGGCTGAAGAAGCAGCGCGTGTCTTTCCGGGGCTTCGCGAAAGCGAAGAGCCCGGAACCCATAACCGCAGTCGGTTCATGATGGCGAGATCGCGCGCCGCGCCTTCTCCTTAACCGACTGCGGTTATGGGTTCCGGGCTCGCCCTGCGGGCGCCCCGGAATGACGGCGTAGTTCCGGGCGTAGCCAGCGCGCGCTATACGCAGCCCGCAGATGCGGACCCGTATTCGCATCGACCACGCGCGGCGTCTCGACCTCGACGGGCTTGTCCCAGCCGCCGCCAAGCGCCTTGTTGAGCGAGACGAAATAGCTCGTCGCCAGCACCCGGCTCTGCAGCAGAGTATCCTCGGCGCTGTAGAGCGAGCGCTCGGCGTCGAGCACGTCGAGGAAGCTGGCCGAGCCCGACTGGTAGAGCGAGCGCGAAAGCCGCGTCGCCTCGCGATAGGAGCCGGCGGAGGACGAGAGCTTGCCGGTGCGGACGCGCTCCTTGGCGAGATTGACCAGCGCGTTCTCTACATCCTGCAGCGCGGTCAGCACGGCCAGGCGCAGCGCGGAATCGGACTGGTCGCGCTGGGCCTGCGCCACTTCGACGGCCGCCCGCAACTCGCCGCCGTTGAAGATCGGCACGCTCAGGCTCGGCCCGAAGGACCAGCTGATCGAGGAGTTCTTGGCGAGGTCCCCGGACTTCAGCGCCGCCGTGCCGATCTGGCCGGTGAGGCTGACCGAGGGATAGAGCGCAGCCTCCGCCTGGCCGATCTTCGCGGTCGATTGCGCGAGCTGGCGCTCCGCCCTGCGCACATCGGGGCGGTTACGCAGGACATCGGCCGGGATCCCCGCCGGCGGCGTACCGCGAGCGGCCGGGATCGACCCGCCGCGCCCCAGGCGCTGAGCGAGCGCGACCGGCGGCTGACCGAGCAGGATGCCGAGCCGGTGCAGGCTCTGCGCATAGGCCGCCTCGAGGCTTGGAACGGCGGCTTCGGTCGAGCTGGCCAGCGCCGAGGCCTTGGCGACGTCCACGGCGGAGGCGGAGCCCGCGTTGAACCTCGTCCGCGTCAGCCCTTCGGTCTCGCGCTGGGAGACGCCCGTGCGCTTGGCGAGCGCGATCCGCGCCTGATAACCCCTGGCCTCGACATAGGTGGTGGTCACATCGCCGATCAGTGTCAGGAGGACCGCCCGCAGATCCTCGTCGGCGGCGTCGGCGCCATAGGTCGCGGCCTCGACGGAGCGGTAGTTCGCGCCGAAGAGATCGAGCTCCCAGCTCGCATCGAAGCCGGCCTGATAGTTGTTGTAGGTCGTGTTGGTGATCTCCGTCGCGGTTCCACCGACCGAGTTGGAGCTCGAACGCGAGCGGGTGAAGGAGCCCGAGCCGTCGAGCAGCGGCAGCACCGCGCCGATGGCCTGGCGGCGGCTGGCGCGGGCCTCGCGGACGCGCGCCTTGGCGGAGGCGACGTCGAGATTGCCGGCCACGGCTTCCTCGACGAGGCCGTTCAAGGTGCCGTCGCCGAGCTTCTTCCACCATTGCGAGAGCTGCCGCGCCTCGAGCGGCTTCTTCGTCTTCGGCGCATTGCCCCAGCTCGTCGGCAGGAGCTGGCCCGAGACCGCATAGTCCGGCCCGACGGCGCAGCCGGCGAGCGCGAGCACGACGAGGCTGACGCCCGCCATGCGCGCCAGAGCGGCAGCGCGGGGAGCAAGCTTCATGGCAACAGCCCTCGTCGTCATCCGCATCATGTCCTCGTCACGCATCGGCCGGCACCGCAGCGGGAGTTGCGTCCGGCGCCTTGCGCCAGCGCCGGACCGTGCCGGCGACGATGACGTAAAGCAGAGGCACGAAGAACACGCCGAGCACGGTCGCGGCGATCATGCCGCCCATCACGCCGATGCCGATCGAGTTCTGGCTGCCGGAGCCGGCGCCTGTCGCGATCGCCAGCGGCAGCACGCCAAGGATGAAGGCGAAGGACGTCATCAGGATCGGCCTCAGCCGCTGGCGCGCAGCGTCCACCGTCGCATCGATCAGGCTCTTGCCGGCGGCCTCCTGCTCGATCGCGAATTCGACGATCAGGATCGCGTTCTTGGCCGCGAGCCCGATCGTGGTGAGCAGGCCGACCTTGAAATAGACGTCGTTGGTCTGGCCGAAGATGGTCGCGGCGGCGAGCGCGCCGAAGATGCCGATCGGCACCGACAGCATCACCGCGAAGGGAACCGACCAGCTCTCGTAAAGCGCCGCCAGGCAGAGGAAGACGACGAGCATCGCCAGCGCATAGAGCGCGGTCGCCTGGCTGCCCGAGAGCCGCTCCTGATAGGACAAGCCTGTCCATTCATGATTGAAGCCGGGCGGAAGCTGCTTCGCCAGCGCGTCGATCTGGTCCATCGCGGCGCCCGAGCTGACCCCGGCGGCAGCGGCCCCCTGGAGATTGACCGCCGAGGCGCCGTTATAGCGTTCGAGCCGCGGCGAACCATAGGTCCAGTGCCCCGAGGCGAAGGCCGAGAACGGCACCATCGAGCCGCCGCTGTTGCGGACATACCAGCGGCCGATATCCTCGGGCTGCATCCGGAAAGGCGCATCGGCCTGAACATAGACCGACTTCACCCGGCCCCGATCGATGAAGTCGTTGACATAGGCCGAGCCCCAGGCGGTCGAGAGCGTCGTGTTGACGTCGCCCAGCGACAGCGTCAGCGCGCTCGCCTTCTCCTGGTCGATCTCGACCGAGTATTGCGGCGTATCCTCCTGGCCGTTCGGGCGCGTGCCCGACAGAACGGGGCTGCGCGCGGCGAGGCCGAGCAACTGATTGCGAACCTCCATCAGCTTGGCATGGCCGGCTCCGGACACGTCCTGCAGATAGAATTCGAAGCCCGCGCTGTTGCCGAAGCCCTGGATCGAGGGCGGCGCCAGCGCGAAGACCATGCCGTCCTTGATGGTGCGGAAGGCGCCCATGGCGCGGCCCGCTACGGCCTGGGCCGTCGCCTGCTTGCCGACCCGCTCCTCGAAGGGCTTGAGCCGCACGAAGGCGATGCCGACATTCTGGCCCGAGCCGCCGAAGCTGAACCCCGTGACCGTCAGCACGCCTTCGACGAGGCCCTTTTCCTTCTCCTGGTAATGCTGCCGAACCTCGTCCAGCACCTTGAGCGTGCGATCCTGCGTCGCGCCCACGGGCAACTGCACGATGGTGAAGAGAACGCCCTGGTCCTCGTCCGGCAGGAAGGAGCTCGGCAGCCTTGCGAAGAGATAGACCATGCCGCCGCCGATCAGCAGGAAGACCAGCATGAAGCGCATCGGCCGCGCGATCATGCCCGCGACGCCACTTGCATAGCCGTGCATCGTCTTGTCGAAGCCGCGATTGAACCAGCCGAAGGGGCCCGTCCGCGCGGCGTGGTCGCCGGCCGGCTTGAGCATCGTCGCGCAGAGCGCCGGCGTCAGGATCAGGGCCGTGACGACGGACAACGCCATGGCCGTGACGATGGTGATCGAGAACTGGCGGTAGATGATGCCGACCGAACCGCCAAAGAAGGCCATCGGCACGAACACCGCCGAGAGCACGGTCGCGATGCCGACGAGCGCGCCGGTGATCTCGTTCATCGACTTGATCGTCGCGTCCTTGGGGGAGAGCTTCTCCTCCTGCATCACGCGCTCGACATTCTCGACCACGACGATCGCGTCGTCGACGAGCAGGCCGATGGCGAGCACCATGGCGAACATCGTCAGCGTGTTGATGGAGTAGCCGGCGACGGCGAGCACGCCGAAGGTGCCCAGAAGCACCACCGGAACCGTGATCATCGGGATCAGGGTCGCGCGGATGTTCTGCAGGAAGACATACATCACGATGAAGACGAGGATGATCGCCTCGAACAGCGTGTGGACGACCTTCTCGATCGAAACCTGGACGAAGGGCGTCGTGTCGAAGGGATAGACGACATCGACGCCCACCGGCAGCGTCGGCTTGAGGCGTTCGATCGTCGCCTTCACGGCGGCGGCCGTGTCGAGCGCATTAGCCCCGGTCGCGAGATTGACCGCCAGGCCGGTCGCCGGAGAGCCGTTGTAGCGCGTCGCGGTGGTATAGTCCTTGGCGCCGAGTTCCACGCGCGCCACGTCGTTCAGCCGCACGATCGAGCCGGACGAGCCGCTCTTGAGAATGATGTTCTCGAACTGCGTCACGGTCTGGAGACGGCTGACGGCGGTCACCGTCGCATTGAGCTGCTGGCCCCTGGATTGCGGCAGCCCTCCGAGCTGCCCGGCCGAAACCTGCACGTTCTGCGCCTGGATCGCGGTGACGACGTCGCTCGGCATCAGCGCATATTTCTGCAGCTTGTCGGGATCGAGCCAGATCCGCATCGCATAGCCCGCGCCGAAGAGCTGGGTCGAGCCGACGCCCGCGACGCGCTTCAGCGTGTCGTTGAGCGTCGAATCGACATAGTCGGCGAGATCGGTCGTGGACATCCGACCGTCGGTCGAGACGAAGGCTGCGACCATCAGGAAGCCGCTCGAGGCCTTGGCGACCGTGATGCCGGTGTTCTGCACCGTCTGCGGCAATTGCGCGGTGACGAGCTGCAGCTTGTTCTGGACCTGCATCTGCGCGACGTCGGGATCGGCGGCGCTGGTAAAGGTCAGCGTGATCGTCGCGCTGCCCGACGAGGTCGAGGTCGCCGACATGTATTGAAGGTTGTCGACGCCGGTCATGCCCTGCTCGATGACCTTGGTCACCGAATTCTCGACGGTCTGCGCGTCGGCGCCGGGATAGCTGGCGCTGATGCTGACCGTGGTGGGCGCGATCTGCGGGTATTGCGAGATCGGCAGCGTGCGCAGGGCCAGAAGGCCCGCAAGCATGATGACGATGGCCACGACCCAGGCAAAGATCGGGCGTTCGATGAAAAAACGCGACATGATGATCAGTTCTTCGAAGTCGGACCGGCGGGGAGGGAGGCCTGGCGGTTCGCCGCCTTGAGCTCACCGCTGGCCTCGTCGATCGTCACCTCGTTGCCGGTCACGGTCTGGCCGGGGCGGACGAGCTGGGCCCCTTCGACGATGATGCGCTCGCCGTCCTTCACCCCCTGATCGACCAGCCAGTTGTTGCCGACGCTGCGCGAGGTCGCGATCACCCGCTCCTCGACCTTGCCGTCGGCGGCGACGAACCTGGCCGTCGCCTCGCCCTTGGTGTTGCGGGTGACGGCGCGCTGCGGCAGCAGGAAGCTGTTCTCCGCGACGCCCTCCTGGATCACGGCACGAACGAACATGCCGGGCAGCAGGAGCCGGTCGGGATTGGGGAATTCGGCGCGAACCGTGAAGGTGCCGGTGGTCTCGTCGATGTTCGCCTCGGCAAATTCGAGCTTGCCCGACTGGGTGTATTGCGCGCCCGTGTCCAGCTTCAGCTTCACAGCGACATTGGGGCCGGTGAGCCGCAGCCGGCCTTCCGCGACGGCGCTGCGGAACTTGAGCAGGTTGGTGCTCGACTGGATGACGTCGACATTGATCGGATGGAGCGCGCGGATCGTGGTCAGCGCCGTGGTCTGGCTGGCCGTCACCAGCGCGCCCGGCGTCAGCGTCGAGCGGTCTACCCGGCCGCCGATCGGCGCGGTGACCCTGGTGAAGCCGAGATTGATCCGCGCCGTCTCGAGGCTGGCCTTGGCGGAGGCGACATCGGCCAGCGCCTGCGCGTGGGCGGCGACCGCATCGTCATTGTCCTGCTTGCTGATGGCGTTCTGGCGGATGAGATCGCGATAGCGATCGACCTTGGCCTGAGCGCTGGGAACCGCGGCCTCGGCCTTGGCGAGCGACGCGACGGCGCTGTCGAGCGCCGCCTGATAGGGCGCGGGATCGATCTCGTAGAGCAGGTCGCCGGCCTTGACCTCGCTGCCCTCGCGGAACAGGCGCGACTTGACGAGACCGCCGACCTGCGGGCGCACCTCGGCGACGAGGCTCGCCGCGACACGGCCCGGGAGTTCGGCGCTGATCGCGACCGATTGCGGACGCAGCACCATCACGCTGACCTGCGCCTGCTGCTGCGGTGGCGGCGCTGCCGCCTTCTCGTTGTTGCAGCCGGCCAGAGCCACGCCGAGCAGGGCGCCCCCCATCAGGAAGAGGCGCTGGACATTGGCGGTTGGCTTGATCGGCATCTGATGTCTCATTAGGAAACTGGCGAGTTTCTTAACCCTTGATTTCTGCCCCTGTCAAACGCCATTATGTTTCCAGGGGTGACTGGCGATGATCGACACTTACGGGGATGCCATGGCCGCGGCGACGCCGCGCGTTCGTGGGCGGCCGAAACAACGCTCCGACCAAGAGGAGCGCCGGCGCATCATCGCGATCGCTCGCGAGCTGTTCCTCGATGTCGGCTATGGCGGCACCACGATGGATACGGTGGCGGCGCGCTGCGGCGTCTCGAAGAAGACGCTCTACCGCCTCTTCCCCGCCAAGACGGACCTGTTCGGCGCCATGGTCGCGGATCACCGCCGAACGATGCTGGCGCTGCCGCGGCCCGACGACGACCTCGCGCCCGCAGAGGCGCTGGCCGCGATCTTCCATCTCGACATGGGCGAGGCGGAGAATCGCGAGCGGCTGGCCTTCATCAGGCTCGCCACCGCCGATGCGGACCGCTTCCCGGAGATCGGCGAGGCGATCACGCTCGAGGGTGCGGAGCCGGCTCGCCGTCTGCTCGCCGACTGGCTCGCCCGGCAGCAGGAGCGTGGCACGCTACGGCCCTTCCCGCCCGAGGCGGCCTCGCGGATGCTGATGGATATGATCTTCGCCGTGCTGGTGAAGCGTTACCCAGGCGACAACCTGCTGACGCGCGAGGAACGCTTCGCCCATGCGCGGCGATGCATCGACGTCTTCCTCAACGGCCTGGCCCGCGCCGCCCCTGCTGGCTGAATTCAGCAGCCTTTGAGGCCGACTTGCCGTCATTGCGAGCGTAGCGAAGCAATCCAGGGGGCCGTCGAGCGCGAGGTTCTGGATTGCTTCGCTACGCTCGCAATGACGGGAAAGGGCGGCACCGATCGATCTCGAAAGCCGCCGGAATGAACTCAGCAGCAGCCCAGGCGTGAAAGATAATGCTGCCGCACCGCCGCCTCCAATGGCGGCAGGGCGGCGGCGAGGCCGGCGCGGTCGCGGATGCCGGCGCGGTAGAGGCCGCGCAACTCGTCATGGGCGGCGTCGAGATCGACGCCCTGGACGCGGCCATGGCTGACGATGCTGCGGCCGGCGACGATCAGCTCGCGGATGTGGCGGCGGTTGGCGCGGGCGAACATCAGGTCGAGCGGATCGACCGGCATCAGCGCATCCTCGTCGAGCGCGGTACGGTCGAGAATCAGCAGGTCGGCCGCCTGCCCTTCCGCGAGCTGCCCGCCGGCCGGCGCGCCAAGTGCGATGCGCCCGTTCTCCAGCGCCATGGCGAGCACGTCGCGGGGGCTGAGTTCGGTATCGAAGCCCCAGCCTGAATGCAGCGACCAGAGCAGGCGCAGTTCGCGCAATGCATCGTCATCCTCGTCGAAGGCCTGGCCGTCGACGCCGAGCGCGACCTTGCAGCCGCGCCTGACCATCTCCGCGACCGGCGCGAGTCCCGAGCGCAGCGCGAGGTTCGAGGAGGTGTTGCTGGCGATGACGCAGCCGGCCTCGGCGATCATCTCGAGCTCGTCGGGCCTTGCCCAGACGCAATGGGCCAGCGTCAGCCGCGGCGAGAGCAGGCCGATCTCCTTCCAGCGTTTCACGAGGCCGCCGGGATAGGTCCGGTCGGCCCAGTCGCGCTGGTACTTCGTCTCGAAGAGATGGGTGGTGACGCGCCGCCCGGTCCGGGCCGAGGCCTCGGCGACCGCCTGCCAGAGCGCATCCGACCCCCATTGCGGGCCGTTGGGGGCGTATTGCACATCGACCATCGGGCCCGCGATCGCATCCGCCACCGCATCGACGCGGGCGATCTGCTCGGCGATCGGCAGCATCGGCGCGAGATAGCGCGTCTCGATCTCGGCGCGGCTGACGGGGTCGAGCGCGGCGAGCACCGGGCCGTGATCGCCATAGACCAGCGGGTTCTGGTCGCGCATGCCGACACCGAAGGCGATGCGGACGCCGACATCGCGCGCGGCGCGCGCCATGGCCGCGGCCTCCGTCGGCAGGTCGGTCAGCCCCATCGGCCGGACATGGTGGATCATCACCGCGCCCTGCCCGCCGAGCGCCGCGCGGCCGAGCGGCGCCAGCGTCGCGAGATAGGGGTCCACGGGCGCAAAGAGCGCGAGCCGGTGCAGCCAGAGTTCGAGCGGCTTGCCGAAGCCACCGACCGAACTCGTCCTGATCGAGCGAGCATGGTCATGCGCGTTGACGAGGGCGGGCAGGACGACGATGTCGTCCTGCGGCGCGGCCGTGGCGGGCGCGATGGCGGCGATGAGCCCGTCGTCGAGCGTGATCGCGACATCGGAGAGGCTGCTGCGCGCGTCGAAGACGTGTCCGGCTGTGATCTGGCGCAAGGCTTGGTCTCCGTCGAGCGAACCGGATTGCGAGCGAACCGGATCGGACATGCCGGAACGAGCCGCTCACCGCAAGAAGCGCGCCGCCGCTGCCAGCCCCCTGCCAGCCCGCTGCGGGCGGCGGTCAGGCCCTGCAAAATTCGCACTCGACAGGGCAAGCGCGCGCATCCCATCCTGACCTCCCGCCCGCGACCGGATCACTCCATCGAGCATCTCATGCCCCATCACCTGAAAGCCTCGCCCGAGACCTGCCATTGGGGCTATTTCGATGCCCGCGTGCCGCCCGCCCTGACGATCGCCAGCGGCGAGACGGTGACGATCGAATCCGTCAGCGGCACCGCCGAGGTGCTGCCGCCGTCAGGCTTCCATGTTCCGCCGGAACTGCTTGCGATCCATGCCGCGCAGAAAGGGCTGCCCTTCGGCCCGCATATCCTGACGGGCGCCGTCGCGGTCGAGGGCGCGGAACCCGGCGACGTGCTGCAGATCGATATCGAGCAGGTCTCGCTCAGGCAGGACTGGGGCTACAACCTCAACCGGCCGCTCGCCGGCACGCTGCCGGACGATTTCCCGAATTTCCACCTGATGAACATCCCGCTCGATGCGCAGCGCATGGTCGGAACGATGCCCTGGGGGCTGGAGCTGCCGCTGGCGCCGTTCTTCGGGGTGATGGGCGTCGCGCCGCCCCCGGAATGGGGGCGCTGCACCTCGATCATCCCGCGCGCCTTCGGCGGCAACCTCGACAACAAGGAACTGGTCGCGGGCACGACGCTCTATCTGCCGGTCTTCGTGCCCGGCGCGCTGTTCTCGGTCGGCGACGGCCATGGCGTGCAGGGCGATGGCGAGGTCAATGTCACCGCCATCGAGACTGCCCTGTCAGGCACCTTCCGGCTGACCGTGCGCAAGGATCTGCGCTTCACCTATCCGCGGGCGGAGACGCCGACCCATGTCGTCACCTGCGGCATGGACCCGGATCTCGACCGCTGCGCCGAGAAGGCGCTGCGCGACATGATCGTGCTGATCGTCGAGCGCACCGGCATCACCCGCGAGCAGGCCTATGGCCTGTGCTCGATGGCCGCCGACCTGCGCGTCACCCAGACGGTGAACCAGCACAAGGGCGTGCACTGCATGCTGAAGAAGAGCCTGCTCGCGTCGCGCTGACGACCCTTCGCAAAGCAAAAGCGCCCGGCTGGAGCCGGGCGCTTCATGGTTCTCGCAGTTTACTCTTCAGGCCTTGGCGCGCGCGACGCGCTTGGGCTTGGCGGCGGCAGCCGGCGCGGCGGCCTTGCGGCCGAGACCCATAGACTTGGCCAGCGCCGAACGCGCCTCGGCATAGGCCGGGGCGACCATCGGGTAGTCGGCCGGCAGGCCCCATTTGGCGCGATACTGCTCGGGCGTCAGATCGTACTTGCTGCTGAGGTGGCGCTTCAGCGACTTGAAGGCCTTGCCATCCTCGAGACAGATGATCGCATCCGGCGTGACGGATTTGCGGATCGACACCGCCGGAACCAGCGGCGCCGCAGCCGGTGCTTCGGGCTCACCGCCAAGCTTCGCGAGCGAAGCGTGGACGCTGGCAATCAGATCAGCGAGGTCGGAACGCGGCACATTGTTGCGAGCGACATAAGCGGAAACGATCGAGGTCGTGAGATCGAGAAGCTCTTCGTTGTTGTCTGCCATGGGACGTTCCAATCGAGAGAAGACAATGACATTGCCGTGGATAACTGTAGCGGGATTACTGCGAAGACAGGTCTATGTCTATCGCCAAAGCAGCGAAATCTCACTCGACGGCTTATAAATCACGCCCCAATCGATGAATCTCAACACAAACGCACGCATTGCGCGCATTTTCGACAGGAGTTCCTCCACTCAGAACAGGATATCGTCGAGATCGTCGGCGGCCTGGACGACGACGGCCGGCGCAGCGGCGCCGGCTCCCTCCGGCAGGAGGAGCCCGACCACGCCCTGATGGATCGTGCGCTCGCCGACCATCGTGTAGCTGGGCCAGACATGCGCATCGATCAGCCCGCGCACGCGCTCGGCCACGCCGGCGCCCTGCGGCATCTCCCGACCGGCGACCGAGCGCGCGAGTTCGGCGGCGCCCGATGCGATCAGATCGCTCATCGCGCCGGCATTGGAGAAGGACAACCGTGCCCGCGCGACGACTTCGCCGAAGCCGCCGCCTTCGCGGCTGAGCTGGCCCAGTGTCACGCCGAGACGATCGCCGGTCTGGCGCATGGCGGCGAGCGAGTCGCGCATCGCATCGTCGAGCGCGGCGAAATGCGCCGCATCGAGGCGCCCGCCGCTCTTCAGCCCGCGCGAGGTCTGCTGCATCTGGGCGAAGGTCGGGGTCAGCGCGGCGGCATCGCTCGCGACCTGATCGGCCGCGAATTTCAGCTCCTGGGCGATGACCACGAGGCTGCGCCCGCCGGAGCCGATCCGGGCCGCCCGCAGGCCGGCATTCATGCCGATCAGCACGATGCTGGAGACGGTGTCGGCAAGAGCCGCGACGGTTTCCTGGCAGGTTTCGAGGACGCCCGCGAGCGCGTCGGTGACGCGGTCCACGCCGGAACGGGCTCTGTCGCATTTGGCGAGCAGATCGGCCGCCTGAGCCAACTCGGATTCCAGATCCGCCAGGAAGGAGCCCGACTTGCCACCATCCCCCTGATAGAGCGAATGCACCAGATCGAGCAGGCCCGCCGTGTCGCCAGCAAGCATGGCCAGCGCGGATTCGATCGCCTCCGCATCCTCTGACAGCGTCTGCGCGCTCGCGTCGAGCTGGGCCGCCTGCAGCCGGCGCAGCACCAGCGCCGCGGCGCCGCGCTCCTCTGCATCGAACTGCGCCGCCGGTCCCTGCCCGGCGAGGACGCTGCCCAGCAGGCGCAAGGCCTTGATCGCATGTTCCAGGCGCTGGCGGATGCTGTCGCCCGATTGCAGCGCGATGATCGCGCCGCCGGCCGCCATGGCGATCTTGCCGGAATGCAGCGCCGCATCGCTGGTCAGTGAGATGCTGCGCTGCTGGCGCTGCGCGACCTCGGCCAGGGTCTGCTCGAGGCTGCCGGCGAGCGCCGACAGCGCATGGCCATAGCGCCCCTCGAAATCACGCTGGGCCGCCAGCGCCGTGCCGAGCAAGGCGCTGAGATGGTCGTGGTCGCGGGCGCAGTTCTGGATCGTGCGCTGGGCCTGCGTGGTGAGGGCGACGATCTCGCTGGTGAAGTCGCCGAAATCGCGGCCGGCCGCATGGACCGAGACAGCCTCGATGCGGGCGCTGCGGGCGAGGATGGTGATCAGCCGCATATGCTCGAGCAGACGGTCCAGCGCCTGCGAGGCATCCTTGCTCGACGTGGCCAGTTCCTGCAGCACGCCGGTCTCGTCATGCAGGCCGTCATTGATGGCGCGCAGTTCGCCGGCGAGGCCGGAGAGGGTGCGGCCGGCCTGGGCGATCTCCTCGCCCGAGAGCTCGGCCGAAAGCGTCGAAAGCTTCGCCTTCAGGCCCTCGAAGAGGCTCAGGCCCTCGCCGAGCTGGCTGCCGGCCCTGGCGAAGGTGACGTCGATCTCCCGGCCGCTGCCTTCGAGCGCCTGGATCAGCCTCGCCAAGGCCGGATCGTTGCCCTCCATCGCCATTCCGCCCCCACCGCCACCGATCTCAGACGCCGCGCGCATTCTCGCCCCCTGCCCCTGTCCCTGCCCCTGACGCAGCCTGCGGCCACGCCATGATCTCCTGCGGTACACGCGATAGCTTGACGATCCGTTCGGCGGCGCCGAGATCGATCGCCTCCTTCGGCATGCCGAAGACGACGCAGCTCTCGGCGTCCTGCGCGAGCGTGCGGGCGCCCGCCTTGCGCATCTCCAGCAGGCCGCGGGCGCCGTCGTCGCCCATGCCGGTCATGATGATGCCGAGCGCGTTGGCACCGGCATATTGCGCCGCCGAGCGGAACAGCACGTCGACGGAAGGACGGTGACGCGAGACATGCGGCCCGTCCTTGATCGCGATGCGATATTGCTGGCCGGCGCGCTGCAGCAGCATATGGCGGTTGCCGGGCGCGATCAGGACGCGGCCCGTGGAGACCTCGTCGCCATCCTCGGCCTCCTTGATCTCCATGGCGCAGATGCCGTTGAGCCGCCGGGCGAAGGCCAGCGTGAACTTCTCCGGCATGTGCTGGACGATGGCGATGCCGGGGCAGTTAGCCGGCAATTGCTCAAGGACCTCGCGCAGGGTCTCGGTGCCGCCGGTCGAGATGCCGATGCAGACGATCCGGTCCGTCGCATGGCGGACACGGCCGAGCACCGGCGGCGGCAAGATCGCGTCCGCCGTCAGCTTCTTCTCGACCTGCATGCGCGGCTCGCGCGGCCGCAGCTTCGCCTGCGAGGCGGCGCGGACGGCATGGCGCAGCCGGTCGGCGGTCTCCATCAGCGCGAGGCGCGTATCGATCCGCGGCTTGGGCAGGACATCGACGGCGCCGGCCTCCAGCGCATCGAACAGGGCCCGCGATCCAGCCTCGGTCAAGGTCGAGCAGATAATGACGGGTATGGGGCGCTGCGCCATGATCTTGCGCAGGAAGGTCAGGCCGTCCATGCCCGGCATCTCGATGTCGAGGATCATGACATCGGGCAACTCGTTCTGCAGGCGTCGCGCGGCGGCGAAGGCGTCCGCCGCCGTGCCCATGACCTCGATGCCGGGATCCTCCGTCAGGATCGAGCTGAGGACCTGACGCACCGAGGCGGAGTCGTCGACGATGAGGACTCGGATGGGCTTGCGGCTCATGCTGCCGACCTCCCGCTTACGCGCGTGCCGGCCTGGTAGACGGTGGGCACGACGGAGCGCAATTCATCGATGCCGCTCCCGGCCATCGATTCCGAATGGCCGAGCATCAGATAGCCGCCCGGGCGCAAGTGCGAGGCGAGACGCGACAGCACCGCCTGCTGCGTCGGCCGGTCGAAATAGATCAGCACATTGCGGCAGAAGATCACGTCGACATCGCGATCGAAGGGGTAGCTCTCGTCCATCAGGTTCAGCCGCTCGAAATGGACCTGGCGGCGCAGCTCGGGCGTGACCCTGACGACGTCGTCGCGCGGATCCTTCGAGCGCATCAGGTAGCGCTGCTGCATCGGCGACGGGACCGGCGCCACGAAGGCGCGCGGGTAGATCGCCGAACGAGCCTCCTTCAGCACCTCGGTCGAGATATCCGTGCCCAGGATCGAGAAGCGCGCGACCTTGCCGGCGGTGACCTGGTCCTGCAACACCATCGCGGCGGTGTAGGCCTCAGCCCCGGTCGAGGCGGCAGCGCTCCAGACCTTGAGGTTCGGCGGACGCCCGCCATGGCGCTGCGTCAGCTGCGGCACGGCGATGTCGCGCAGGAACTCGAAATGGCTCGGCTCGCGGAAGAAGTCGGTCTTGTTGGTGGTGACGCAGTCGATCAGGTGGATGAGTTCGTTGTCGAGCCCGCCGCGATCGAAGAGATGCGCCCCGTAGGCGTGAAGGCCCGACAGGCCGAGCACCCGCACGCGCTTGCGCAGGCGGCCTTCGACCATGGTCCGCTTGGTCTGTGGCAGCTTGATGCCGACGCGCGACTCGATGACGTTGGCGATCGCATTGAAATGCTTGTCGGTGAGATGGTCGAGGGTCACGGGCGCAGACGGCTTCATGGGGTCAGGCGGCCTTTTCCGGAGCGACAGCGGCCAGCGCCGGCAGATCGTCGGACTCCATGAGGCGTTCGAGGTCGAACACCACGATGAAGGCCTCGCCCTTGCGGCCGATGCCGGCGATGTAGTTCGACTGCCAGCGGCCGCCGACATCGGGGGCAGCTTCGGTGTGGTCGTCGTCGAGGCCGGTCACCTCGAAGACGCGGTCCGCGACGAAGCCGACGCCGAGCGTGCGCCCCTTGACGGGTACGTCGAGGATGATGATCCGGGTGGCGTCGGTGGGTTCCGCGCGCGGCAGACCGAGCTTGGTGCGCAGATCGACGATCGGGTAGCCGGCGCCGCGGACGTCGATCATGCCGAGCAGGAAGTTCGGCGCATGCGGCAGCTTCGAGATCGGCCGCATGTCGAGGATCTCCCGAACATTGCGGATATCGATGCCGAACAGCTCCTGGTCGATGCCGAGCGTCAGGTATTGGGCGGTATCAGCCATGGTGACCTCGCGGTGAAAGGGGCGGGCCGAAGCCTCGACCGTAGTGACCCGGCCCCGCTGGTCGCGAGGCCGGGCCGAGCCGGTCAGTTGCGGTGGAAGGCGGCGTCGTCCTGGTCCTCGCAGCCATCCATGTCGAAGGCGAAGCCGCCATTGGCGACCTTCTTGGCGGGGCGGGCCGGCGCCCTCTTCGGCTGGATCGCCGAGGCCATGCTGGCCGCCTTGCCGCGGAGCTGCTTGACCGCCTTGTCGACGACGATCGGCTGGGCCGCCGGCTGATGGCCGGCACGATCGTCGAGGCGGAAGAAGGCGATGGTCGTCTGCAACTGCTCGGCCTGGGCGGCGAGTTCCTCGGAGGTGGCGGAGACCTGCTCGGAAGCCGCCGCATTCTGCTGGGTGACCTTGTCGAGCTGCTGGATCGCCTGGTTGATCTGGGTCGAGCCGACATCCTGCTCGCGGCAGGCCGC
>DATDBB010000438.1:0-8409 GCA_036525085.1 Allobosea sp.
CTCGACCGCGCCGAAATGGCTGCGCACATAACAGGCATTGATATGGGTCACGGGGATGTCGATGCGGGCGCCGGGCCCTGCGACCTTCTTGGTCGAGGGCACGATCGCCTTGGCGTTGCCGAGGATCTCGCGCATCGCGTATCCGCCGGGCACATGCCAGAGCGCGCCATGCTCCAGTTCGCCGGCCGAGCCGACGACCGCGCCCTTGCCATAGCCCTCGACGGTTGCGGGATCGCCGCCCAGCGCCTTCAGGCAGCGCGTCGCCATTTCGAGGCCAGCGCCCTTCAGCGCCTCCATCATCGGCAGGATGTCGGGCTCGTAGCGGCCCGCATAGGGGTTGGTCAGCACGGCGCAGACGGAGGCGATGCGCTCGGTGCGGCCGGGCAAGGGGCCGAACTCGTGGAAGATCTCCTCGACCGTGGTCTGGATGCGGCGGATCTCGATCAGATCGGTCATCGGGGTCGCCTCCTTACAGCACGACGGCGGCGGTGTGGGACGGCGGCGTCGAACGCGAGCGCCCCGTCCGGACCAGCCCGTCGATGACCACCATGCTGATGCCGGGAATGTCGCCGAGCGAGACCGCCTCCAGCAGGTCCCTGCCGGAGGAATGCTGCGGCTTGTCGAGGAAGACGAAGTCGGCCGGGTAGCCCTCGGCGATCAGGCCGGCGTCGAGCGAGCGCCTGCGGGCGACATTGCCGGTGGCGAGGCAGAAGGCCTGTTCGGCCGGCAGGTTCCCGAGGCTCGCCAGCAGCGTGATCATCCGCAACACGCCGTTGGGCTGGACGCCGGAGCCCGCCGGCGCGTCGGTGCCGATCAGCACATCGGCAAGGCGACCCACAGCGCGCGCGGCCTCGAGCGCGACCAGCGCCGATTTCTCATTGCCGTTATGGACGACTTCCAGCGCGCCCTTCGCCTGTTCGCAGAGGATGCGGATATCGGCATGGGCGATCGAGGTCGGCCCACCATTGATATGGCTGACGACGTCGGGCTGGGCCTCCAGCACGTCGTCCTTGTTGACGAAATGCGAGCCGGCGATCGAGGGGCCGCCGGTATGCATGATGGTCTCCAGCCCGATCTCGCGGCACCAGTCGGCGACGCGCTTCGCATCCGGCCCCTTGGCCACGGTGCCGAGCCCGATCTCGCCGATATGGCGGATGCCGAGCGCCTTCAGCTCCTCGAAGACCTCGCGGCCGAAATCGAGTTCGGCAACGGGCGCGCCGGCCAGCACCTTGGCGCCGGCGGGGCGGAAGTTCTGGAAGCAGCGCTGCGCCGTGACGGCGAGCGCCTTGACGCCGACTGCATCCTTCGGCCGGCCCGGCAGATGGACCTCGCCGGCCGAGACCAGCGTGGTGACGCCGCCATTCACGCCCATCTCGATCCAGCCGAGCTGGTTCTGGCGCGGCGTCCAGTCGCCGAAGACCGGGTGGCAATGGGAATCGATCAGGCCGGGCGAAAGCGGCGAACCCTTGGCGTCGATCGTCGTGTCGGCGCCGGAGAGATCGAGATCGGCGGCCTTGCCGACTGCGGTGATGCGTCCATCGACAGCGATGATCGCATCGGCGTCGAGGATCGGCTTCGCGAGATCGCCCGAAAGCAGGAGCCCGATATTGCGGACCACCAGCTTGCCCTTGGCGGCACCGACCGCGACCTCGTGAGCCATCTGGTTCTCCGTATCGGAATGGCTGCCGCTCCCGCACCATGGGACAAGCGGCGATTGCATGTGTAATAACAATCATGGACAGCGCCGTGGCGGCTGGCAAGAGGCAGAGCTTAGCCCTTCCCGGCGCCGCCTGCGACGAGTGCCGAGGAGGTGGATGCGGACGATGACGGGCAGGCAGAGCAGCAACGCCGAGGCGGTGGGCGAGCCCGTAACCGATGCTGCACCGCGGCAGCGCAAGGCTGCCGCCACAGCACCCGATTACGTGCTCGACGAGCAGGTCGGTTTCCTGATGCGCCGGGCCCAGCAGCGCCATATCGCGATCTTCCAGCGCATCATGGGCGATGACGGCCCGACGCCGACGCAGTTCGCTGCGATGGCGAAATTGGCCGGCGGCGAGGAAATTTCGCAGAACCAGCTCGGCCGTATGACCGCCATGGACCCAGCCACCATCAAGGGCGTCATCGCGCGGCTGGCCGAGCGCGGCCTGGTCGAGCGCCGGCCGGACCCGGACGATCAGCGCCGCGTGCGCGTCCGCCTGACGCCGCAGGGGCAGGAGGCGATGCCGGGGCTGATCGAGAAGGCGCGGGCGATCACGGCCGCGACGCTGTCGCCGCTCTCGCGCGAGGAGGCGGAGCGCCTGCTCGGCCTGCTCGCGCGTCTCGATTGAGCAGAGGCTGCCTGCAAAATCCGCTTGCGCCACCTTGTTTGTATACTAACAATAATCAGCGAAGTTCTTGAGCCGTCCCAGGAGCGGGCCATGACGCGCTACCTTCGACCCCGGACGCTGGAGGAGGCGCTCGCGCTGCGGGCGGAGACCGCCGGCTCCTCGCCCCTGACGCTTCTGGCCGGCGGCACGGACGTCTATCCGGTGCGGACGCATCGCACGGCCTGGTTCGAGCCCTTCAGCCGCGACATCCTCGATCTCACCGCCGTGCCGGAACTCGGCGGTATCACCGACGGCTACGACGGAACCCGCATCGGCGCGGCCACGACCTGGAGCGCCATCGCCGAGGCGAGGCTACCCCCCGCATTTGAGGCGCTGAAGCAGGCGAGCCGGCAGGTCGGCGGCGTGCAGATCCAGAACCGTGGCACCATCGGCGGCAATCTCTGCAACGCCTCGCCCGCGGCGGATGGCGTGCCGCCCTTGCTGGCGCTGGGGGCCGAGGTCGAACTGGCCAGCCTAAGCGGTCACCGGCGTCTGCCGCTGTCCGAATTCGTGCTGGGCAATCGCCGGACCGCCTTGGCCGCCGACGAGATCCTGGTGGCGATCCATCTGCCACCGCAGCCATCGCTGGCACGCTCGGCCTTCCTCAAACTCGGCGCCCGGACCTATCTGGTGATCTCGATCGCCTCGGTCGCGGCCGTGATCGCAAAGGACGACGCCGGCCGGATTGCGTCGGCCCGCATCGCGGTCGGCGCCTGCTCGGCCGCGCCGCAGCGCTTGAGCGGTCTGGAAGGACGGCTCGTCGGCCAAGAGGCGGCGCCGACGCTGGCCGAAGCCGTGTCCGCCATCGACCTCGCCACGCTCTCTCCGATCGACGATGTCCGCGCCAGCGCCGCCTACCGAAAGGATGCCGCGCTCGTGCTGGTGCGCCGGGCGCTGGCGGGCGTACTATCTTCGCCGCTGGAGGTTGCAGCGTGAATATTCATGACCGCTCCGCCCTCGCCCCGGCCCCGGCCGGCGACGCCATCGGCTTCAGCCTGAACGGCTGTGCGGTCGTTCTTCGTAGTGCCGCCGATACGCGACTGAGCGAGGCCCTGCGAAGCGAGCTCGGCGCGACCGGCACCAAGGTCGGCTGCGATGCCGGCGATTGCGGCGCCTGCACCGTGCTGATCGACAAGGCGCAGGCCTGCGCCTGCCTCGTCCCGATCGGTCAGGTCGAGGGATGCGAGGTCGTGACGGTCGAAGGGCTAGCCGAGGATGGACTCGGCATGGCGCTGCAGAAGGCCTTTCACGCGCATGGCGCGGCGCAGTGCGGGATCTGCACGCCGGGAATGCTGATGGCTGCTTATGACCTGCTGCAGCGCAATCCACAGCCGGACGAGCGCGAGACGCTGGATGCGCTTGGCGGCGTGCTCTGCCGCTGCACCGGCTATCTCAAGATCGTCGAGGCGGTGCGCGATGCGCATCGATTTGTCGATGGCAATGCGCGGGAGCCTCAACCGGCTCTCTCCCCCCTGGTGGGGGAACGCGGCTCCATCGGCGCCCGCATCGCCCGTCTCGACGGCGAGCCGAAGGTCGCCGGCACGGAGATCTACGGCAGCGATGCCGCCCCCGACGACGCACTTTGGCTGCGCGCGCTGCGCTCACCCCATCCGCGCGCACGCTTCACGCTGGGCGATCTCGACGCCTTCGTCGCGGCCCGGCCGGGGCTGGTGCGCATCTTCACGGCGAAGGACGTGCCGGGCGAGAATTCCTTCGGCATCTATCCGCATCTCAAGGACCAGCCGGTCTTCTCGAGCGGCGAAACGCGCTATCGCGGCGAATGCGTGCTGGCCCTCGTCGGCGAGAAGGACGCCGTCGAAGCCGTTCGCATGGACGAGTTCCCGATCTCCTGGGAGCCCCTGCCGCCGATGATCGGCAGCAAGGCTGCGCTCGCCGCGACGGCTTTCACCCTGCATGACTTCGTGCCGGACAATGTGCTGACGCGCGGCTGCGTCGAGCGCGGCGATGTCGAGGCCGGCTTCGCGGAAGCCGCACATGTCGCGACGGGCGCCTTCGAGACCGGCTTCGTCGAGCATGCCTATATCGAACCCGAAGCCGGCTATGCAAAGCGCGTCGGCGATACGCTCGAGGTCTTCGCCTGCACGCAGGCGCCCTATATGGACCGCGACGAGGTCGCGCGGGTCATCGGTCTGCCGCTGGAGAGCGTCCGTATTCTGCCATCGGCTTGCGGCGGTGGTTTCGGCGGCAAGCTCGACGTCTCGCTGCAGCCGATGCTGGCGGTCGCGGCCTGGGTGCTCGACCGGCCGGTGCGCTGCGTCTTCGGGCGCATCGAGTCGATGATCTCCTCGACCAAGCGCCATCCCTCCTCGATCCAGGCGAAGGCGGCCTGCGATGCGGATGGCAGGCTCGTCGCCTACGCCATGGATGGTGATTTCGACACCGGCGCCTATTCCTCCTGGGGGCCGACGGTCGCCGGGCGCGTGCCGGTGCATGCGACCGGGCCCTACAATGTGCCCCATGTCCGCAACCTGTCGCGCGCCGTCTACACCAACGGCCCGCCATCGGGAGCCTTTCGCGGCTTCGGCGTGCCGCAGGCCGCGATCGCGCAGGAAAGCCTGTTCGACGATCTCGCTGCGGCCGCCGGAATCGACCGGCTCGAATTCCGCCTGATCAACGCGATCCGCGCCGGCGATACGACGCCATGCGGGCAACTGCTCGAAGCCAGCGCCGGGCTCGCCGAATGCCTGGAGGCCCTGAAGCCGCATTGGCAGCGCCTGCTCGCCGATGCCGCCAGATTCAATGCTGGCGAAGGCCGGACGCGGCGCGGCGTCGGAATCGGTTGCATGTGGTACGGCATCGGCAATACCGGCATGTCCAACCCCTCGACCATGCGGGTGACGCTGTCGCAGGATGGTCGCCTGACCTTCTGGAACGGCGCCGTCGATATCGGCCAGGGCTCGACCACGGTGCTGACCCAGATCGCGGCGGATGCGTTGGGATTGCCGGTCGAACGTTTCGAGCTGGTGATCGGCGATACCTTCCGCACCTACGATGCCGGCAAAACCTCGGCCTCGCGCCAGACCTTCGTCTCCGGCCGGGCGGCGGAGGCGGCTGCCGCTGCGCTGCGAGCCGAAATCCTGAGGCTGACCAATGCTGGGCCGTCGGCGAGGCTGTCGCTCGATGGCGCGACCGTGCGGGTCGAGGAGAACGGCGTCGCGGCGACGATTGACCTTACCGCCCTGCCCGCCAAGGCCGACGGCACCGTGCTCGAAGGTATCGGCAGCTTCGATCCGCCGACCGTTCCGCTCGACAAAAAAGGTCAGGGCGTGCCCTATGCGACCTATGGCTTCGCGGCGCAGATCGCCTCGCTCGACGTCGATCTCGACCTCGGCACGATCAAGCTCAACCGCATCGTCGCCGCGCATGATGTCGGCCGTGCGATCAATCCGATGCTGGTCGAGGGCCAGATCCATGGTGGCATCGCGCAGGGCATCGGGCTGGCGCTGCTGGAGGAATATCTGCCCGGCCGCACCGAGAACCTGCATGACTATCTGATCCCGACGGCAGGCGACGTGCCGCCGATCGACATCATCCTGGTCGAGGATCCCGAACCGCTCGGACCGTCCGGCGCCAAGGGCATCGGCGAGCCGGCGCTGGTGCCGACTGCGCCTGCGATCCTCGGCGCAATCCGGCACGCGACTGGTGTGACGCCGCGCCAGGTTCCCGTGCTGCCGCACCGGCTCTGGGAATTGCTGCGCGAGAAGGAAATGGCCGGAACCGCGACCGGCTCTCCTCCCCCTCGTGGGGAGGAGTTGGAGGTGAGGGGCGGCCAGCTTGGTGAGCGCTTGCGAGGCGGGACGCCCCCCCTCTCCATCTCTCCCCCACAAGGGGGGAGAGAGGAGCCTTTGCCGGCGGCCGACAACGCGTCCGCAACCGCCGCGCTCGCCGAGCGCTCGCGCAAGTTCGGCGTTGCCGAGGGCGATGACGGCATCGTCCGCTGCGACGCCTGCCCGGTGCTCTGCCGAATTCGCCCCGGCCGCGCCGGCGCCTGCTCGCGCTATGCCAACGAGAACGGCCTGCTGGTGCGGACCGATCCTGTCGTGCTGCTCGCAGAGGCTGTGACCGGCGGGCAGCCTGTCGTGCCCTTCGCGGAGAATGCCGAGGATTGGGACGGGGCGATCCTGCCGGCGGATAGAGTCTTCGTCACCGGAATCGGCTCGGGCACGACCTATCCCGACTACAAGCCCGCGCCCTTCATCGTTTCGTCGCAGCATGAGGGCGTCGATACGGTCACGGTGGTGACCGAGGGCATCTTCTCCTATTGCGGCGTCAAGGTGAAGATCGACACCGATCGCCATCTCGGCCCGGAGACCGCTGCCGTGCGCAGCAATGGCGAGCAGATCGGCCATGTCACCACCGCCGAATATGGCTCGCAGATGCTTTCTATCGGCGGCGTGCGCCATCTCACCGGCGGCTCCAAGAAGGAGGGCAACGCCACCTGCGACGCCATGCTGAAGCTCAGCAATGGCGAGGCGGTGGAACTGACCATCGATGGCGGCCATGGCGTCGTCGTTCAGGCGGGCCAGGCCCCGATTGTCGACGGCAAGCCGGAGACGCGGATGCGGGTCGGTTGCGGCTCGGCCACCATCGGCATCTTCGCCAAGCAGTGGCAGGGCCATGTCGACGAGGTCATCGTCGTCGACGACCACATCACGGGGGTTCTGACCGAGCACCAGGCCGGCCGCGTCCTCGACATGCGCCCCGCCGGTATCCGCGTGCGCGGCCGCAAATCGACGCCCGGCCGCTATTTCCAGGTCGCCGAACCCGGCCTCGGCTGGGGCGGCACCGACATCACCGAGCCGCTCTCGATCATCCAGAAGATCGACCCCGCGCTGGCCTGGCCCGGCATGCGGCTGCTGATGACATCCACGACGGGCGAGGATTCGTTCTACTGCGTGCTCGACGAGAACCTCCTTCCGGTCGAGGCGGAGATGCCGGCGCCGGTGCGGCAGGTGGTCGAGCGGATCGGCGAGAATTGCGAGCCCTCGCTCTGCACCGTGACCTTCATGGCAGGCGCCGGCGGCTCCTTACGCGCCGGCGTCACCGAGAACCCGGTGCTGCTGACGCGCTCGGTCCAGTCCGGGACGACCAGGGTCACGATGGGTGGCGCGCCCGTCTATGTCTGGCCGGGCGGCGGCATCACCGTCATGGTCGACGTGCTGCGCATGCCGAAGAACGCCTTCGGCTATGTGCCCACGCCCGCGATCGTCGCACCGATCGAGTTCACCCTGTCGCGCGAACTCTATCTCGCCTCCGGCGGCCATGCCGAGGAGATCGTGCCGGTCGAGGAGGTCCTGCGCGCCCATGGCGGGCAGGCCCGGATCGAGGGCGGGGCGGTTGAGAATCCCTGGCCGCTCAGGCGGGATACTTGGTAGAAGCGACCCGCCTCTCGCCGTCATTCCGAGCAAGCCCAGCGCAGACCCAGAATCCATCATAGGGCACCGGCAGCGCTCTATGATGGATTCCGGAGCGGCGCCGTTGCCCGGCTTGTCCGGAATGACAGCGTGCTTCACGAGAGAGCGATGAAAACGCACCGCATCGCACGCCTGTCGGGCAATCGACTGCATCTCCAGGAAGGCCCCAGCGATCTCGTCATCGCGGCCTTTGGCGGAGCGTCCGACATCGAGCGTGCCTATGCCGCAGCGGAAGAGGCCTTCGACGGACTGCTCGGCGAGCTTGCCGGTGAACTCAGGACACTGCGCCAGCCACTGGCCGCCCAGCCCCCTGCCCTGACAGGCGCGACCGCGCAGCGGATGGCGCGCGCCTGCTGGGCCTTTCGCGCCCAATACATCACGCCGATGGCGGCAGTCGCGGGCGCTGTATCCGACACAGTCATGGCCGCGATGCTCGCGCGCGCGCCGAGGCTGGAGCGCGCCTATGTCAACAATGGCGGCGATATCGCCGTCTTCGTGACGCCCGGCCATCCCCTCGACATCGGCGTCGTACCTTCGCTCGCGCGGGCGCGGCCGGAGGGCTTCCTACGCATTTATGCTGCGCACAATGCTGCGCAGCATTTTCGCGG
>DATDBB010000439.1:0-11616 GCA_036525085.1 Allobosea sp.
GATCATCATGGGCGCGCAGTTCCTGACCACGATCATCCAGCGTTTCCCGATCCTGATCTGGATCGGCGCGGGCCTGCTCGGCTGGATCGCGGCGGAGATGATCCTGGGCGATATCGCCGTGCTGCGCTGGCTCGAGGTCAACATGCCGAACTGGGTGAAGCCCGTGCCCCCCGAGGTCAGCGCCATCGGCATCGCGCCGGCCAACATGCCGCACTACGTCACCTCGGCCCTCGGCGCCGCGCTGGTCTGCGCCGTCGGCTATGCGCTCAAGAGGAAGGCGGCCGACCAGCCGGGCTGATTCTCGCGCTCAGTCGAGAACGATCATCGCGGCGGCCAGGATCTCCTGGCCGCCGTTTTCGATGGTGCGGCTGCTTCCTCGAACAGTGGTCCCGCGCAGGGCGTCCGAGACCTCGAAGCGCTCCGGCGTGAGGAGCCTGACGGCAAAGCTCTCCGGAGCGCGGACGAAGCCGGTGCCAAGCGCCTTCACATAGGCCTCCTTGGCGCTCCAGAGCCGTGCGAAGGCAAGCGGACGCGCGCTGTCCGGCAGCCCGCGCAGTGCAGCCGCTTCCACGGGATGGAGCGCCGCAATCGGCAGCTCTTGAGCGGGGTCGACACGCTCGACATCGACGCCGACAGGATGATTGGCCAGAGCCACGGCGACCACCCCGGCGCGTGTCGCCAGGGAGAGGTGCAGCTTGCTGTGCTCCGGCCTTTCGAGCAAGGGACGCCCTTGCGCATCATGCCCGATCGTCACCAGCGAAGCGGGCAGGCCGAACTGCCGCGCGATGATCCGCTGGGCCACGTCCCGCCGCAACCGGGATCGCTCGGTCAGATTGCCGGGGCGTTCTCCGGTCGCGACCAACCAGACGGCGGGCAGCGTGGCGGCGGTCATCTCGGGGGAGGTCAGCCAGATCATCGCACGCAGGTTAGAGCAGTCGCCTCATTGCCGGAACCATTCCCGCCATCCCTCGTCTCCGTCCTGTGTCAGGGGCATGCGGCCTGCCCGCGCCTGGCCGTTGACCGCGCGCCGGCTTCGGCCTTGGAAAGGGGAGCGCCTTTCACGTCGGCACGGAGGCGGGCGAAGCGCGCCAAACGCGAAGAATGCGGCCGCAAGGGAGGGCCGAGGCGATGGAGAATGCTGCGGCTCCGGTCACTGCTGCGGGCGCGCTGCTCGGGATCCGCAAGGTCGGGGTGCTCATACCCGGCATCATCGTCTTCGCGGTCGCCTTCGGCGCGGCTGCCTCGGCCAAGGGGCTGAGCCTGCTCGAGACGTTGCTGATGAGCGGTCTCGTCTATGGCGGCGTTTCCCAGCTGGTGGCGCTGGAACTGTGGCGGCCGGAATGGAGTTGGGGAGCGATCGCTGGCCTCGCCGTCGTGACCGCCACCGTCAATGCCCGGATGATCCTGCAGGGCGCCTCGCTGCAACCCTGGTTCGCGTCCTATTCGAAGGCGCTGAACGCCTGGCACCTGTTCTTCTTCACCGATGCCAACTGGTTGATCGGCACGCGCTATCGCGCCGAAGGCGGCCGCGATCTCGGCCTGCTGGTCGGTGCGGGGCTCGCTCTCTGGATCGTCTGGATCGCCTTCAGCGGGCTCGGCCATCTGCTCGGCGCGCTCGTCTCCGATCCGCGCAAATACGGCATCGATCTCGTCATGCCGATCTTCTTTGCGGCGATGATCGTGCCGCTCTGGCGCGGCAGGCGGGCCACCGTGCCCTGGGTCGTCGCCGGCCTCGTCGCGCTGGTCACGGCCAAGCTCGTCGATGGCTATGCCTTCATCATCGCTGGCTCGCTCGCGGGCGCCTTCGTGGGAGCGTTCCGCGATGACGCTGCCTGATCCCGGAAGCTGGGGCCCGATCCTCGCCATCCTCGCCATGGCGCTGGCGACCTATCTCTGCCGCATCTCCGGCGTCGTCCTGATGGGCTTCATCCCGCTGACGCCGCATGTCAGGCGCGGGCTCGCCGCGTTGCCGGGCTCGATCATCGTCGCGACCGTGCTGCCGCTGATCGAGCGGCTCGGGCTCGCGGCTGCGATCGCGCTTCTCGCGGCGATCGGCAGCATGGTGCTGCGCCGCAGCGAGCTGCTCGCGCTGGTCGTCGGCATGAGCGTGATCGCGGGCCTGCGCGCGCTCGGCTTCTGATCCATCACCGGATCCATCACTGACCCATCACACCTCGCGATCGTTTCCATCACATCCCGTCATCGGGTTGTGCAGGGCTGCATGTTGACGCCGGTCGACGCGCGGCAGACGGTGGCGCCCATCAAAACACCGGCAGATCGGGAGTACGGAATGGCCTGGTATTCGCAGACTTGGACCTGGTTCGAGGGAGAGTGGCACGAGGGCAACCCGCCGATCATCGGTCCGCGCAGCCATGCCAGCTGGCAGGGCTCCACCGTCTTCGACGGCGCACGCTATTTCGACGGCGTCGCGCCCGATCTTGCGGCGCATGCCGCCCGTGTGAACCGCTCCGCTGTCGCGCTGGGGCTGAAGCCGACCGAAACCGCCGAGGCGATCATCGCCAAGGCGCGCGAAGGCTTCAAGAAGTTCAGCGGCGACGTCGCCCTCTACGTCAAGCCGATGTACTGGGCCGAGGCCGACGGCGTCTCGACCATCATCCCCGACGAGGATTCGACGCGCTTCTGCCTGTGCCTGTTCGAGGCGCCGATGGGTGCGCCGGGCACCGGCATGTCGGTGACGCAGGGGACCTTCCGCCGTCCCACGATCGAGACGGCCCCGACCGACGCCAAGGCCGGCTGCCTCTACCCCAACAATGCCCGGACCCTGCGCGCCGCCAAGGCGGCCGGCTTCGACAACGCGCTGGTGCTCGACATGCTCGGCAATGTCGCGGAGACCGCGACCTCCAACATCTTCCTCGCCAAGGACGGCGTGGTGAAGACGCCGGTTCCCAATGGCACCTTCCTGAACGGCATCACCCGGCAGCGCGTCATCGGACTGCTGCGCGGCGCCGGCGTCACGGTCGAGGAGACCAGCCTGCGCTATGGCGATTTCGAGCAGGCCGACGAGATCTTCTCTTCCGGCAACTACTCGAAGGTCGTGCCGGTCGGCCGCATCGACGACCGCCAGCTCCAGCCCGGCCCGCTCTATCGCAAGGCGCGCGAACTCTACATGGACTTCGCGAACAGCAAGGACGCCTGAGCCATGGCCCGGCTCGTCACCAAGCTGACGCAGCGGCTTTCCATCGAGCACCCGGTCCTGTCGGCGCCGATGGCGCTGGCGGCCGGTGGCGCGCTGGCGGCTGCCGTCACGCGGGGCGGGGGCTTAGGCCTGATCGGCGGCGGTTATGGTGACGGCCCCTGGCTCGAGCATGAGTTCGGCCAGACTGGCAATACCCGCGTCGGTTGCGGCTTCATCACCTGGTCGCTTGCGAAGCAGCGGCACCTGCTCGGGGCAGCGCTGGCACATCGCCCCGCCGCGCTGATGCTCTCCTTCGGCGACCCGCAGCCTTTCGCGGCCGAGATCGCGGCGGCCGAGGTGCCTCTGATCTGCCAGTGCCAGTCGCTCGACCATGTCCGGCATGCACTGGACGCCGGCGCGGCGATCATCGTGGCCCAGGGCGGCGAGGCGGGAGGGCACGGCCACCGTCGCGCGACCTTGCCCTTCGTGCCCGAGGTCGCCGATCTGCTGGCCCGCCAGAGCCCTGAGACACTGCTCCTCGCTGCCGGCGGCATCGCCGATGGGCGCGGGCTGGCAGCCTCGCTGATGCTCGGCGCCGACGGCGTGCTGGTCGGGACCCGCTTCTGGGCGAGCCGGGAAGCCCTCGTGCATGCCGGCCACCATGCGGCGGCCATCGCCGCCACCGGCGACGGCACGGTTCGCACCTCGCTGCCCGACATAGCCCGCCGGCTCGACTGGCCGAAACCCTTCGACATCCGCGTCGCCGACAATGGTTTCACCCGGCGCTGGGCCGGCCGCGACGACGAGCTGAAGGCCGTGATCGAACAGGAAGCGCCGGCCTATCGCGCCGCCTTCGCGGCCGGTGATGCGCAGAATGCCGCCGTGATCTTTGGCGAGGCGGCCGGGCTGGTCGCTGATGTCCCGTCCGCCGGCGAGATTGTCACGCGCATGGTCGATGAAGCCGCGACGCTGCTTGGCGAGAAGGCGAGGGGGCTGCTGGGCTGAGGCTTCAGCGCAGCAGTCTCAGCAGTCGCGCGACCTTCAGGCCGAGCCCCGCGACCGTGGCATAGGCCACCGCGGCGCCGGCAGCCACCACAGCCAGCGCGAAGAGGCGCGGCTCGAAGGGCAGGCCGGCCATGGCCGCCAGCGCGCGCGGCGCCAGCCACCAGGCGAGCCAGCCCGAGAGCGCCGCGGCGGCGGCGATCACCGCGACGAATTGCGGCAGGCGCGGATGCGGCGCGATCAGGCCGCGCTGCAGAGCCAGGATGAACAGCGTCCCGACATTGATCCAGGCACCCGCAGCGGTCGCCAGCGCCAGCCCCTGCGCACCCCAGTCGCGCCAGAGCACGAGCTTCAGCGCGAGATTGGCGGCGATCGAGGCGAGCGAGACGATCATCGGCGTCGTCGTGTCGCCGCGCGCCTGGAAGGCCGAGACTTGCGTCCGCACCAGCACCATCGCCGGCAACCCCAGCGAATAGGCGAGCAGCACCATGCCGGCCGCCTGGCTCGCCTGCGCGTCGAAGGCGCCGCGCTGGAACAGGGCGGCGACGACGAGTTCCGGCACCGCGACGAAGGCGGCCACGAAGGGGGCGCTGGCGAAGAGTGCGATCGCGACGGCCTGGTTCTGCGCCCGATTGGCGCCGGCCTCGTCGCCGCGGGCGATGTGCCGGCTCATCGCCGAGAGGGCGACGGTGCCCACTGCGATCGCGATCAGCCCGAGCGGCAGCTGATAGAGACGCTCGGCATAATAGAGCGAGGCATAGGCGCCGCGCGGCAGCAGCGAGGCGATGATCGTGTCGGCGAAAAGCGCGATCTGGACCCCGGCCGAGCCGATCACCGCGGGACCGAACTTGCGCAGAAAGCTGCGGATATGGGCGTCGAGACGCGGCCTGACGAGGCGGCTCGCGACGCCGGCCCGGCGTGCGGCGACGTAGAGCAGCAGCCATTCCAGGATGCCGGCGACCGCCACGCCCCAGGCCGCGGCATGGGCCGCGCTCGGGAACAGGAACGCGACGGCCAGCGCTGCGACGATGCTGACGCTGAGCAGGATCGGCGCTGCCGCGAAGGCCGCGAAACGGTCGACCGCGCTCAGTGTCGCGCCGAGGAAGGTGACCATCGTCACGAACAGCAGATAGGGAAAGGTGATCCGCGTCAGCGCCACCGCAAGCTCGAACCGCGCCGGATCATTGGTCAGCCCGGGGGCCAGCAGCGTCACCATCACCGGCATGAACGGCAGCGCCAGGGCCAGCAGCACGAGCTGCACCACGAGCAGCAGCGTGAACAGCCGGTTCGCGAACAGCGAGGCGACGGCCGGACCATCCTGCTCGCTGATCCGCGAATAGGCCGGCACATAGGCCTGGTTGAAGGCGCCCTCGCCGAATATCGCCCGGAAATGGTTGGGCAGGCGCAGCGCCACCGAGAACGCGTCCATCATCGCGCCCGCGCCGAGCACCGCGGCGAGCACGACGTCGCGCGCGAATCCCGCGACGCGGGAGAGCAAGGTGAAGCCGCCGACCGACAGGATGTTCTTGAGCATCAGGACCTGCCGGGTTCGCGGGGAACCACGCCGTCATTGCGAGGAGCGAAGCGACGAAGCAATCCAGGGGGACGGGGTCGAACGCCTTGCCCGGTCCCCCTGGATTGCTTCGCTACGCTCGCAATGACGCAGGCGGCGGGACCCGTCAACGGATCAGCGGCGGCAGCGCGTCGCCGCGCGGATGATCGACAGTGCGGGCGTCGAAGCCGACGCGCTCGCCGATCAGGTAGAGCGGCCGACGCTTCACCTCGGCGAAGATGCGCCCGACATACTCCCCGATCATTCCCAGCGAGACGAGTTGGATGCCCGAGAAGAACATGATCGAGACGATCAGCGACGGGAAACCCGGCAGGTCGGTGCCGAAGACCAGCGTCCTGATGACGAAATAGAGCGCCGTGACCGTCGAGATCAACGCGATCACCGCCCCCGTCCAGGTCGCGATCTTCAGCGGCACGGTCGAGAAGGAGGACAGCCCGTCGAAGGCGAAGCTGAACAGCTTGCGGTACTTGAATTTCGATTGGCCGTGCTCGCGTTCGGCGACGTCGAAGGTCACGCCCGTCGAGGGGAATCCGACCCAGGCGTAGAGGCCTTTGGAGAAGCGCGCGCGCTCCGGCAGGGCGCGCAGCGCATCGACGACCTTGCGGTCGAGCAGGCGGAAATCGCCGGCGCCCTCGGGCAGCTCGGTTTCGCCGAAGCTGGCGAACAGCCGGTAGAACAGCTTGGCGAAATTGCGCTTCAGACGGCTTTCGCCCGCACGATCCGAGCGCTGCCCGTAGACGTTGAGGAAGCCCTCGCGCCACTTCTGCAGGAAGACGAGGATCGTCTCCGGCGGGTGTTGCAGGTCGGCGTCCATGATCACCACCGCTTCGCCCGAGGCATGGTCGAGCCCTGCCGCGATCGCGATCTCCTTGCCGAAATTGCGGCTGAAGGAGACGGCGCTGATCCGGCGGTCTTGGGCGCTGAGCAACTTGAGCATTGAAAGCGTGCCGTCGCGGCTGCCGTCGTCGACGCAGACCAGTTCCCAGGAGGCGACCGCCCCGTCCAGCACCTGCTTCAGGCGCTCCACCAGCAGGGGCAGGTTGTCGGCCTCGTTGTGGACGGGCACGACGATCGACAGTTCCGGCCGGCCGGGGGAAGGCCGTGGCGCCGGCTGGGCGGTGGGGGACGACATCTCGGACACAGCGATTGACCTCTTGGCGGCGCCCCACGATGTCCGGCCCGAAGGCCCGATCGTCGCGGATGACGCGGCCCGCACAGAACCGTAAAGCTTGCACGCTCACAAGCTCGGCAGAGCCTTTAGCGCATGCCGCCTGAACGGAGGACAACAGAGCAGAATGGCGAGCGGATTTGTTCTGTGTGCCGACGACTTCGCCCTGACTGAAGGCGTCAGCCGCTCGATCCTCGCTTTGATCGAGGCCGGCAAGCTCTCGGCCGCCGGCGCGATGACCAACCGCCCGCATTGGAAGACCTTTGCCACGGCCTTCCGCGACCTCGGCGAACGGGCTGATCTCGGTTTGCATCTCAACCTGACCTGCGCCGCGCCGCTCGGCTCCATGCCGCGGCTCGCACCCGGAGGGGAGTTCCCGGCGTTGCGCGATCTGGCGCGGATGGCTGCGACCTCGCCAGCGGTGCGCCGGGAGATCGCGGCCGAGATCGCCCGCCAGCTCGACGCCTTCGAGGACAGGCTCGGCCGTCCGCCCGACTTCGTCGACGGGCACCAGCATGTTCATGTGCTGCCTGGCGTGCGCCGCAGCCTGCTGGACGCCGTGATGCATCGCTATGCGGCTGGCCGCGTCTATGTGAGGGACCCGGCGGACTCGCCGGCTGCGATCAGGACGCGCGGCGTCGCGGTCGGCAAGGCACTGACCATCGCCGCGCTGGCGCTCGGCTTCCGGCGAGCCGCCCTGCGGCGCGGCATCCCCGTCAATCGGGGCTTCGCGGGGGCGTCTCCTTTCGATCCCGCCCGCGACTTCGGCGCGGATCTGCAGCGTTTCCTGCTGAGACCAGGCCCGGCCCATCTCGTGATGTGCCATCCCGGCTTCATCGATGACGAACTGGCGCGGCTCGATCCGGTGATCGCCACGCGACCGATCGAGCATGCCGCGCTCGCCGCTTTCGTGCCGAAGGGGCTGGCGATGGTGCGCTTTTCGCAGTTGCGATGACCGACGCCCGCGCAATCGATTGTTTACCTAACTCTGTCACATTCCCTGCCGACGCTCATGCTTGGCGACGGTTGCATATCCGAGCCTGTTTTTCGGGGATTTTCAGCGCGATGACGTGGTTCAAGCGAGCGGCCGGGATAGAGACCGCTGCGCCGACGCCTGCGCGCAAGCCGGGCCGTTCCCTGAGCAGCCAGATCGCGGCCGCGGCGGTTGCCATCGTCGCGCTCGCCATCATGCTCGTGGTGTTCGCGGCGGCGCGCTACAACGACGCCAAGACGCGCGACGATCTCGAGCAGAAGATGACGGCGCTGGTCCTGATGGTCGTCAACGCGTCGCCGTCGCTCATCCTGGCGCGCGACACCAACACGCTCGGCTATATTCTCGATTCGCTCCGGCGCGACCCCGATTTCGAGGCGGGTTTCGTCGCCGACGACCTTTCGGCGCTGGCGAGCGCGGGCCGCACCGAGCAGGCGCGGCTGGCGTTCACGCCGCGCACGGTGGCGGCCCAACTCGGTCGCGAGCCCTGGGAGATGCTGAAGGACGTCGTCTCGACCGAGATCGAGGACGACAAGTTCGTCACCAAGCTCCATGTCGTCCGGGTCGGCGGCCACCAGAAGCAGATCGGCTACATCGCCCTTCGCTTCGACAAGACCCGCCTGCTCGCGCGCGCCTCCTTCGAGCAAGTGGCGACCATCGGCTTCGGCGTCCTGATCCTTCTGGTCCTCGGGCCGCTGCTCTGGTTCTCGCTGTCGCGGACGATGAAGCCGCTGAAGAACATGACGCAGGCGATCGTCAGCATCTCGGACGGCAAGCTCGACACGCCCATCGACGCGCTGGCGCGGCGCGACGAGATCGGCGCCATCGCCCATGCTCTGGGCGTTCTCAAGCTCCGCCTGGCCGAGCGCGCGGCGTTGCAGGAAAAGCAGCATGTCACCGAGGCCGAGCGCCGCCTGCACCAGCAGGGCGTCGACGAGGCGATCGCACTCTTTCGCGGTGAAGTCGGCGTCGCGCTCGAAGCCTTCAAGAGCAATGCCGACCGGATGAGCGAGGCCTCGGTCGGCCTGGCCCGTGTCGCAGCGGAATCGTCCAGCCGCGCCGCGCGCGCCGCCCACAACGCCCATGGCGCGTCGGGCAATGTCGAGAGCGCGGCCCAGGCCGCTGAGGAGATGGGCGCCGCCATCCGCGAAGTCGAATTCCAGGTCCGTCGCGTGCGCACCGAGATCGTCGAGGCCGCTTCGATCTCCCGCGATACTGCCGGTTCGGTGCACGCGCTCGACGAGACGGCGCGCGCCATCGGTGAGGTCGTCAACCTGATCCGCGACATCGCCGCCCAGACCAATCTGCTCGCGCTCAACGCGACCATCGAGGCCGCCCGCGCCGGCGAGGCCGGGCGCGGCTTCGCCGTGGTCGCCTCCGAGGTCAAGAGCCTGGCCTCGCAGACGGCCGACGCGACCGACCGCATCGTCGCGCAGGTCGGCGCGATCCAGTCGGCCACGGGCGAAGTCGTCGGCTCGATCCAGAACATCGCCGAGCGCATGAGCGCGATCGAGAACTTCGCCAACTCCGTTGCGGTCTCGATCGAGCAGCAGGCGATCGCCACCGGCGAGATCGCCAGCGGCGTCGCGATGGCCAGTTCCTCTGCGCTTTCGGTGTCGAGCGATCTCAGCGTGCTGGCCGACAGCGTCGAGGAGACCGGGCGGTCGGCCGAGGACGTGCGCGGCGCGGCCGGTGAAGTCGCGGCCCAGGCCGTGCGCCTGCGCTCCACGGTGGATCAGTTCCTGCAAAGCGTCGCCGCGTAAACGCCTTCAGGCTGAACGAACAAAAAAACGGGGCCGCGAGGCCCCGTCGTCGTATCGCGATGCTGCCGGGCTTCACGCCTTGGCGGCGTCGTACATCTCCGCGACGTAGTCCCAGTTCACCAGGCTCTCGAGGAAGGCCTTGAGATAGTCGGGACGGCGGTTGCGGTAGTCGATGTAGTAGGAATGCTCCCAGACGTCGCAGCCGAGGATCGGGCTGGCCCCGTTGACGAGCGGGCTTTCGCCGTTCGGGGTCTTGGACACCGCGAGCTTGCCGCCCTTGACTTCGAGCCAGGCCCAGCCCGAGCCGAACTGGCCGACGCCGGCGGCGACGAAGTCCTCTTTGAACTTGTCGACCGAGCCGAAGGAATCGACGATCGCCTTCTCCAGCGCGCCGGGGATCTTGCCGCCGCCGTTGGGCTTCATCCACTTCCAGAAATGCAGGTGGTTGTAGTGCTGGCCGGCATTGTTGAACACGGCCGGGTTCTTGCCGTGCGAGGCCTTGACGATCTCCTCGAGCGACTTGCCCTCGAATTCCGTGCCCTTGATCGCGTTGTTGCCGTTGGTGACCTAGGCGAGATGGTGCTTGTCGTGGTGGAACTCAAGCGTTTCCTTCGACATGAAGGGCTGGAGCGCATCATGCGCGTAGGGCAGATCGGGAAGGGTGAAGGTCATGGGGCCTCTCCTTGGGCTGGCAAAATCACTTGAACTGAGAATGGCTTCTTGAACTGAGAATGGCTTGCCGGTGGACGGGCTGGGCCGGGTGTTTGCCGCTGGGGCGCCCGCCATTCGCTTCGTTAGTTAAGCCTCCGGCGGCTCCCCGGCAACCGCCCTGCCGGCGCGCCGTCCATGTCATGACCAGCGATGTGCCTCACTCCCGCCTGAATCGTTGCCTTATCGAAAGGCACAATTTGAAACGCTCTCTTATTCAATGCGTTACATGATGGCGGGGCGGGGTGGCTGAGGCCGGTCCGGCGCGCGGACTGCCAAGATTGTTTTCGAGGACCCGACGTTGATCACCATCTTCATCCTGCTCGGCCTCGGTTTCCTCGGCGGCGGCATCGCGGCCATCGTCGACGGGCTGCCGTATATGGTGCTGGAGCGCGGTTTCACCCAGGTCATCATCGGCACGGTGGTGGCGATCGCGGGCGTCTTGATGCTGGCCCTCTCATGGGTTCTGGTCGAGTTGAGGCGGATCAGGACGACGGTGTCCAATGCCGCGATGGCGATGTCCGTCGCATCGATGGCAGGCAGTGCCGTGCCGGAAGGCGCTGTTCCGCTGCCGCCCTCGCCGCTGGAGCCTGATGACAGGGCCGCAGCACTGCGCCCGGGCATGGCCGTTGCGGGTGCAGGCGCGCTCGCCGGCGCGGGGGCTGTCGTGGCCGCGACGCATCTTCCGGCTGCAGGCACGTCGGAGAGGCCCGAGGACAAAGCTGCCGAGCCTGATCACTTCGGCGCTCGTCTGGCCGAGGTCGTCAGGTCCGAGCGCGATCTCGAGAGGGACACCCTGGACGAAACGCACTTGGCCGATGTCGATGCGCTCCCGGCTTTCGATCCGTTCCGCCCGGTGGACCCGCAGGGCGAGCCGGAGCCAGTGCCGGAGGTTGAAGCGTCGGCTGAGCATGAGCATGAGCCTGAGCCTGAAGCCGCGCCGCTGCACGGCGTCGCCGCGGAGCCCGTCGTCGAGGCGGTGGCTGACGCCACGCAGCGGCAGGAGGAGCACGCGGTCGCGCTGCCGGACGAGCCGCCTGAGGCGCCCGTCGCGCCGCATGCACCCTCCGATATCGAGGATCCGCTGACGCCCGAAGTCGCGCCTGCCACGGCGCAGGAGGCCGACGAGTTCGGGATGCTGCGCGAGAGCCTGGCGGGGTTGGGCTTGGGCGCGGAGCAATCCGGCGGACGCGTCGAGCCCTCCTTCTCGGATGTCTACCGCCTGCGCGAGCATGGCGACGAGCAGGAGAGCGGCCGCCCCGACGATCTCGCCGC
>DATDBB010000440.1:0-8469 GCA_036525085.1 Allobosea sp.
CATGATCGCCTCGATGTGGATCGGCAACCTGATGCTGCTCGTCATCAACCTGCCGCTGGTCGGCCTGTGGGTGAAGCTGCTGCAGGTGCCCTACCGCCTGATGTTCCCGGCGATCCTGATCTTCTGCTGCATCGGCATCTATTCGGTGAACAACCAGCCGGTGGACGTCGCCTTCACCGCCATGTTCGGGCTGTTCGGCTACATCCTGATCAAGCTCGGCTTCGAGCCGGCGCCGATGCTGCTCGGCTTCGTGCTCGGCAAGCTGATGGAGGAGAAGCTCAGGCAGGCCCTGATCATCTCGCGCGGCTCGTTCGTGACCTTCATCGAGCGGCCGATCTCGGCCGGCCTGCTGCTCGTGGCCGTGGCTGTGCTCGTCATCGCGCTCCTGCCGTCGATGTCGAAGAAGCGCGACGAGGTCTTCACCGAATGACGGGGTTGCCGCGCCACTGGCGCGGCCCCCCCTTGATCCCAACTATAAAAGAGGAAGGAATCGCCATGAAGAAGATCGTTCTCGGCCTCGCGGCCGCCGTTTCGCTGGCCTTCGCCGGCGGCGCCGGCGCCCAGGGCTACCCGACCAAGCCGATCACCATGATCGTTCCGTTCGCCGCCGGCGGACCGACCGACATCATCGCGCGCATCGTCTCAGACCACATGTCCAAGACCCTCGGCCAGCAGGTCGTGATCGAAAACGTCGCCGGCGCCGGCGGCACCACCGGCATCGCCCGCGCGCTGTCGGCCGCGCCCGACGGCTACACCATCGCGATGGGCCATCTCGGCACATTCTCGGCGGCACCCGCCACCTACCCCAACCTGAAATACGACCCGCTCAACGGCATGCAGCCGATCGGCCTTGCCGGCGGCACGCCGATCCTGATCGTCGCGCGCAAGAACCTCGAGGCGCCCGACCTCAAGGCCTTCGTCACCGCCGTGAAGGCCAATCCGGACAAATTCAACGAAGCCCATGCCGGCCTCGGCTCGGTTTCCTGGACGACGTGCACCCTGCTGAAAGGCCAGCTCGGCGTGCCAAAACTCAACGCCGTCGCCTATCGCGGCACCGGCCCGGCACTGAACGATCTCGTTTCCGGCCAGATCGACTTCATGTGTGACCAGATCGTCAGCGTCTCCGAGCAGGTAAAGGCCGGCACGATCAAGGCCTATGCCATCGCCTCGGCGCAGCGCTCGCCGGCCCTGCCTGATGTTCCGACGACGACCGAAGCCGGCCTGCCCGAGTACCAGATCGAGGCCTGGAACGGCATCGCTGCGCCCAAGGGCACGCCCAAGGAGGTCGTGGACCGGCTGGTCGACGCGCTGAACAAGGCGCTCAACGACGAGAACACCAAGAAGCGCCTGCTCGAACTCGGCGCAGTGATTCCGAGTGCGGCCGAGCGCACGCCGGACGGCTTCGGCGCGCTGATCAAGCGTGACGCGGCCAAGCTCGACCCGGCGCTGAAATCCGCTCCGAGGTAGTTCATCGCCACGATGGAACCGACGACGGCGGGCCTCGGCCCGCCGTTTTCGTTTGCGGCGAGGCTACTTGCACGCCATGGCGATAACGCTTTAACCACCTGATAAGAAATGCTTTTCAGGCGCGACCTGCAGCATTGTTACACGTCGTGACCGATTTTTGCGGAACCGTGATCGCCTGCGCTGGTTGTCCCCCCGAACTTTCTCTCGGAAGGAGAACAACCATGATCAAGAAGCTTGCTCTCATTGCCGCCGTCGTCGCGATTCCGGCCACGGCCTTTGCCCAGAACCAGCCCTCCGGCGGCGCGACGGGCGGTGCCGTCAGCGGCGCGACCTCGGGCGCGATCGGCGGCGCCATCGTCGGCGGCCCGGTCGGTGCGGCTGTCGGCGGCGTCGGCGGTGCGGTCGTCGGCGCGATCATCGGCGACGCCGCCTCGCCCAAGTTCCGCACCTATGTGGTCGAGCAGAACGTGCCGTCCTACACCTATGCGCAGCCGGTCGCGGTCGGCACCGTGCTGCCCGAGCAGGGCGTGGTCTACCGCGAGGTGCCGAGCGAGTACGGCGCTCCGTCGGGCTATCGCTATACGGTCGTCAACGACCGCACCGTCGTGGTCGAGCCGCGCACCCGCCGTGTCGTCCAGATCATCAACTGATCCGGCATGATCCTCCGCAGGGCCGCGTCATCGCGACCTGACCCTGCGGCCGGATCGAGGCCCGCTCCCGCAAGGGGGCGGGCTTTTCTCTGACCCACCGGGATCTTTCATACCCACTGGCCTCTTCGCGGAACCGCGGCAGGGCGGGCCGCGTTGATTCGGCTGTTCCCAGCACCGCCAGGAGGTCAGCCATGATGAAGAGCATCGCATTCGCCGCTGCGCTCGCGATCATTCCGGCAAGCGTCCATGCCCAGAGCACCGGGCCGCTCATCCGGGATCCGGCCGGCGGCGCGATCCGCGACCCGGCGCTCGGCTACGGCCCGTATGGCACCTATGGCACCTATGGCTTCTACGACGAGCGCCCGCTGACGCGCGACCCCGCCGGCGGGACGATGATCGACGATTCGCCGCGTTTCCGGACCTATGTGGTGGAGCAGGCCCCGCCGCCCTATCGCTATCGCCAGCCTGTCATCGTCGGCACGATCCTGCCGCGCGAGGGCGTCGTCTATCGCGACGTCCCGACCCAATACGCCGCGCCGGGCTATCGCTACACGCTGGTCGACGACTATGTCGTCATCGTTGCGCCGCGCAGCCGCCGCGTCGTCCAGATCATCGACTGACGGGCAGGATCGACGCGCCGTCGCAATAGTGCGACGTGACCGGTCCAGCCCCGCGCCCGCGAGGGAGCGGGGACTGGAGTGTTCAGCGCGTGCCGAACATGCGGTCCCCGGCGTCGCCGAGGCCGGGCACGATGTAGCCGTGATCGTTGAGCTTCTCGTCAATCGCCGCCGTCCAGATTCGGACGTCCGGATGAGCGCCGCGCAGGCGCTCGATGCCTTCCGGTGCCGCCAGCAGGCAGACGAAGCGCAAATCCTTCGCCCCGCGCTCCTTCAGCCGGTCGATCGCGGCGACGGCGGAGTTGGCGGTCGCCAGCATCGGGTCCATCACCACGATCATGCGCTCGGCCACGTCGGAAGGCGCCTTGAAGTAGTATTCCACCGCCTGGAGCGTGTCGGGGTCGCGATAGAGGCCGATATGGGCGACGCGGGCCGCAGGCACGAGTTCGAGCATGCCGTCGAGGAAGCCGACGCCGGCGCGCAGGATCGGCGCGAACACCATCTTCTTGCCGGCAATGATCGGCTGCATCGACTTGGTCAGCGGCGTCTCGACCTCGACCAGCTCGGTCGGCAGGTCGCGCGTCACCTCGTAGCAGAGCAGCATGCCGATCTCGTTGAGGAGCTGGCGGAAGCTCTTGGTGGAGCGATCCTTCTCGCGCATCAGCGTCAGCTTGTGCTGGACCAGCGGGTGATCGACGACGGTGACGCCGTCCTGGCTTTTGGTCATGCTTTCAGGCCCCCTTCTTTTTCATGTCGTGGAGGCTGTCGCCCCAACCAAACACGCCGTCATCCCGGGCGAAGCGAAGCGCAGACCCGGGATCCATTCCTGAGCCGTTCCGGAATGGATCCCGGATCAGCGCCGCTTCGCGGCTTGTCCGGGATGACGGCGTGGCTCCCTTAAACGTTCACGGTTCAAAATACCGTGCCGTCGCTGATGATCGTCAAGGGCGGGCCGCCGCCCTCGCGCATTTGCGCGGCGATGCGCCGCCCGGCCGCCCAGGTGCCGCCTTCCAGCACCTTGGCCAGGGGCAGGTCCTCGCGCGTGCGGCCCAACCGCTTGCGGATCAGGCTGCCGATCTCGTCGAGCAGCGCGACCGTCAGCGCGCGCCACTCGACGATGAGCTCCGAACCCGCCTCATGGGCACGCTTTGCCTCGGCCTCGTCCTTCAGCGCGATCACGCCCATGTCGAGGAACAGCCCGCCATTGCGGTATTCGGGCAGGCCGGTCAGCTCGTCGATGTCGATGACCGCGATGCCCGCCCATTGCAGCGGCTCGATCAATGAATAGGTCAGCCATTGCGACAGCTTGTGGAAGGGCACGAGCCCGGCGGTCGCGCTGCCCTGAGCGATCAAAGGATGGCGCCAGGTGTCGCCGAGCGCGACGCCGGCCAAGGTCAGCCGCGACGGCCAGATGCCGCCGAAGCAAGCGAGGACCTCGCCAAGCATGTGGCTGGCGCGCAGGGTGCCGGTTTCCGCTGCGCCGAGGAAGCGGTCGAACAGGTCGCCCGGCCGAGTCATGCCGTGACGTTCCAGCTCCTCGCCCAGCCGGTTGAGCAGGGCAGCGCGACCTTCGACGGCCAGCAAGGGGTTGGCCGGGCCGGCCTGGAAACCGGCTGCGAGTGCCTCGGGCTCCAGCCGCTTCAGCGCCGTCGCATCGGCCCGCAGCGGCTGCGCCGGATCGCTGGAGAACAGGCCGGCCGCGAACATGTCGAGCGAGGCCAGCGCCAGCCCCTCGGAGCGGGCGACCTGCTTGCCGGTGACCGCATCGCGATAGGACCAGTTCGGCCCGGCGCCGGCATCGAGCAGCACGCTGACGATCGCAAGATCATAGGCGGCGCGCCCGCGCTCGGCGGCGTCACGAAAATTCGCGCCGCGGTCGAGCACGCTCCAGCGATCCATGCCGGCGACGACGAAATGGCGCCAGCGGGCGTGAAAGGGGATTTCCAACGTCGGATAGTTCAGCCGGATCGTGTCGAGGACATAGTCGGCGCAGGCCTCCATCCGCTCGGGATGAACGGTGAAATGCAGCAGGCGGCCGGCGAGCCCGAGCTCCAGCATTTCCTGGGCGCGGGCGCGGATGGCGGCGGGTTTGAGAAGGAGGCGCAAGGCCTCCGGATCGCGGTCCGGCATCGGTTCAGAACTTGTCGAGGTCGCGGCCGACGGTCGCCTTGAGGGCATTGTCGCCCGGCGCTCCATCGGGCGAATAATAGCCGGCCGCCTTCTTGGCCTCGATCTCGACCGAGGCGTCGGGCGGGATCAGTTCGGGCGGGATCGCGACCCGCTCGCCGATCTCGATGCCGCTTTCGACCATGGCGTCGTATTTCATGTTCGACATCGACATCAGCCGGTCAATCCGGGTGACACCGAGCCAGTGCAGCACATCGGGCATGAGCTGCTGGAAACGCGCATCCTGCACGCCGGCGACGCATTCGGTGCGCTCGAAATAGGTCGCGGCGCTGTCGCCGCCCTCCTGGCGCTTGCGGGCGTTGTAGACGAGGAACTTCGTGACTTCGCCGAGCGCCCGGCCCTCCTTGCGGTTGTAGACGATCAGCCCGACGCCGCCGCCCTGCGCCTCCTTCACCGCCTCCTCGATGCCGTGCACGAGATAGGGCCGGCAGGTGCAGATGTCGGAGCCGAAGACGTCCGAACCGTTGCACTCGTCATGGACGCGGCAGGCGACGCGCTTCTTCGGATCGGTGATGGCCGAGACCTCGCCGACGACATAGGCCGTGATCGAGCCGATCGGCGGCAGGAAGACGCGCAGGTCAGGCCGCGTCACCAGTTCGGGATACATGCCGCCGGTCTGCTCGAAGAGCGTGCGGCGCAGTTCGTTCTCGCTGGTGCCGAAGCGCTCCGCGATGCCCGGCAGATGCCAGACCGGGTCGATCGCGATCTTGGTGACGCTGATGTCGCCGGAGGCATGCAGGATGTCGTTGTCCGGTGCGAGCCGGTGCGCCGCCATCGCCGCCAGGATCTCGGGCAGGTTGAGCCTCGCCTTGGTGATCGCGATGGTCGGGCGGATGTCGATGCCCTCGCCGATCCACTGGCCGAAATCCTGCGCGACGCGATGGCCGAACGGGTCCATCGAGACGATTCTGCCGGGCTGGAACCATTGCGGCTGTTCGGGGATGTCGACGGTGGGGTGTGTGTTGTGCAGGTCCGGCCGCTGCGAGGGATTCATCGCGCGAGCCGAGATCGCGAGCGCACGATAGACCGAATAGGAGCCGCCATGGGCGCCGATGACGTTGCGATCTCCCGGCGTCGTCGTCGAGGCGATGACCGGGCCGCGCTCCGCCGCCGTTTCCGCGCCCCATCGCACGGGGAAGCGCGTCGCGGCGCTGCCGGGCTCGGGATGCGAGGTCAGACGGATATGGGTCGTGCGGTTCGGCGCGTTCATCGCGGTATTCGCCCTGCAATAGGAAAGGGCCCCGCGACGCGAAACGTCCGGGGCCCTCTGGACCTATCGAAGTGTGCATGAGCGAAAGCGCAGCGTCAATCGGGAGCGCTTGCCGTCATTGCGAGGAGCAAAGCGACGAAGCAATCCAGATCGGCAGAGCGCTTCGACTGGATTGCTTCGCTGCGCTCGCAATGACGTTGAGTGGTCTCAGAACACCGCGAGATAGCGCAGCAGCGAGATGATGCCGATCACGATGACGATGATCTGGACGATGTTCTTGATCTGCGCGTCGAGCGGCAGCATCCGCACGAGATAGAGCACGAGGCCGATGACGAGGACCGTGATCAGCAGCGAAATGAGAATGCCCATTGAAATGAACCTTTGAAATCGGCCGTCAGCCGGCCCCCCGGAGCCGATGCCGCGACGCATTCGCAGCACCCCAATCCGATGACAGAACGTCGCAGGGTGGGAATAGGTTCCGTTGGGGTGGTTTTTGGCGGCAAAGGCGCGGGAGAGGTAGGGAGCCACGACGGAGAACCCCTCTCCTGTAAGGAGAGGGGCAGGGGTGAGGTGTCGGCCCCTTGACCAGTCGAACGACTGCTTCACCGCTGCAGCGGTCATCACGGCCACGGTGTCAAACGGCCGACCCCTCACCCTGCCCTCTCCCTATGGGAGAGGGTTCCCCGCGTTTCTCTCGGACAGGTCTCAGCCCGCGATGCGCCCGAAATCCGCGACCGCGCGCGTCGCCTCGCGGAGCTGGTTGAGCAGCCGCAACCGGTTGGCGCGCAGCGCCGGGTCGGGGTCGTTGACCGTGACCTTGTCGAAGAAGGCGTCGACCGCCGGACGGAGTTCCGCCAGCGCTGACATCGCGCCCTCATAGTCCTCGGCCGCGACGGCCGATGCCGCTGCGGGCGTAACCTTATGCAAGCCGACCGCCAGCGCCTTCTCCTCGATGAGCCCGGCCTGATCGATCAACGGATAATCGACTGCGCCGGCGAATGCGCCCTCGCCGTCCTTCTTCTCCTCGGCCTTGAGGATGTTGGCGGCGCGCTTGTAGCCCGCGAGCAGGCTCTTGCCGTCCTCGGTTTCGAGGAAACGACCGAGCGCGGCGACGCGGCGGGTGATGAGGTAGACATTATCCTGCGCGTTTAGTCGCAACCCATCGGCGGAATCGCCAAATGCGTCGAGCAATGCCTCGCTGACAGCCGGCATAGACACAACAGCTCGAACCAAATCATGTCGATGGTTTTGCGCCTTTAATTGATGCTCGAGCCGTTCATGCATGAACTCGATTAGCTGCATCTGGATTCTGAGCACGCCATGAGAGACATGATCTGACCACCCCTCAACCACCGGGGAAGAATTTTCAAACTCATCGACGATATTCGGGCGATCAAGAATCTCCGCCGCTTCCTCAATGTGTTTGCGGCTGGGTGAGAAAAATCTTTCTGCGTCAGCATTCAGAATCGGAATTGCAGCCTGCTCTATGAACCTTGCCAATCCGATCCGCACCCCATTCTCAACCACCAACCGAATAACCCCCAGTGCCGCCCTGCGCAGCGCATAGGGGTCCTTGCTCCCGGTCGGCTTCTCGTCGATCGCCCAGAAGCCGACCAGCGTGTCGAGCTTGTCGGCCAGCGCCACAGCCACCGAGACCGGATCAACCGGGACGCGGTCGGAGGGGCCGAGCGGCTTGTAGTGCTCCTCGATCGCGGCGGCGATAGACGGATGCTCGCCCTGCAGTTCCGCATATTTGCGGCCCATCAGGCCCTGCAACTCGGGGAATTCGCCGACCATCTCGGTCGGCAGGTCGGCCTTGGCGAGCTTGGCGGCGCGCTCGGCGAGGTCCGGATCGGCCCCGACGATGGCGGCGAGTTCGCGCGCCAGCGCCGCTATGCGTTGCACCCGCTCGCCCTGCGTGCCGAGCTTGGCGTGGAAGACGACGCCGAGCTTGTCGAGCTTGGCCATGCGCTGGTCGAGCGGCTTGGCGAGGTCGAGACCGAGCTTGTCGGCGCTGTCCTTCAGCGTGTCGAGATCGGGCAGGTTGCCCTTGTCGGTCGCGAAGAAATAGGCGGCGTCCGAGAGGCGGGCGCGCACGACGCGGCCATTGCCGGCGGTGATGGCCGCACCGCCATCGCTGGCGATCAGATTCGAGGTCAACAGGAAGCGGTTGGCGAGCGCGCCGGTCGCAGGGTCGCGCAGCACGAAGCATTTCTGGTTGGCGCGGATGGTGGCGCGGATCGCCTCGCCGGGGATCTCCAGGAAGCGCTCCTCGAAGGAGCCCATCAGCACGACCGGCCATTCGACCAGGCCGGCGACCTCCTCCAGCAAGCCCTCG
>DATDBB010000441.1:0-10125 GCA_036525085.1 Allobosea sp.
TTGCGTCCGGGGTCCGAGGACATGCTCCGGGCGAGCGTCTTGCGACAATGAGCCGTTCTGGCCCCTGCCTTACTCGCCGATAAATCCTAAGCCTGGGTGGATGACGGAGATGAAAGCCGCGCATTCGGCTGCCATGATTAACGGCCGGCTGAGGCTGAGCCTCGATTGCGGGCGATCGGATATAGGGCCGCGGAAGGACTATTGGGACGAGGCCTCGCCTTGAGGGCGAGGCTTCATGGCATCAGGCGTGTCCTGGACGATCCGAGCGCGTCAGACCTTTGCGGCGCTGGCGGCGGCGTCGATATTGGCGACGAGCTCGGCGTCGAGACCGAGCGAGGCCGCGAGACCGGCGAGGAAGTCCTTTTCCTTCGGCGTGTCCGGATTGATGGCGATGCGCGCAGCCGTGTAGATCTGCGCCGCAAGTTCAGGGCTTTCGGCCCCTTCGACCAGCGCCTCGACCGAGGCCGGGTTCGCCATTTCCTTCGCCAGCCATTCATTCGCCTCCTGATCGAAGCCGGCCTCGCGCAGGCTGCCGAGGATGGCGGTGCGCTCGTCGGCATCGATGGCGCCATCGGCGGCGGCGGCGGCAATCATCGCGCGGATGAAGACGAGAGCGGACGCCTCGCTCGTGGCCTCCGGCTCGAAGCCGGTGCCGGACGGGGCGGGAAGGACCTCGGGGTTGCCGATATCGAGCATCGGCTTGCCGGATTGGTAGTTCTGATACGCCTTGTAGGCGAGGCCGCCGATCAGGGCCATGCCGCCGAGCCGGGCGGCGGAGCCGACGACGGCGCGCCCGGCCGAGGAACCGAAGACCAGCGCGCCGAGGCCGCCGAGCACGGCGGTCGCCATCGCGGGATTCTTGTCGAACATCGCCTTGGCCTGGGCCAGCACGTCCTGCGCCGAGCGGCCGCCGGTGGCCTGGCCCAGCGCTTCGCCGGCCTTCTGCTGCACGCCGGTCTGGCGCGCTGCGTCACCGAGCCCTTGCGTCGCTTGGGTCAGGATCTGGCCGGCCATGCCGGCGAGCCCGCCGACGCCGCCGCTCTTCTGCACCTGGTCGGCGAGGCCGCCCAGGATCGAGCCGAGCGTGCCCGTCTGGCCCTGGCCGCCAGGCTTGCCGGCCTGGGTGCCCGCACTGACGAGGGCATCGAGAAGCGACTTGGCGTTGAACATAGGGAAGTCCTCTTCGCACTGTCGGAACGATACAGGCCGGAGCTAAGCACGGGGTTGCCCAATCGCTAGGCTTGATCCGCGACTCTTCGATGACGCTCAAATTGGCGGCAATCCGGGAAGCCGGCTGAGTCGCCGTTCGTTCTTCGGTGGCGGGGCGGCCAGGCGCGTTGGTCAGGGCGCCAGCTTGCGCAGCAGAAGGGGCGCGCCGACCGCCGGATCCTTGCGCCACTGGCCGTTCTCGAAGACGAGTTCGACGCTGTGGCCTTTGCGCGCGACAAGGGCGAGCCGGCCTGCCGCATAGCGCCAGCCGACGGGGTCGAAGATGGTCAGCCCGGTGTCCTGGCAGCTACCCTCGAACGACGCCGGGGCGCGAGCCTGCACACCTGCGGGGGCGGGGCCCAGCACGATCCGGCAGGCTTCGCGATTGGGCTGGCGCATCATGGCGTAGCGGCCGGGCAGGGATTCGGGCGCGGGCGCCTTGGACGGGTCGACGACGGTCGGGCGCTGGGCCGCGGTGGCCGCCGCCTCCGCCCGACTGACGGCCGGGCGGCGCGCGGCGCGTGGATGGGCCTTCGGATCGAGCCAGTAGTCCTTGCCGTCGGGGCCCTTGCCCTGGAGGCCTGCATCGCCGTTCTCGCGGAAGGCGATCACCGCCTTGCCGAGCGCATCGTTGAGGCGCGGCGCCCCTTCGGGTCCGACGTTCCACGAGGCGACGCTGTCGAGGATCGGCAGGGCGCGCCGGCAGGTCGCGGGGAAGCGCAGCTGGCGGCCATGCGCCGCTTCCTCGGCTCCCAGCGTGATCGTGCATTTGCGCGAGGCGCCGATCTGCTCGAGATCCCAGGCACCGAGCAGCGGAGCGATCGCCGGCGGCGCCTTGTCGGCGCCGCGCGGCATCGGCGCGGTCTGCGCCGATGCCGTTGCATGGCCGGCGAGCATAACGCTCGCCGCAAGCAGCAGTGATCGATGCGCCGCCGCGCCGCGCACGGCGCTCAGGCCTTCTTCCAGGGCGTCTCGGCGACGGGCGTCAGCGGCCCCTTGCCGTCAAACCAGGAGGCGAGGTTGTCGACGACGAGCTGGCCCATCGCCTCGCGGGTGTGGACCGAGGCCGAGCCGACATGGGGCAGCAGCACGGCATGCTCGATCGCGATCAGCTCGGCCGGGACGCGCGGCTCGTCCTCGAAGACGTCGAGGCCGGCGGAGAGGATGGTCTTGTTCTGCAGCGCCTCGATCAGCGCCTTCTCGTCGATCACGGCGCCGCGCCCGACATTGACGACGATGCCGTTGGGGCCGAGCGCCTTGAGCACTTCGGCATTGATGATGTGATGGGTCGAGGCACCGCCGGGCGCGACCGAGATCAGCGTGTCGACATCCTGTGCCATCTCGACCAGCGAGGGATAGTAGCGATAGGCGACATCGGCCTGGCGCGAGCGGCCGTGATAAACGACCGGCAGGCCGAAGGCCTCGACACGGCTGGCGACGGCCTTGCCGATGCGGCCGAGGCCGACGATGCCGACCGTGCGCTTGCGCAGCGAGGTCGTCAGCGGATAGGCGGCCTTCAGCCACTTGCCTTCGCGCAGATAGCGATCGACCTGCGGCAGCTGGCGGACGGTTGCGATCAGCAGGCCGAGCGCGAGATCGGCGACCTCGTCGGTCAGGACGTCGGGGGTGTTGGTGACGACGAGGCCGCGCTTTCCGGCCTCGGCAGCATCGACATGATCATAGCCGACGCCGAAGCTGGAGATGACCTCGAGGTTGGGAAGCGCGTCGAACAGCGCCCCGTCGACACGGTTATGGCCGCCGCCGGCGGCGATGCCGCGCACGCGGCCGGAGATCTCGCGCAGGAAGGCCGCCTTGTCCTCGGCCTTCCACAGTTCGTGGACGGTGTACCGGGCCTTCAGCTGGTCGGCGGCATAGGCCATCAGCGGGCCGGTCATCAGGATTTCGGTGGCGTTGGGCCGTGTCATGGTGAACGTTTCCGTAGGCTTCGGGTGATGGTCGGGCGGCTTGATCAGGCGAATATGAATCGATTAAATGCCGGAAATGGCGGCTGCATGGAAGCCGCCGGCTTGCTGCGATCGATCGCCGGGCATCCCAACACGCCGCGCGCCGCCGGAAAAGCGCCGCTGGCGCATATATAATATGACTTAATCACGCGGTTTTGTGGATCGTCGCCGACGCGGCCGGCGTCAGGAAGGCGAGCGTCGTGTTCAGGCTGTCGATCACCAGCGTCGTCATCCGCGCCGCTGCGAGGTCGGCGTCGCGCTGGATGATCGCATCCAGCACCCGCTCGTGATCGACCAGCGAGGCGATGAAGAAGTCACGATCATCGACCGATTTGAGCAGCAGCGACCATTGCACGGTGGCGGCGACCGCGCTCGCCAGGCACATCAGCGTGGCGTTGTGCGAGGCAATGAAGACGGCTTCGTGGAAGGCGAGATCGGCGCGGATCGTCGCGTCGGCATAGGGCTGGTTTTCGGACATGCCGCGATAGGCGGCCTCGATGCGCGCGATGTCGGCAGGCGTGCGGCGCTGCGCCGCCAGGCCAGCGGCGGCAGGCTCGGCGAAACGGCGCAACTCGAAGAGATCGCGGATGAATTTCTCGTTCGGATCGGCCTCGAAATGCCAGGAGAGGACATCGGGATCGAGCAGGTTCCAGCTGTCGCGCGGCGCCGCCCGCGTGCCGCTCTTGGGCCTGGCCTCGACCAGCCCCTTGGCGGTGAGCACCTTCACAGCTTCGCGATAGGCGGTGCGCGAGACCGAGATATCGGAGCGCAGATCGTCCTCGTTGGGCAGCAACTCGCCGGCCTTGACGGCGCCTGTTATGATGGCGACGGCGAGCTTCTGGGCGACCTGGCCGAAAAGGCGGTCGGGATTGAGCGTCGTTGGCCGCGAATAGTCGCGCACCCGCATCGTCTCGTGTCTCCTCCGTTGCAGTCAGGATGGGAATCGGCCCCGCTCCGCGCCTTGCGTCCGGCGCTTGACACGCCTGTGCGTATCGTATGACTTTATCGCAGATGAAGTCCGGCGCAAGGGACCGCCCCTCCAGAACGAGGCGCGGTGCTTAGCCAACGGCAACCTTCATCGATCGGTCGCAACAGGCCGATAAGCGATGCGACTTGGACTCCGCCGGAAACGGCGGACCACCGGGTCCACGGGGAAACGAAGTTAGGAGAGGGCCCAGATGGCCTCAGTCCAGATTGCCGACGTGCGCAAGGCTTATGGCGCGACTCAAGTCATCCATGGTGTCGACATCGACATCGATGACGGCGAGTTCGTGATCCTGGTCGGGCCGTCCGGCTGCGGAAAATCGACGCTTCTGCGCATGATCGCCGGGCTGGAGAACATCTCCGGCGGCGAGATTCGCATCGGCCCGCGCGTCGTCAACGACGTGCCGCCGAAGGAGCGCGACATCGCGATGGTGTTCCAGAACTATGCGCTCTATCCGCATATGACGGTCGCCGACAACATGGCCTTCTCGATGAAGCTCAGGAAGGCGCCGAAGGCCGAGATCGACGAGCGCGTCGGCAAGGCTGCCGGCATTCTCGGCCTCGACAAGCTGCTCGACCGCTATCCGCGCCAGCTCTCGGGCGGCCAGCGCCAGCGCGTCGCGATGGGTCGCGCCATCGTGCGCGATCCGCAGGTCTTCCTGTTCGACGAGCCGCTCTCCAATCTCGACGCCAAGCTGCGCGTGCAGATGCGCACTGAGATCAAGGAACTGCACCAGCGCCTGAAGACCACGACGGTCTATGTCACGCACGACCAGATCGAGGCCATGACCATGGCCGACAAGATCGTGGTGATGCATGACGGCATCGTCGAGCAGATGGGCGCGCCGCTCGAACTCTACGACCGGCCGGCCAACCTGTTCGTGGCGGCCTTCATCGGCTCGCCCTCGATGAACCTGCTGAAGGGCACGATCACGGCTTCCGGCTTCGAGACCGAGGGCGGCACGATCTGGCCGATCGGCAGCCATCCGGCCGATTCCAACGGCAAGGCCGCCGTTCTGGGCATCCGCCCCGAGCATATCAAGCTCGATCCGAACGGCCTCCAGGCCGAGGTGGTGGTGGTCGAGCCGATGGGCTCGGAAACGCAGGTGGTGGTCCGCTGCGGCGGCCAGACCCTGACCTGCGTGTTCCGCGAGCGCATCACCGCCAAGCCCGAGGAGTTCATCGGCATCACGCCCGACACCAATGTGACACATCTCTTCGACGCCGGCACGGGGAAGAGAATCGTGACCTGAAACGGCCGGACAACCCGGTTCAAGACGGCCGTTCAAAAGAGCCGTCGAACCATATCCAGGGAGGATGAACATGCATTTCGATCGTAGATCACTGCTCAAGGGCGGTGCCGCTCTCGGCTTGGGCGGCAGCACGAACCTGCTCGCCTATGCCAAGGCCTGGGCCCAGGCCTCGCCCTTCAAGGTCGAGCCCAACGCCCGCATCAACCTGATGCGCTGGAAGCGCTTCGTCGAAGCCGAAGACGTCGCGTTCATGCAACTCGTCGCCGCCTTCGAGGCCGCGACCGGCGCCAAGGTCAACGTCACCAACGAATCCTATGACGACCTGCAGCCGAAGGCATCGGTCGTGGCCAACACCGGCCAGGGTCTCGATCTGGTCTGGGGCCTGTATTCGCTGCCGCATCTGTTCCCGCAGAAGTGCATGGATCTCTCCGATGTCTCGAAATATCTCGGCGAGAAGCATGGCGGCTGGGCTCCGTCGGCGGAGCTCTACGGCAAGCTCGGCGGCAAGTGGATCGGCATTCCGATCGCCGCCAGCGGCGCGCTGATGAACTATCGTATCTCCTCGATGAACAAGGCCGGGTTCAAGGAATTCCCCAAGGACACCGCCGGCTTCCTCGAGCTCTGCAAGGCGCTGAAGGCGAACAACACGCCGGCCGGCATGGCCTTCGGCCACGCCTCGGGCGACGCCAACACCTGGATCCACTGGATGCTCTGGAGCCATGGCGGCAACCTCGTCGACAAGGACAACAAGGTCATCATCAACTCGCCGGAAACGGCGAAGGCGCTGGAATACAGCAAGGCGCTCTACGACACCTTCATCCCCGGCACGGCCTCGTGGAACGATTCCTCGAACAACAAGGCCTTCCTCGCCGGCGAACTGCACACCACCGTCAACGGCATCTCGGTCTATGTCGCGGCCAAGAAGGAAAAGCCCGAGATGGCGGCCGATATGAACCACGCCTATATGCCGATCGGGCCAATCGGAAGGCCGACCGAACTGCACCTGCCCTTCACGATGCTGGCTTTCCAGTTCACGAAGGTTCCCAATGCCTGCAAGGCCTTCATCGCCTTCATGCAGGATGCGCCGCAGTACAACCCATGGATCAGCGCGGCGCAGGGCTACCTGTCGCACTTCCTCGGCGAATACGACAAGAACCCGGTCTGGACCGCCGATCCGAAGACGACGCCGTTCCGCGATATCGCCAAGCGCACGCTGACCCCGGCGGGTCTGGGCACGCTGGGCGAGAACGCGGCTGCGGCCATCGCCGACTTCGTGGTCGTCGACATGTTCGCGAACTACGTCACGGGTCGCGAGGACATCAAGGGCGCCATGGCCGGCGCCGAGCGGCAGGCGAAGCGCATCTATCGCTGAGCTGCGACGCCTGACGAGGCGGCCCGTTTCGACGGGCCGCCCTTCGCTTCCTTTCGCGACCCGACATCACAGTCCGGCCTGGCGGCCGGACCGATTTCCCGCATGAAACCGGACCCGCGATGGCCAATTCTGCAATCGAGATGCCGGCCCGCCTGACGCCCGCCAGAAGCGAGCGCACGGCCTGGCAGAAGCTCAAGGTCAGCCGCAACTGGCTCGGCTTCTGGTACATGATGCCGGCCATGGGCATCCTGATCCTGTTCCTGGCTTACCCGCTGGGGCTCGGCGTCTGGCTGTCCTTCACCGACACCAAGATCGGCCGCGCAGGCGTCTTCATCGGGCTCGAGAACTACGAGTGGCTCTGGGATGATAGCGTCTTCTGGACCTCGGTCTTCAACACGCTGCTCTACACGACGGTCGCCAGCGCCGCGAAATTCGTGATCGGGCTCTATCTGGCGCTGCTGCTCAACAGGCACCTGCCCTTCAAGGCGCTGATCCGCGCCGCCGTGCTGATCCCCTTCATCGTGCCCACGGTGCTGTCGGCGATCGCCTTCTGGTGGATCTACGATTCGCAGTTCTCGATCATCTCCTGGTCGCTGCGCCAGCTCGGCTGGATCGACCACAACATCAATTTCCTCGGCGATCCCTGGAACGCGCGCTGGTCGACGATCTTCGCCAATGTCTGGCGCGGCGTGCCCTTCATCGCGATCACGCTGCTAGCCGGGCTGCAGACGGTCTCGCCCTCGCTCTACGAGGCCGCGACGCTGGACGGCGCCACGAACTGGCAGCGCTTCCGGCACATCACCTATCCGCTGCTGACGCCGATCATCGCGGTGGTGATGACCTTCTCGGTGCTGTTCACCTTCACCGATTTCCAGCTGATCTGGGCCCTGACCCGCGGCGGGCCGGTCAACGCAACGCATCTGATGGCGACGCTGTCCTATCAGCGGGCCATCATCGCCGGACAGCTCGGCGAGGGCGCGGCGATCTCGACGGCGATGATCCCCTTCCTGCTCGCGGCGATCGGCATCGCCTGGTACGGGCTCCAGACACGCAAATGGCAGCAGGGTGGCAGCAATGACTAGCATCGATGCAGGCCAGGACAGCCCCGGCCGCCAGTCCGTGCCCGACCATAGCGAAGGCATGGGCTATCTGGAGACGCTGCCAAGGCGGGTCGTCACGACCTATATCCCGCTGGTCCTGATCCTGATCGTCCTGCTCTTCCCATTCTACTGGATGGCGTTGACGGCGGTGAAGCCCGACCATCAGCTCATCGAGATGGACAAGGTCAGCCCGTTCTGGACCTGGGAGCCGACCTTCAAGCACATCCACAAGCTGCTGTTCGAGAGCGACTATCCGCGCTGGCTCTGGAACACGATGTTCATCGCGACCTGCGCGACCTTCATCTCCCTGGTCGCCAGCGTGCTCGCGGCCTATGCGATCGTCCGCCTGCGCTTCAAGGGCGCGGTCACGGTCGGGGCGCTGATCTTCCTGGCCTATCTCGTGCCGCCCTCGATCCTGTTCATCCCGCTCGCGACGGTGATCTACAAGGTCGGCCTGTTCGACACGCCGCTGGCGCTGATCCTGGTCTATCCGACGATCCTGATCCCGTTCTCGACCTGGCTCCTGATGGGCTATTTCAAGACGATCCCCTACGAGCTGGAAGAATGCGCGCTGATCGACGGCGCGAGCCGGGCGCAGATCCTGATCAAGATCGTCCTGCCGCTGGCGGTGCCCGGCCTGATCTCGGCCTTCATCTTCTCCTTCACCCTGTGCTGGAACGAGTTCATCTACGCGCTGACCTTCCTGTCCTCGACGCAGAACAAGACCGTGCCGGTGGCGATCGTGAACGAGTTCGTCGATGGCGACATCTATCGCTGGGGCTCGCTGATGGCGGGCGCGCTCGCCGGCTCGCTGCCGCTGGTCATCCTCTACGCCTTCTTCGTCGAGCACTACGTGTCGGCGATGACCGGGGCTGTGAAGGAATAACGGGCGAATGGCGCGGCCTGCCATGCAGGCGGCCGCGCCACCATCCCAGCCGAAGCAGGGGTGCCACGCAGTACCGGGGGGCTATTCCGGAATGCCGCTCGGATAGGCTCAGGCATGGATTCCGAGGCTGCGCTTCGCCCGGGATGACTGAGCAGAGGATAGAGCGAGCAGATGCCGACCACCCCGAAATCCATCGCCTTCATCGGGCTCGGCGCCATGGGCGCGCCGATGGCCGAGAACCTCGTCAAGCGCCAGTTCCGCGTCACCGGCTTCGACATGCGGGCCAGCGCGCGCGAGGCGCTGGTCGCAGCCGGCGGGCATGGTGCCGGCAGCGCGGCGGAGGCTGCGGCCGGTGCCGAGGCGCTCGTGCTGATGGTCGTCAATGCCGCGCAGGCGCGCTCCGTGCTGTTCGAGGCCGGTGCGCTCAAAGCGCTCGCGCCCGGCGCGGTCGTCATGCTGATGGCGACGTGCCCGCCCGGCGACGTCGAGGCGATCGCGGCCGAGGTCGAGAAGAGCGGCCGGCACTTCGTCGATTCACCCGTCTCGGGCGGCGTCGTCGGCGCGCGCGCGGCGACGTTGACGATCATGGTCGGCACGCCCGACGAGAGCTTCGCGCTGGCGCGGCCCGTGCTCGAGGCGATGGGCGACAAGGTCTTCCATGTCGGGCAGAAGGCCGGGCAGGGCGCCGTGGTCAAGACGGTCAACCAGCTCCTCTGCGGCGTGCACATCGCCGTCGCGGCGGAGGCGCTGTCGCTGGCCGAGAAGGCCGGTGTCGACGGCAAGCTGCTGTTCGAGATCATGGGCGGCTCGGCCGCCTCGTCCTGGATGCTCCGGGATCGCGGCCCGCGCATGCATGAGCCGGATCCGGCGGTGGCGAGCGCGGTCGATATCTTCGTCAAGGATCTCGGCATCGTGCTGGATGCCGGCCGTGCCGCCCGGACTGCGTTGCCGCTCGCCGCCGCGGCCCACCAGATGTTCTTGGCGACGTCGGGTCTCGGCCATGGCGCGCGGGATGACTCGCAGGTGGTGCGGGCCTATCGCGCCCTCAACGCCAAGCCGGCCAACGATGCCTAAGGAGCAGGCCTCCCGTTCATTCGCGCGGCGTCGTGGTCGTGCCGCGGATGACGAGGGCTGGCGTCAACTGCAGGCGGCGGGGCGGTGCTCCCGGCTCGGCGATGCGGCTGATCAGGAACTCGGCGGACTTCCTGCCCATCTCGTCCTGGAAATTCCGGATCGTGGTCAGGGCCGGATACCATTGCGCGGCTTCCTGGACGTCGTCGCAGCCGACGATCGAGAAATCGATGCCGGCCTCGCGCCCGCGATGGCGCAGCCCGAGCATCGCCCCGAAGGCGGCGAG
>DATDBB010000442.1:0-7912 GCA_036525085.1 Allobosea sp.
CGCCCTCCTTCTGAACGCGCGTGGTTTGTTGGCGCCGCCATCAGCACCATCTATGATCTCTAGCGACTAGAGGTTTGGAGTGAAGATCATGCAGCCGGCATCGACTATCGAACGGGTCGTCCCGATCGGCACGCTGGCCGAGCGCACCGGCGTCAAGGTCGAGACGATCCGCTATTACGAGCAGGTCGGGCTGCTGCCACCGCCGGAACGCTCCGAGGGCAATCAGCGCCGCTATGGCCGCCGCCATGCCGAGCGCCTCGCCTTCATCAAGCATGCCCGCGATCTCGGCTTCGCCGTCGATGCGATCCGGACTTTGCTCAGGCTTTCCGACAACCCGGCGATGGCCTGCGACGACGCCCATGCCATCGCCGTCGCCCATCTCGACGAGGTCCGCCACAAGATCGCCAGGCTGCGCTCGCTCGAAAAAGAGCTCCAACGCATCGCCGCGACCTGTTCGGGCGGCGTCGCCTCCTGCGACTGCGCCATCATCGAGGCCTTGGCCGACCATGGCCAATGCCGCCACGCAAAGCATTGAGGACCACGACGCCACGAGACCGGCGCCTGTGGAGAAGCATGGCTGCATCGCCCTCATGCGCCTGGCGGCGATTGCGGCATGGGCTGCGCAGGCGCTAGCTTCCCGCGAAACGATCTCCGGGAGACCCCATGTCCAGCGACTTCGCCACTCCGCCCGGTCTGCGCCATCGCCAGATCGCGGTGCGTGACACGACGCTGCATGTCGCCGAGGTCGGCTCCGGGACACCAGTGCTGCTGCTCCATGGCTGGCCCGAATTCTGGGCGACCTGGCTGCCGCTGATGAACCGGCTGCATGGCGATTTCCGCCTGATCGCGCCGGACCTGCGCGGCTTCGGCGATAGCGCCAAATCGCCTGCGCCGCGCAGCGATGTCGGCGCCAACAGCCATGCCGACGATATGGCTTCCCTGATCGCAGCGCTCGGTTTCGAGAGCGTCGGCGTCGTCGGCCATGATGTCGGCGCCTATGCCGCCCAGGCGCTGGCGCGGCGTCATCCGCAGCTCGTCGACCGGCTGCTGTTCTTCAACTGCCCGACCCAGAGCATCGCCGAGCGCTGGGTCCATGACGGACATGTCAATGAGGTCTGGTACCAGTCCTTCCAGCAGCTCACTCTGGCCGAAGCGCTCGTCGGTCTGAGCCGGCAAAGCTGCGCACTGTATTTCTCTCATTTCCTGACGCATTGGTGCCACCGCAAGGAAGCCTTCGACCCGGCGCTCGATCTCTGGATCGACAACTTCATGAAGCCCGGCAATCTGCGCGGCGGCTTCGACTGGTATCGTAGCCAGAACGCGGCGCGGCTTGCGGCGATCGACGGGCATCCCACCCCCTCCGTCCGCATCCATCAGCCGACGCGGGTGCACTGGGGTCGGCACGACCCGGTCCTGAAATCCGAATGGGCGGCCTTCGTGCCCGAGCATTTCGACGAAGCCGAAGTCAGCTTCTGCGAAAGCGCCGGCCACTTCGTCCATGTCGAGGCGCCCGACGAGGCGGCCGAGGTTTTCGCGGCGTTTTTCGGCTGATCGGCAAGACATCCGTCGACCGCGAAAACGCAGACCCTCGTTTCATGGCAAAAAGCGCTTAGATAGTCTCGCGCGCGGGGTGCGGCCGGTCGCCGTCGATCCCGCGCAGAAGAGGGCACGCCATGCCGATGTTCCGATGCCAGACAGGCCGACGCCGAAGCGCGCCGCCGCAGCCCCAGACCGGGCGATCCTCTACGGAGAACGAAACCCGATTCTGCCGGAGTCAGCGATTCGGGCCCGCTTCGTTCCGGACTCGTTCTGTTCTCCGGAGGGCGCCGCGAAAATGGGGAAGCCGTTTCTTCGCTGAAGCGATGCTCCCGCTCTAATCTCACAGTCACTCCGCACGCCATCGCAGGACGCCTAGATCGGCGTCGTGACCAGGCAGGCGGCGACACGTCACGATCGGCTGCGACTTGATTCCTCCGCGCTCCCTACCCCCCTCGGTCCGCGCCAACGGCGTCACCGCGGTGCTGGGCCCGACCAACACCGGCAAGACCCATCTCGCGATCGAGCGGATGGTCGCCCATCCGACCGGGATGATCGGCCTGCCGCTGCGCCTGCTGGCGCGCGAGGTCTATGCCCGCGTCGTCGAGAAGGCCGGCGTCGATGCGGTCGCGCTCGTCACCGGCGAGGAGAAGATCAAGCCGGCGCGGCCGCGCTTCTGGGTCTGCACGGTCGAGGCGATGCCGCGCGACCTCGCCGTCGACTTCGTCGCGATCGACGAGATCCAGCTCGCTTCCGATCTCGATCGCGGCCATGTCTTCACCGACAGGCTGCTCAACCGGCGCGGCCGGGCCGAGACCATGTTGATCGGAGCCGGCACGATGAAGCCGGTAATCGAGCAGCTCATTCCCGGCGTCAATGTGGTGACGAGGCCGCGCCTGTCGCAGCTCATGTTCGCCGGCGACCGCAAGATCACGCGGCTCGCCCCCCGCTCGGCAATCGTCGCCTTCTCGATCGAGGAGGTCTACGCCATCGCCGAGCTGATCCGGCGGCAGAAGGGCGGCGCGGCCGTCGTGCTGGGTGCGCTCAGTCCGCGCACGCGAAACGCCCAGGTCGAGATCTACCAGTCGGGCGATGTCGACTATCTCGTCGCCACCGACGCGATCGGCATGGGGCTCAACCTCGATGTCGACCACATCGCCTTCGCGGCCGACAAGAAGTATGACGGCCATCATTTCCGCAAGCTCAACCCGGCCGAGTTCGGCCAGATCGCCGGGCGCGCCGGGCGCCATCTGCGCGACGGCACCTTCGGCACCTCAGGCCGCTGCCCGCCCTTCGAGGCCGATCTGGTCGAGGCGATCGAGAATCATCGTTTCGAGCCGATCCGGCAGTTGCAGTGGCGCAATACCGATCTCGATTTCCGCTCCGTCGCACAGCTTCTCGACAGCCTGAACCAGCAGCCGAGCGAAGCGGGCCTGACACGCGCCCTGATCGCCGAGGACCAGACCACGCTCGAAATCCTGGCCCGGGACCCCGACGTCAAGGCGCTGGCGCATGGCCGCCCGGCGGTCGAGCGGCTCTGGGAGGTCTGCGGCCTGCCCGATTATCGCAAGATCGCCCCCCAGCAGCATGCCGACCTCGCGACGACACTCTATCTGCGCCTGATGCGCCATGGCCGGCTCGATATCGACTGGTATCGCACCCAGATTTCGGCGCTCGACCGCACCGATGGCGAGATCGATACCCTGTCGGCGCGCATCGCGCAGGTCCGCACCTGGACCTTCGTGGCGAACCGTCCGGACTGGTTGCCCGACCCTGAGCATTGGCAGGGGGTTGCGCGTCTTGTAGAGGACAAGCTCTCGGATGCTCTGCACGAGCGTCTTGCGAGCCGATTTGTCGACCGGCGCACCAGTGTGCTGCTGCGCCGTTTGCGGGAGAATGCGATGTTGGAGGCTGAGGTCACCGCGACGGGCGACGTGCTCGTCGAGGGCCAGCACGTCGGAATGCTGCAGGGATTCCGCTTCACGGCGGACCCGAAGGCCGGCGGGCCGGAGGCGAAAGCCTTGAACATGGCGGCGATGAAAGCGCTCGGCGCCGAGATCGAGGCGCGCGCCGCGCGGGTCGTCCTCGCGGGAGACGATGCCTTCGTGCTGTCGCATGACGGCCTGCTGCGCTGGGTCGGCGAGCCGGTCGCGCGTTTGGTCGCCGGCGAGAAGGCGATCGAGCCGCGCCTGCGCCTGCTGGTCGAGGAGCACCTCGCCGGCCAGGCCCGCGAGCAGGTCGAGGCCAGGCTTCAGCTCTGGCTAAAGAATCACGTGACGCGCCTGCTCGGCGCACTGCAGTTGCTCGAGGATGCCACCACTCTGACCGGCATTGCGCGCGGCATCGCCTATCAGGCGGCCGAATCGCTCGGCGTGCTGGAGCGGGCCAAGGTCGGCGAGGAGATGAAGGCGCTCGACCAGGAGGGCCGCGCCGCGCTGCGCCAGCTCGGCATCCGCTTCGGCGCCTTCCATCTCTATGTGCCCGCGCTGCTCAAGCCAGCGCCGCGCGCGCTGGCCGCCCAGCTCTGGGCGCTCAAGCATGGCGGCCCGGACATGGCCGGCCTCGACGACATCGCCCATCTCGCCGCATCGGGCCGGACCTCCTTCCCGGTCGACAAGGCCGTCCCCAAGGGGCTCTACCGCGCCGCCGGCTACCGCGTCTGCGGCGAGCGGGCCGTGCGCGTCGATATCCTCGAACGCCTCGCCGACCTGATCCGCCCGGCGATCGCATATCGCCCCGGCCTGACTCAAGGGCAGCCGCCGACCGGAACGGCCGATCAGGACGGTTTCGTCGTGACCGGCGCGATGACCTCGCTGGTCGGCTGCGCCGGCGAGGACTTCGCCTCGATCCTGCGCTCGCTCGGCTACGTCTCGACCAAGCGGCCCGGCCCTGCCATCACCGTTGCGCTGGCTGCGGCCCCGGCCAAGCCCGTTGCGGCGGAGCCCGCCAAGGCTGAGGACGCCGCCAGCGAACAGCCTGCGTCCGATGCAGCGGCGTCGAGCGACGCGCAGCCTGAAGACGCCAGCGCTGAATCCGGCACCGCCGCACAACTCGACCAGGCCGCTGAGCCGGGAGCCGCGGATGAAGAACTCGCGACCGATGCCCCTGCCTCGGAAACGCCTGACGCCCCGATCCTGACGCAAGCGGAGCTGGACCCGGCCCGCGAACCCGTTCCCGCCGACCTGATGTCCGCGCTCGCTCCCGCTCCGGCGGAGCCTGCGGCGGAGATGGCCGAGGCAGATGCGGCCCCCGCTGTCAGCGAAGCGCCTGCCACGCCAGTCGAACCCGAGTTGATCGAGGTCTGGCGTCCGCATCGCCATCAGGGCGGGCGCAGGCCCGAACAGGGCCAGCGCGGCCCGCGCGAGGGCGCAGGCGCGCCCGGCGAACGGCAGCCCGGCGGCCGCCGTGGAGACAGGCCCAACCGTGGCCCGCGTCCCGGTGGTCCGCGCCGCGACGGCGAGACGCAGGTTCCAGCCGCGGCGGCGGCAACCGAAGGCGGCGCGCCTCCCGCAGCACGCCCCGAGCGCGAGCCCCGGCGCGACGAGCGGCCCCGTTCCGGCCAGCGCGGACCGCGTCCCGAGGGCCAGGGTCGCTCCGAGCAAGGCCGTCCCGAACAAGGCCGCCCTGAACAGGGTCGCGGTCCCCGGCCGGACTTCAAGCGTGACGGCCGCCCCGGCGGCGGTGGCGGCGGCCCGCGTCGCGACGATCGTGGCGGCGAGCGCTTCCAGCAGCCGCCACGGCCGCGCCCGGCCGACCGCGAGCCGGATCCGGATTCACCCTTCGCAAAGCTCGCTGCCCTGAAGGCGCAGCTCGAGGGCCGCAAGAACTGAGGGCACTCCGGTGCCCGAATGCACTGAGACGGCAGGCCGGATATGCGGGACGATCGGCAGCGCCTCGACAAATGGCTCTGGTTCGCGCGCTTCGCCAAGACGCGCCCTGCCGCCGTGCGCCTGGTCGAGGACGGCCATGTCCGTGTCGAGGGTCGGCGGGTCGACAATCCGGCCCAGGCCCTGAAACTCGGCGACGTGCTGACGCTCGCGCTTCCGCATGCGACCATCGTGGTGCGCCTGCAGTCGCTGGGCGAGCGGCGGGGGCCCTTCGAGCAGGCGAGGCAGCTCTATGAGCGGCTGGACGAGGGCGGGCGCGGCGATCAGCCGCTTGCGGAAGACGATGGCGACGGCTAAAAATGCCGATCGTTTGTATGCAAATGAATTTTCGCTACGGAGCGGCGGAACGTCGTTCTCCGGAATGCCCGACGAAGAGAAGCAACTGCTACCCAAAGGGGTCGAGACGGCCTTGAATCCTGAGCCCGCCAGGGGTTTATGGGGCCGGCAAGCAGACTGGAAGGACCTGCGACATGGCCTATGTGGTCACCGACAACTGCATCAAGTGCAAGTACATGGATTGCGTCGAGGTTTGCCCGGTCGATTGCTTCTATGAAGGCGAGAACATGCTCGTCATCCATCCCGACGAATGCATCGATTGCGGCGTCTGCGAACCGGAATGCCCCGCCGAAGCGATCAAGCCCGATACCGAGCCGGGACTGGAAAGCTGGCTGCAGCTCAATGCGAAGTATGCGGCGAGCTGGCCCAATATCAGTCAGAAGAAGGAAGCACCGGCAGACGCCAAGGCTTTCGACGGCGTGCCCGGCAAGCTCGAGGCTCACTTCTCGCCGAACCCCGGCGAAGGCGATTAAAAATCGGGCAAAATCGCCAGCCGAGCCTGCGAAACAGCGTTAACCATTTCCGCGCCGCCGAGCGGGCGCTTGCCTGGAGCTTGCGTTTACCTTTGATTCGGCGTGTTTTTTATGCTACACAATAGCCTCAGTCGCATTCGTTCCGCCTGCCCCTGCGAGGTTTCCACAATCGGGGCGCCCCCTAGAACAGGATGACGAGAGCCGCCGGTATCAGTGCCGGAGCAATCGATGTCTTTGGCTTGGCGGAGTGCAAGAAGCGATCGGCTGAGGGAGCGTGAGGCAGTGGGTGAAAATCCGCCTGCGTCAGGCGGAGTGTCTCCGGTCATCCGGCCGGGGATTGAGAATCGCGAGCCCGCGTCAAGCGGTCCGGTCAGGAGTCGTAACGGCATGTCCACGGTGAAGAAAGCTGTTGTGCGCCAGGGTTTCAAGACGGGCGAGTTCGTCGTCTACCCGTCCCATGGCGTCGGTCAGATCACGGCGATCGAGGAGCAGGAAGTCGCTGGCTTCAAGCTCGAACTCTTCGTCGTCAGCTTCGCCAAGGACAAGATGACGCTGCGCGTCCCCACCGCCAAGGCCGCCAGCGTCGGCCTGCGCAAGCTCGCCGATGCCGAGAGCGTCGCCAAGGCTCTGACCACGCTGACCGGCCGCGCCCGGGTCAAGCGCACGATGTGGTCGCGCCGCGCCCAGGAATACGAGGCGAAGATCAATTCCGGCGATCTCGTCGCCATCGCCGAGGTCGTGCGCGACCTCTATCGCTCCGAGGCCCAGCCCGAGCAGTCCTATTCCGAGCGCCAGCTCTATGAGGCTGCCGTTGATCGCATGACCCGCGAGATCGCGGTCGTCGACGACGTCACCGAGACCGAGGCCCTGAAGAAGATCGAGGCCCAGCTCGCCAAGTCGCCGCGCCGCCCGGGCAAGGGCGAGGTCGTGGAAGCCGTCGATGGCGATGTCGAGAGCGACAACGACGACATCCAGGAAGAGGCCGCCTGATCCAGGCGAGGCCTTTCCCACCAGACGGAACCCGGCGGGCAACCGCCGGGTTCTTTCGTTCCGGCGCCGCCGTCCGGTCCCAGAGCATCGGACCGAAAAGTGGAATCCGGTTTTCGGAAAAACCCGATGCTCAAACAAAGAGATAGATCGCACATCCTGCGTCCGGACGGACGCACGGCGATCTAGACCGCTCCCGTCTCCGCGGCGAGGAAGGCGACCGAGCGCTCCCAGGCCTGCTTGGCGGCGGCGGCATGGTAGCGCTCCGCGCTGGTGTCGTTCAGGAACGCATGGTCGACATCGAGATAGACGATGACCTCATGCCGGATGCCCGCCGCCTTCAGCGCAGCCTCGTATTCTGGCAGCGCCTGCACGAGGCGCGTATCGCGTGCCGCATGCTGGATCAGCAGCCGCGCCTTGATCTGCGGCACTCCCGCCAAGTTGGGCGACCGGCCATAGAAAACCACGCCGGCCGCAAGTTCCGGCGCCGCGACCGCGAGATCGTTGACCGCGCCGCCGCCCCAGCAGAAGCCGATCGCACCCGTCTTGCCGGTCGCATCCGGGCGCGAGGCCAGGAGCTTCAGCGCGGCGCGACCCTGCCGCACGACATCCTCCGCCGGCAGCCGCGGGAACAAAGCCCGCGCCTCGTCCGCATCCTTCGGCGTCCCGCCGAGCGGTGTCAGGAAATCGAGC
>DATDBB010000443.1:0-17651 GCA_036525085.1 Allobosea sp.
TCTTCTGCTTGCGTACATAGTTGAGGAACGTGTCCTGTAGATTTTGTGCCCGCTCTGCGGCCATGGGTAGCCCCTGTTGTTGGGATCGCTGATCGGGTTCAAGCCCGCGATCCATTTCGTCCCGTTCACCGCGCAGGCGAACGCCTGCCGCTTCGGGACACCGACATCTCATTAGATCGTCGAGTGAGCCTACAACGCAAGTGCAACATGACCTTGCATTCAGCCGATTTGCCTGCGCGGCGTGCAGGCGGGCATGCAAAGCGCGCCTGACATCGCCTCGCGAGGCGTGACCTCAACCGACCCCGAGCGACTTCAGCTTCCGATGGAGCGCCGAGCGTTCCATTCCGATGAACTCCGCCGTGCGCGAAATGTTGCCGGAGAAGCGCGCAATCTGCGCGATCAGGTATTCGCGCTCGAAGATCTCGCGGGCGTCGCGCAACGGCAGGCTCATCAGCCGCTCGCCGCCGGAGCCCGAGGGCGTCGTCGGCACCATCGCGCCGACTTCGGCCGGCAGCATCTCGACCGTGATGTCGGCCGTCGGATCGCCCTTGGTCAGGATCATCAGCCGCTCGACATTGTTGCGCAGCTCGCGGACGTTGCCAGGCCATTCATGCGACTGCAGCACCGCCATCGCATCCTGGCCAATGCGGCGCTTCGGCAGGCCGGATGCGATCGAGATCTGCTCCATGAAGAACTCGATCAGCTCGGGCACGTCCTCGCGACGCTCGGACAGGGCCGGCACCTTCACCGGCACGACCGAAAGACGGTGGTAGAGGTCCTCGCGAAAGTGACCGTCGGCGATAAGCTGCGCCAGGTCGCGGCTGGTCGAGGAGATGACGCGGACGTCGACATGGACGCGCGTGGCGCCGCCGACGCGCTGGAAGTTCTGATCGACCAGAACGCGCAGAATACGGTTCTGGGTCTCGCGCGGCATGTCGCCGATCTCGTCGATGTAAAGCGAGCCGCCATGGGCCTCCTCGAGCGCGCCGACGCGGCGCGAGCGCCCTTCGCCAGCCTCAACACCGAAGAGTTCCTCCTCCATCGTCTCGGGCGTGATCGTTGCGGCGTTGATCACGACGAACGGGCCCGACGAGCGTGTCGAGGCCTCGTGCAGCGTGCGCGCGGCCAATTCCTTGCCGCAGCCGGGCTCGCCCGTGATCAGGACGCGCGCATTGGTCGGCGCGATGCGCTCGATCGTCTGGCGCAACTGGTTGACCACGGTCGAGCGGCCGACGATGCGGCTCGCCTGCACGGAGCCCTTCTTCAGCTCGCGAACCTCGCGCCGCAGCCGCGAGGCCTCCAGCGCGCGCTCGGCGACGAGCACGAGACGGTCGGCCTTGAACGGCTTCTCGATGAAATCATAGGCGCCGTTCTTGATCGCGGAGACGGCGGTCTCGATGTTGCCGTGGCCCGAGATCATCACCACCGCGAGATCGGGATGGGACTGCTTGATCAGTTCGAGCACCTGCAGGCCGTCGAGGCGGCTGCCCTGGAGCCAGATGTCGAGGAAGACGAGGTTCGGGCGGCGCGCTGCGATCGCCGCCAGCGCCTCGTCGGCCGAACTTGCCTTGCGGGTGCGGTAGCCCTCGTCCTCGAGCAGGCCGGCCACCAGTTCGCGGATGTCGGTCTCGTCGTCCACGACCAGAATGTCAGCGCTCATACGCGTATCCCATCTTGCGTTTCCCGTCCTGCCGAAGTGACCGCCGAACTGACTGCCCCTTGGGCCTGTCCTTGGTCGCCTCGGTTGCCCTCGGGGTTCTCGTCCGGTGACGGCCCGGTTTCCGGAAACCAGAGCCTGATGCGGGCGCCGCGCCGGCCCTCGCCGGCATCGGGCCGGTCGAGCAGCTCGATGCCGCCGCCATGGTCTTCGAGGATCTTGCCGACGATGGCGAGGCCCAGGCCCGTGCCGCCCTCTCGCGTCGTCATATAGGGCTCCAGCAGCTTCTGGCGCTGGTCAACCGGCAGTCCCTTGCCGTTGTCGATGACGTCGATGACGATCCTGCCGTCGTCGCGCCGCTCGAAGGCAACGTCGATGCGCCCCGGTCCACGCTCGTCCATCGGCACGGCCTCGATCGCTTCGGTGGCGTTCTTGATGACGTTGGTGAGCGCCTGCGACAGAAGCCGCCGGTCGAAGCGGGCCTGCACGGACCCTTCCGGCAGGTTCTCGGTGATCGTCAGCTCGGGATTGCCGACCCGCATCAGGAAGACGATCTGGCGCACGGTCTCGGCGATGTCGTCCTGCGTCAGCGACGGCTTCGGCATGCGGGCGAAGGATGAGAACTCGTCGACCATGCGGCGGATGTCCTCGACCTGCCGCACGATCGTGTCGGTGCACTGGTCGAAGACGTCCTTGCCCTCGGTGATGACACGACCGAAGCGGCGCTTGATTCGCTCGGCCGAAAGCTGGATCGGCGTCAGGGGGTTCTTGATCTCGTGGGCGATCCGGCGCGCCACATCGGCCCAGGCGGCCGTGCGCTGGGCCGAGACCAGGTCCGTGATGTCGTCGAGCGTGATCACGAGCCCGGCGCCGACCCCCTCGCCTTCGCGCACCGCGCGAACATTGACCATCCGATCGCGCCCGCCGCGGGTGATGGCGATCTGGCCGGAGGTCTGGCGCTGCCGACCCTGCAGGGCCTCGGTGACGAAGGCGGCAATCTCGGGCGCGACCAGCGCGATCGATTCGCCGAGCAGCCGCCCTCCGGTGCCGAGCAGGCTCTCGGCCGAGCGGTTGACGATGGTGATATGGCCGTCGCCATCCAGGCTGAGCACCCCCGAGGAGACGCCCGACAGCACGGTTTCGGTGAAGCGCCGCCTGCGGTCGATCACCTCGCTGGCCGTGACCAGCCCGTCGCGCTGGCGGCGCAGCTCCGCCGTCATCTTGTTGAAGGTCTCGCCGAGATGGGCGAGGTCCCCTTCTGAGCGCCGGATCGGCACCTGGACGTAGAAATTCCCGCTCGAGACCTGATCCGTGGCGTGGATCATCCGTCGGATCGGGGCGACGAGCCTGTTGGCGAAGCTCAGGCCGAGCCAGATCGCCGACAGCAGCAGGATCACGGCGATCAGGCCGTACATCGAGGCGAAGGCGATCTGAACGCCCTTCCGGCGCGCGTCGATCGACAGATACTCCGCCGCGGCTCCCCGCGCCACGGCGGGGAACTCGACCGCCAGCGGATCGACCTCGCGCGCGATGTGCAGGAAGGCGTTGTCATAGGTCGGCAGCTTCATCAACGCACCGAAGATGCGCCCGCTCGAAGGGATGACGCAGATCGGTTCGGGCGCTGACTGCGCATCTTCGAAAGCGGCTTCGTCGGGCTTTGGCGCGCCGCGCAGCACGTCGATATTGGCCCGCGCCACAACCTTGTCCGGCGGCTGCATGATGGCGACGACGGGAACGCCGAGCGCGGTAGCCCGCGCGGTCAGGAAGGTATCGAACCATTTGCGGTCGACGTCGAAGGCCGCCTTCGCCCTCCCGAGATCGTCGGCCAGCACGCGGATTTCGCGGCCGAGAGCTTTGCATTGAGAGGCGGCGTAGGCGTCGGCGACCTCGACCGACCGGAAGATCGCATCGCGCATCCGGTCGGAAAACCACGGCTCGAGCCCGCGCTCGATCGTCACCGTCGCGATGACCGCGACCAGTACGGCCGGCAGGGCCGCGATGATGCTGAACAATCCGACGATCCGCACATGCAGCCCGGCGGCGGCCGCACCCGCACGCCGCGCCCGGATCAGCACGGAGGTTTCAAACGCCACGACGAGCAGCAGCAGGAGAATCAGGAAGGCATTGAGGACGAAGACGCCAACCACGACCTCATGGACCGGCACCACGGGCGTGACGCCCGACAGGACGAGGAAGGTGACCAGCGCCGAAACGAGCGCGAAGACGACGACGGTCGCGCCGAGCCAGCCGGAAACACGCCGCGGCGTGTCATCGGCGCGCGGCACGATCCTGAAGTCGCTGGAAGGGACAGACACGATCTTGAACAACTCCTGGGCGGCCGAACTCGCAAATGAGTCCAGCCACTGCGCCGCACTGATGCGCCGACGCAACGGTGTTGTCAAAATATGACATATGAAAGGCGGGCAGCCCCGCCGACCGCGTCAGCGCGGCGAGCGGACCACCTGCATGTCGAGTTCGCGGATTTTCTTGCGCAAGGTGTTGCGATTAAGTCCCAGCAGTTCGGCTGCCCGAATCTGGTTGCCGCGGGTCGCGGCGAGCGCGGCTGCGATCAATGGCGGCTCGACCTCGCGCAGAATGCGATGATAGAGGCCGGGCGGCGGAATATTGTCGCCGAAGCCGCCGAAATACTGGTTCAGGTGGCGTTCGACCGAGCCCGACAGTGTCTCGGCGCGCTCCTGCGAGGGGCCGCCCGAGAAGCTCGTCGAAGCGTTGGCCGGCTGCAACTCCGCTTCGACGATCGGCGCCGTAATCGTTTCCTGGGGATAGAGGGCGGCGAGACGGCGCACGAGGTTCTCGAGCTCGCGGACATTGCCCGGCCAGCGATAGCGACGCATCACGTCCATCGCTTCGGAATCGATCTGCTTGCGCGGCAGCCCTTCCTTCTCGACCAGCGTGAAGAAGTGGCGGGCCAGATCCGGAATATCCTCGACGCGCTCGCGTAGCGGCGGCAGGCGAATCGGCACGACGTTGAGCCGGAAGAACAGGTCCTCGCGGAACAGGCCCTGGGCGATCGAGATGCGCAGGTCCTTGTTGGTCGCGGCGACGATGCGGACATTGGTCTTGATCGGCGTGCGGCCGCCGACCGTGGTGTATTCACCCTGCTGGAGCACGCGCAGCAGGCGCGTCTGCGCCTCCATCGGCATGTCGCCGATCTCGTCGAGGAAGAGCGTTCCACCCTCGGCCTGCTCGAAGCGGCCGGAGGAGCGGGTCAACGCGCCGGTGAAGGCGCCCTTCTCGTGGCCGAACAGCTCGGATTCGATCAGGTCCTTCGGGATCGCGGCCATGTTGATGGCGACGAAGGGACCGTTCTTGCGCTTGCCGTAATCGTGCAGGGCGCGTGCGACCAGCTCCTTGCCGGTGCCGGATTCGCCGTTGATCATCACCGTCAGGTCGATCGGCATCAGGCGCGCGAGTGCCCGATAAACGTCCTGCATCGCCTGCGAACGGCCGATCAGCGGGATGTCGTCGGGCTCGGCGGCATGGCTGCGACCGCCGTCGCCGCGCGGGCGCGACAGGGCGCGGCCGACGATCGCGACGAGTTCCTTCAGGTCGAAGGGCTTGGGCAGATATTCGTAGGCGCCGCGCTCCGAGGCCTTGATCGCCGTCATGAACGTGTTCTGCGCGCTCATCACGATGATCGGCAATTCGGGGCGCACGCGCTTGATGCGCGGCAGCAGGTCGAAGGCATTGCCGTCCGGCATCACCACGTCGGTGATGATCAGGTCTCCCAGGCCCTGAGCCGCCCAGGTCCAGAGCGTCGCCGCCTGGCCGGTGGTCCGGACTTCGTATCCGGCCCTGGCGAGGGCTTGATTGAGAACAGTGCGGATGGCGGCGTCGTCATCCGCGACAAGAATGTTACCCGTCGGCATTCAATGTGGTCCTGTAGGCCTCAAACTGCCTGCCGTGCCCGAAGCTGGTGCAAGGGCAGCAGAATTCTGAACGTCGTGCGGCGGGGGACGGATTCGCATTCGACGATGCCGCCGTGATCCCCGATCACCTTGGCGACAAGTGCAAGTCCAAGGCCACTGCCCTGAGCCTTGGTGGTGACGAAGGGATCGAACAGGTGCGGCAGCAGGTCATGGGGCACGCCGGGCCCGTTGTCGCGGATGCCGATTTCGAGCGGCAGCGCGATCCTGCCGGAGGATCCCGCGAGCTGCATGCGGATGCCCGGACGATAGGCGGTGGTCAGGGTGATCTCGCCGTCGATCGCATCCGTTCTGATCGATTCAGCGGCATTCTTGACCAGATTCAGCAGGACCTGGACGAGCTGGTCGCGGTTGCCGGAGACCGGCGGCAGCGAGGGATCGTAGATTTCCGTGAAGCGGATATGCCGCGCGAAGCCCGACTGGGCCAGGCGTTTCACATGATCGAGCACGTCATGGACATTGACCGGGTCGCGCTCGGTCGGGCGCTCGTCGCCGAACAGCTCGACACGCTCGACGAGCTTCACGATCCGGTCCGTCTCGTCACAGATGAGCTGCGTCAGGATGCGTTCGTCGTCGGGAACGGTGGCTTCCAGCAATTGCGCGGCGCCGCGAATGCCCGAAAGCGGGTTCTTGATCTCATGCGCCAGCATGGCGCCGAGCGCCGTGATCGACCTTGCTGCCCCTCTATGGGTCAGCTGTCTGTCCATTTTTTCAGCAATTGTTCGTTCTTGCAGCATCAACACGACCGAGTCGCTCTGACTCGGCAGAGGTGATGCAAAAACATCCACCACCCGGTCGACTCCGAGGCGGGGCGAGCCGAGATCGAGCCGGTACTCGCTGACGCTCGAGCCGCGGCGCTGCACCTCTTCGACGAGGGCGAGGACCGGCGAGCCGAAGGCGATGAGGTCGTCGATGCGCTGGCGCTTGAGCACGACGGCGCTGGACTGGAAGAAATCCTCGGCGGCGGTGTTGGCGTAGATGATGCCGTGCCCCTCGCCGATGACCACCACCGGCATGGGGAGGACATTGAGGGCCTGCATCTCGATCGGGTCGAGCAGGAACTCGTCCCTGCCCTTGCCGCCGCTCTCGGCGAACGCCATCGTCATACGCGTTACCCTTGGTTCAGGCCGCTGCGCGGCTGTCGTCGTGGAGAAACAGCCGCGTCAGCGCATCGAGCACCTGACGCGGCTGATCCGACGTCAGAAGGATGCGGCGAAGGTCGGGGTCGGCGATAGCGCCGCTCGCGACCGCCTCGTCGGCATAGGCTGCCAGATGCTTCCGCGCATGGCGTACGCCATGCGCCTGCCCCATCAGGCTGAGCAGGCCTTCATAATGCTCGCGCGCGATGGCGAGCTTCTGTGTCAGGGCCAGTTTCGGAAGCGGCCTGCCGGCGAGTTCGGCGCCGATGGCGCCGACCAGCCAGGGGCGTCCGAGCGCCGCGCGGCCGACCATGACGAAATCCGCGCCCGACTGCGCCAGACAGGCCCTAGCGTCGGTCGCGTCATGAACATCGCCATTGGCAACCAGCGGGAAATCGCCTGCGTCGCGCACGGCGCGGATCGCGGCCCAGTCGGCCTTGCCCTTGTAGAATTGCTGGCGGGTGCGGCCATGCACCGTGATCATCCGCGCGCCGGCAGCGACGGCGCGCCGCGCCAGTTCCGGGGCATTGCGCGAGGCATCGTCCCAGCCAAGCCGCATCTTGACCGTGACCGGCACCTTGACGGCAGCAACCGCCGCTTCGACCAGGGATAGAGCATGGTCGAGGTCACGCATCAGCGCCGAGCCGGCCCAACCGCCCGTCACCTTCTTGGCGGGGCAACCCATATTGATGTCGACGATCGCCGCGCCATTGGCCTCGGCAAGGCGTGCAGCCTCGCCCAACCAGTGCGGATCGCAGCCGGCGAGCTGCACGACATGGGGCGAGACGCCTGCCCCCTCCGCCCGCAGACGAGCCTCCTCGCTGCCGCGAACGAACTCATCCGAGGCGACCATTTCCGAGACGACGATGCCGGCGCCATGGCGCCCCGCGATGCGGCGCATGACGATGTCGGTCACACCTGACATGGGCGCCAGGAACGCGCCCGAAGCCAGCCCCGCGAGAGGCGGCACGCTCATGTCAGAGCCCTCATTTGAGGCAATCTGCATTATGCATATTTATTGGACATTGCTGCAGGAGCGCAAGAGCCCCTGTTCCGATATTGCACTGCGTCATCGCCGCACCCTTGTCGCACCCCGACCGCACCCTTTCGGGCTTGGCGATCCCGGCGCTGGCGACTATCACCGAACCTCATGCAGGACCAATAGCCGTGCCCGCCGAACCACATGACCGCCCCCTGCCCGTCGCCGCCCTGATCGTGGCGGCCGGCCGCGGACTTCGAGCCGGGGGCGATGAACCCAAGCAGTACCGCCTTCTGGACGGAAGATCGGTTCTTGGTCATGCACTGGCGCCGTTTTTGGCGCAGCCGGCTATCGATCGCATCGCGGTGGTGATCGGCGCAGGCGACGAGGCACGCTATGCCCACGCGATCACCGGGATCGCCGATCAGCGGCTGGCGGCGCCGACGCCGGGGGGGGCGACGCGCCAGGAGTCGGTTCGGCTCGGCCTCGAAGCGCTGGCGGAAGCGGGGTTCGACGGGAACGTGCTGGTGCATGACGCCGCCCGCCCCTTCGTCTCGGCCGGATTGATCGCCAACGCGGCCGAAGCGATCGCAAGCCAGGGGCTGGCTGCGATCCCGGCCCTGCCGGTCACCGACACGATCAAGCGGATCGACGAGGCCGGCCGCATCGTCGAGACACCACCGCGCGACCGGCTCGTCAGCGTGCAGACGCCCCAGGCCTTCCGGTTCGGGGTGCTGCTCGCCGCGCATCGGGCTGCCCTTGCCGCTGGTCGCGACGGCTTCACCGACGATGCCGCGCTGATGGAATGGGCCGGACATGCCGTCGCCACCTTTCCGGGAGAGGCCGCCAATATGAAGCTCACTCATCCCGAAGATTTCGACCGGGCGGGCACTGCCGGCGGGTCGCCGCTCGTCGTGCGCGTCGGCACCGGCTACGATGTCCATGCCTTCACCGATGGCGATCATGTCTGGCTGGGCGGCGTCCGGATCGCGCATGAGCGCGGCGTGCTGGCGCATTCCGATGGCGATGTCGCCCTGCATGCCCTGACCGATGCGCTGCTCGGCGCCCTGGCCGAGGGCGATATCGGCACGCATTTTCCGCCCAGCGATCCGCAATGGAAGGGGGCGGCCTCGCACCGCTTCCTCAGCTTCGCCGCCGAGCGTGTGCGCCGGCGCGGCGGGCGGATCGACTTCCTCGACCTGACGATCGTCTGCGAGGCGCCCAAGGTCGGGCCGCATCGCGAGGCGATCCGCGAAACCATCGCGACCGCAGCCGGGGTCCGGATCGGCCAGGTCGCGATCAAGGCGACGACGTCCGAACGGATGGGCTTCACGGGACGCAAGGAAGGGCTGGCGGCGCTCGCGACAGCGACGATCCGGCTGCCGGAACAGGAGTAGCTGCCATGTTCGATCTCGACATCCGCTCGCTCGCTGCGGAACTGCTGAATATCAGCCGGGAGCGCGGCACGACCGTCGCGACAGTCGAATCCTGCACGGGCGGCCTCGTGGCCGGCGCACTGACCGCAATTTCGGGCTCGTCGAGCATGGTTTTGGGCGGCCTCGTCACCTATTCCAACGAGGCAAAGACGGCATTGGCCGGCGTGCCGGTCGCCTTGATCCAAGAGCATGGTGCCGTCAGCGAGCCGGTGGCCCGGGCCATGGCCGAGGGCGGGAGGGCCAGGATCGGCGCCAAGCTCGCCGTTGCGATCACGGGCGTGGCCGGGCCGGATGGCGGCAGCGAGGCCAAGCCGGTCGGGCTGGTTCATTTCGCCTGCGCCACCGCCGACGGAACTCTGCATCGCGAGAGACGCTTCGGAGCCGTCGGACGCGACGAGGTCCGCCGGCTCAGCGTGCTGGAGGCGCTCGACCTGCTGCGCGAGGCGGCACTGGCCGGCTGAGGCCGCGATTCAGTTGGCGAGCTTGCGCCAGGTCGCGCCGATCACGTCAGCGCGGTTGTCGGCGCAGCCATGCGATATCCGCGGGAGCGTTTGCCGGAGAATCGCAGAAGCCGTTCAAGGCGCCGGCACTGGAGCTTTCGCTGCGCCGCGGCCATAGACGACGTCGGCCCGTCTCTCGAAGGCCTCGGCGAATTTGTGGAAGGCCTTGTCGAACATCGCCCCCATCAGCAGACCGAGCATGCGGCTGGCGAATTCGTAGGAGATGAAGAAGCCGATCTCGCAGCCACGCTCATGCGGCTTGAAGGCCCAGCGGTTCTCGAGATAGCGGAACGGGCCGTCGACATATTCGACGAGGATCTTGAGGTTCTCGGGGTCCAGCGTGACCCGGCTGGTGAAGGTCTCGTGGATCGCCTTGTAGCCGACGGTCATGTCGGCCAGCAGCACCTCGCCGCCGCCCTCGCGCGGCGTCCTGCGGCGCACCCTCAGCCCCTCGCATAGCGGCAGGAACTGCGGGTATGTCTCGACATCCGCGACCAGCGCGAACATCTGCTCAGGGCTATGCTTCACCCGGCGGGTGTTGTTGAACATCGGCATGGCTGGCGCCTTCGCCTCAGCCGGCCTTGGCGGCGCGCGCCGCGCGCAGCCTTGCGAAATCCTCGCCGGCATGGTGCGAGGAGCGCGTCAGCGGCGTCGAGGACACCATCAGGAAGCCCTTCACATAGGCGATCTGCTCGAAACCCTTGAACTCGTCCGGCGTGACGAAGCGGATCACCGCATGGTGCTTGCGCGACGGCGCGAGATACTGGCCGATGGTGATGAAATCGACGTCGGCCGAGCGCAGGTCGTCCATCAGCTGCAGGATCTCATTCCGCTCCTCGCCCAGGCCGACCATGATGCCGGATTTGGTGAAGATCGTCGGATCGAGTTCCTTGACCCGCTGCAGCAGCCGCAGCGAGTGGAAATAGCGCGCGCCCGGGCGCACGGTCAGGTACTTGCCCGGCACCGTCTCGAGATTGTGGTTGAAGACGTCGGGCTTGGCCGCGACCACCACCTCGAGAGCGCCTGGCTTGCGCAGGAAATCGGGCGTCAGGATCTCGATGGTCGTGCCCGGCGAGGCCTTGCGGATGGCGCGGATGACCTGCGCGAAATGCTCGGCGCCGCCGTCCTTGAGATCGTCGCGATCGACCGAGGTGATGACGACATGCTCCAGCCCGAGCTTGGCGACCGCATGGGCGACCTTCTGGGGCTCCAGCACATCGAGCGGCTGCGGCACGCCGGTCTTCACGTTGCAGAAGGCGCAGGCCCGCGTGCAGGTGTCGCCCATGATCATGAAGGTGGCGTGCTTCTTCTCCCAGCACTCGCCGATATTCGGGCAGCCGGCCTCCTCGCAAACCGTCACCAGCTTCTCGGCCTTGACGATCTTCTGGGTTTCGGCCCATTTCGGCGAGCCGGGAGCCTTGACGCGGATCCAGTCCGGCTTGCGCAGGATCGGGTTCTCGGGCCGCTTCTGCTTCTCCGGATGGCGCAGTTCGGCCGGCGCGCCTGCGGCCTCCGCCTTCGGGTTGCCGATATTGGGTCGCGGATCGCGATTGAGCAGGTCGAGGACGAGAGCCATCGGGACAAATCCATCGCGGCGGCTCAAAGGCCGCCGCCCGTCCTCTAGCTAATCGCCCCGGCGCCGCAGGGCAACCTTGCGCGGTGCTCCTTGCCGTCGCACTGCCCATGCGCGGGGGTCATTTGCGCCCGCGCGCCGCGTTCCAGATGACGATCACCACGACGGCGCCTGCAATCGCCGCAGCCAGCGTGCGCCAGAAGCCGAAGATCCTTATGTCCAGCAACTCGGCCAAGCGGCTGCCGAGGAAGGAGCCGGCGACGCCGACCAGCATGTTCGTGAAGAGCCCATGGTCGGACGAGGTGATCTTCTCGGCGATCCAGCCGGCGAGCATGCCGATCAGGATGGTCGCGAAGAAGCCATAGCCCGGCTGGGCCATCGTGGCGGCGAAGCTTTCCATTGATTGTTCCCCCGAAGCCAAGCGCCGCGGCTGGTTCAGTCGTGGTCGCGCGTGCTGACAACGGCGACGATAGCACGAGGTTCCCTCAGGCGATGAAGCGGGCGAGGAGCACGACGAGGATCGCGCCGATCACCGCCATCGCGCCTTCGTCGAGCAGGCGGTTGCCCGTACTGACCCGCCAGCCGGTGAGCCGGACCAGCCCCTGCCCGACCAGCATGCCGAGCAGGCCGACGATCGCATGACGCAGGAGACCGCCGCCTCCGACGATGAGGCTCGCGACGAAACCAGCCACCGTGCCGAACGCGACCGTCGGCGCGATCACACGCCAGTCGAGCACGAGACCACGGCCGGGGGAGAGAATCTCGACCTTGTCGTCGGGGACGACGTGGTCGGTGTCGCGGGGCTTGCGGGTGCGGGGCGGCATCGGCGCAATGTGCGACCTGGGCGATCAGAAATCCAGAACGGCCGGGGGATTTCGCAGCCGAACCACGGCGTCATCCCGGACAAGCGGCGAAGCCGCGCCGATCCGGGATCCATTCCGGAGCGTTCAGGCATGGATCCCGGATCTCCGCTTCGCTGCGTCCGGGATGACGGCGCGTTTCCGAGGCTTGATTTCAGGCCGACCTCAGGCGTTCAGCACCTTGCCATACGCATCCAGCACGCTCTCCTTCATCGTCTCCGACAGGGTCGGGTGTGGGAAGATCGTGTGCATCAGCTCTTCCTCGGTCGTCTCGAGGTTCATCGCGACGACGAAGCCCTGGATCAGCTCGGTGACTTCCGCGCCGACCATATGGGCGCCGAGCAGCTTGCCGGTCTTGGCATCGAAGATCGTCTTGACCAGACCTGAATCCTCTCCCAGCGCCACCGCCTTGCCGTTGGCGACGAAGGGGAAGCGGCCGACCTTCAGTTCGTGGCCGGCGGCCTTCGCCTTGGCCTCGGTCAGGCCGACGCTGGCGATCTGCGGGTGGCAATAGGTGCAGCCCGGGATCATGTTCTTGTCCATCGGGTGCGGATGCAGGCCCTTGATGGCCTCGACGCAGATCACGGCTTCATGCTCGGCCTTGTGGGCGAGCATCGGCGGGCCGGCGACGTCGCCGATCGCGTAGATGCCCTTGACGTTGGTGCGGCAGAGCCCGTCGATCGCGATGAAGCCGCGATCGGTCTTCACACCCACGGCTTCCAGCCCGATATTCTCGACATTGGCGACGACGCCGACGGCCGAGATCATGCGGTCGGCGGTGATCGTCTGCCTGGCGCCCTTCTCGTCCTCGATATGGGCGGTGATGCTGTCGGCAGCCTTCTCGACCTTGGTGACCTTGGCGCCGGTCAGGATCTTCATGCCCTGCTTCTCGAAGGCCTTGCGCGCGAAGGCGCCGATCTCGGCATCCTCCACGGGAACCACCTGCGGCAGCACTTCGACGACCGTCACCTCGACGCCCATTGTCCGGTAGAACGAGGCGAACTCGATGCCGATGGCGCCCGAGCCCATGACGAGCAGGGACTTTGGCATCTTCGGCGGGGTCATCGCCTCGAAATAGGTCCAGATCAGCTTGCCGTCCGGCTCCAGCCCCGGCAGCGCGCGCGGGCGAGCGCCGGTCGCGACGATGATGTGGTCGGCGGTATAGCTGCCCTCACCCTTGGCGTTCTTCGGCGGCGGCACCTGCGGCTGCATGGCCGGCTTCTTGGTCGGCTTGACCGAGATGCTGCCGGGCTTGGTCAGCGTCGCCTCGCCCCAGATCACGTCAACCTTGTTCTTCTTCATCAGAAACTGGACGCCGTTGTTCATCCGCGCCGCGATACCGCGCGAGCGCTGGACGATGGCCGCCAGATCCGCCTTGAACGAGCCTTCGAGCACCAGCCCGTAATCCTTGGCGTGCTGGCCGTAGTGCAGGATCTCGGCCGAGCGCAGCAGCGCCTTGGTCGGGATACAGCCCCAGTTCGAGCAGATGCCGGCGAGATGCTCGCGCTCGACGATCGCGGTCTTGAAGCCGAGCTGCGCCGCCCGGATCGCGGCGACATAGCCGCCGGGGCCGGAGCCGATGATGATGATGTCGTAGTCAGCCATGATCAGGCTCCCCTTAAACCAGCATCGCCATCGGCTTCTCGATATAGCCCTTGAAGGCCGCGAGCAGTTCGGCGCCGAGCGCGCCGTCCACCGCACGGTGGTCGGTGGAGAGCGTCACCGACATCACCGTCGCCACCGCGAGCTGGCCGCCCTTCACCACAGCGCGCTGCTCGCCGGCGCCGACGGCCAGGATCGTCGCATGCGGCGGGTTCACGATCGCAGCGAAGTCCTTCACCCCGAACATGCCGAGATTGGAGACCGCCGTGGTGCCGCCCTGATACTCCTCGGGCTTGAGCTTGCGGGCCTTGGCGCGGCCGGCCATGTCCTTCATCTCGTTGGAGATCTGCGACAGCGTCTTGTGGCAGGCGTCGCGGATGATCGGGGTGATCAGGCCGCCGGGGATCGAGACGGCCACACCGACATCGGCGTGCTTGTGCTTGAGCATGGTGTTCTCGGTCCAGCTCACATTGGCGTCCGGCACAGCCTTCAGCGCCAGCGCCAGCGCCTTGATGACCATGTCGTTGACCGAGAGCTTGTAGGCCGGCTTGCCGTCCTTCTCGGGTGCGGCGGCGTTCAGTTCGCCGCGCAGCTTGAGCAGCGCGTCGAGCTCGCAATCCACCGTGACGTAGAAATGCGGCACGGTCTGCTTCGCCTCGAGCAGGCGGCGCGCGATGGTCTTGCGCATGCCGTCATGCGGGATCTCCTCATAGGAGCCCGGCTCGAACAGCTTCTTGACCTGCTCGTCGGAGGGGCCGGTCGCGAGCGGCGCGGCGGCGGGCTTCGCTGCGGGAGCAGCCGCCGGGGCGGCGGCAGGCGCGGCCTTGGCGCCACCGCCGGCCTTGGCGGCCTCGATGTCCTTCTCGACGATGCGGCCATGCGGGCCGGAACCCTGCACCTTCGAAAGGTCGAGCCCGGATTCCTTGGCGAGACGACGCGCCAGCGGTGAGGCGAAGGGGCGCTCGCCGGAGGAGGCGGCAGGCGCGGAGGCGGCGGGAGCGGCAGCGGCCGATGCTGGCTTCGGCGCTTCGGCCTTGGGGGCCTCCGCCTTGGGCACATCAGCCTTGGGCGCATCGGCTTTCGCCGGCGCGGAGGCGGCCTTCACGTCCTCGCCCTCGGCCGCGATCACGCCGATGATCTCGTTGACGGCGACATCGGCCGTTCCGTCCGGCACGAGGATCTTGGCGAGGATGCCCTCGTCGACGGCCTCGACCTCCATCGTCGCCTTGTCGGTCTCGATCTCGGCGATGATGTCGCCCGACTTGATGGCGTCGCCTTCCTTCTTCAGCCATTTGGCGAGGTTGCCCTTCTCCATGGTGGGGGAGAGCGCTGGCATCAGGATGTTCACGGGCATGGCTGGAGGCTCGCTTTTTCCAAGGCGATGAACAGCAGGCGGCGGGCGAGGCCCAAACCGAAGCTGAGAGAAACGAGGACGAAGGCGACGTAGTCGAGATGCTCGAGTGCGGTTCCGGCCAGCGTGGCACCCCGCATCAGTTCCGGAGCGAAGGCCTGCATCGTCTCCGGCACCAGCGACAGGACACCGCCTGCGGCCAGGATGAAGGCGAGCAGATCGATACGGTGGAGGCTGAGGCGCGCGCGGATGAGATGGGGCGGCGTCAGCGGCCGGGGAGCGAGGCGCTCCTTCGGCCGGAAATAGGCAACGGCGCCCGACGCGCCGGCCGCAGCCAGGCCAACCGAAGCGAACATGGCTCCGATCGTGACCGCCGCCATGGCATCAGGCCCTGTAGCAGACGGCCTTGGCCGCCGCGACGACCTCGCCGATGTTCGGAAGCGCCAGCTTCTCGAGGTTCGCCGCATAGGGCATCGGCACGTCCTTGCCGGTGACGCGGGCGACGGGGGCGTCGAGATAGTCGAAGGCCGCCTCCATGATCTTCATGCCGATCTCGGCGGTGACGCCGGATTGCGGGAAACCCTCCTCCACCGCGACGCAGCGATTCGTCTTCTGCACGGAGGCGACCACCGTCTCGATGTCCATCGGGCGGATCGTCCTGAGATCGATGACCTCGGCCTCGATGCCGTCCTTGGCCAGCGCCTCGGCGGCGCCGAGCGCATAGGTCATGCCGATGCCGAAGGAGACGATGGTGACGTCGCTGCCCGGCCGCACGACCTTGGCCTTGCCGATCGGCACCAGGAAGTCGTCGCTCTTCGGAACCTCGAACTGGCGTCCGTAGAGAATCTCGTTCTCGAGGAAGATGATCGGGTTCGGGTCGCGGATCGCGCTCTTGAGCAGGCCCTTGGCGTCGGACGCGCTGTAGGGCATCACCACCTTGAGGCCCGGCACGTTGGAGTACCAGGCGGCGTAGTCATGGCTGTGCTGGGCGCCGACGCGGGCGGCCGCGCCGTTGGGGCCGCGGAAGACGATCGGGCAGCCCATCTGGCCGCCGGACATGTAGAGGGTCTTGGCGGCGGAGTTGATGATCTGGTCGATCGCCTGCATGGCGAAGTTGAAGGTCATGAACTCGACGATCGGCCGCAGGCCGGTCAGCGCCGCGCCGACGCCGATTCCGGCGAAGCCATGCTCGGTGATCGGCGTGTCGATGACGCGCTTGGGGCCGAACTCCTGCAGCAACCCTTGCGTGACCTTGTAGGCGCCCTGGTACTCCGCGACCTCCTCGCCCATGACGAAGACGTCTCCGTCGCGGCGCATCTCCTCGGCCATGGCATCGCGCAGCGCCTCGCGGACCGTCATGCTGACGACCTCGGCGCCGGCCGGGAATTCGGAGGAAGCGTCGTAGGACTTCGCCTGGGCCGGCACGCTCGCCGGGGCGGAGACGGCGGGAGCTTCCGCCGCGGGCGCCTCGGCCTTGGCGGCGGGAGCCGGCGTCGCCTTTTCCTCGCCTACCGGGACCCCGGCGGCATCGATATCCTCGCCCTCGGCGGCGATGATGCCGATCGGGGTGTTGACCGCGACATTCTCGGTGCCGTCGCCGATCAGGATCTTGGCGAGGATGCCCTCGTCGACCGCCTCGACCTCCATCGTGGCCTTGTCGGTCTCGATCTCGGCAATGATGTCGCCGGCCTTGACCGTATCGCCCTCGGCTTTCAGCCACTTGGCGAGCTTGCCCTGCTCCATGGTGGGCGAAAGGGCAGGCATGAGAATGTCGATCGGCATGAACGCACCCGGAATGATTGCACGAGGCGGAAAGGGAAAGGCGGCGAGCGAAGGCGTCAGGCCTTCGCCGGCTCCAGCAGGATGTCCGTGAAGAGCTCGGAGACATCGGGCTCGGGATCATGCGTCGCGAACTCGGCCGCGTCGTTGACGATCTCGCGGACCTTGGCGTCGATGGCCTTGAGCTCGTCCTCGCCGACCTTGAATTCGCGGGTGAGACGCCCCCTCACCTGCTCGATCGGATCGTGCTCCTCGCGCATGCGCTGGACCTCGTCCTTCGAGCGGTACTTCGCCGGGTCCGACATCGAGTGGCCGCGGTAGCGATAGGTCTGCATCTCCAGGATGTAGGGACCCTTGCCGGTGCGGGCATGCTCGATCGCCCGGTTGGCGGCGTCGCGGACGGCGCGGACGTCCATGCCATCGACCTGCTCGCCGGGGATGCCGAAGGAAACGCCGCGGCGGGAGAAATCGGTCTGCGCCGAGGCGCGGCTGACCGCCGTGCCCATGGCGTAGCGGTTGTTCTCGATCACGAACACGACCGGCAGCTTCCAGAGCTGGGCCATGTTGAAGCTCTCATAGACCTGACCCTGGTTGGCGGCGCCGTCGCCGAAATAGGCCATCGAGACGCGGCCATCCTCGCGGTACCAGTTGGCGAAGCCGAGACCCGTGCCGAGCGAGACCTGCGCACCGACGATGCCGTGGCCGCCATAGAAGTTCTTCTCGCGGGAGAACATGTGCATGGAGCCGCCCTTGCCGCGGGAATAGCCACCCTGCCGGCCGGTCAGCTCCGCCATCACGCCGCGCGATTCCATGCCGCAGGCCAGCATG
>DATDBB010000444.1:0-13074 GCA_036525085.1 Allobosea sp.
GGTGCTGGGCGACAAGCATGGCAACGTGATCTATCTCGGCGAGCGCGAATGCTCGATCCAGCGCCGCAACCAGAAGGTCGTCGAGGAGGCGCCGTCGCCGCTGCTCGACGAGGCGACGCGCCGCAAGATGGGCGAGCAGGCGGTCGCGCTGGCGAAGGCTGTGAACTACGATTCCGCCGGCACGGTCGAATTCGTCGCCGGGCAGGACAAGTCCTTCTACTTCCTCGAAATGAACACGCGCCTTCAGGTCGAGCATCCGGTGACGGAGATGATCACGGGCGTCGACCTGGTCGAGGAGATGATCCGCGTCGCCTATGGCGAGAAGCTCAGGCTCACCCAGGCCGATGTGAAGCTGAACGGCTGGGCGGTGGAATCCAGAGTCTATGCCGAGGACCCGACGCGCAGTTTCCTGCCTTCGACCGGCCGCCTCGTGACCTATCGTCCGCCGGCGGAGGGGCCGGATCACGATGCGACGGTGCGCAACGACACCGGCGTCTTCGAGGGCGGCGAGATCTCGATCTACTACGACCCGATGATCGCCAAGCTCGTGACCCATGCGCCGACGCGCCTCGCCGCGATCGAGGCGCAGGCGCGCGCGCTCGATGCCTTCGCCATCGACGGGATCCGCCACAACATCCCCTTCGTCTCGGCGCTGATGCACCATCCGCGCTGGATCGCCGGCAATCTCTCGACCGGCTTCATCGCCGAGGAATTCCCGGAAGGGTTCTCGCTGCCGGCGCCGGAGGGCGAGGTGGCGCTGCGGATGGCGGCGATCGCGATCGCCTGCGACCACAAGCTCAACCAGCGCAAGCGCCATGTCTCGGCGCAGATGGAAGGCTGGCGCAAGGTCGCCTTCGAGCGTACGCGCATCGTCGTCCTCGGCGGAGAGCGCTTCGAGGGCGAGGTGAGCGAGCAGGGCGAGGCGGTGGTGATCGGCTTTGGGCCGCGCAGCCTGTCGGTCGTGAGCGACTGGCGCCCGGGCGAGCCGGTCTGGCGCGGCACGCTCGACGGCGTCGCGGTGGCGGCACAGGTGCGCCCGATCCTCAACGGCGTCGCGCTCGGCCATGCCGGAGCCTATGCGAACGCCCATGTCCACACCCCGCGCGAGGCGGAGCTTGCCGCGCTGATGCCGGAGAAAGTCGCGGCCGACACCGGCAAGTTCCTGCTCTGCCCGATGCCCGGCGTGGTCAAGGCGATCTCGGTCAAGGTCGGCCAGGAGGTCAAGGCCGGCGAGGCCCTGTGCATGGTCGAGGCGATGAAGATGGAAAACGTGCTGCGCGCCGAGAAGGACGCCACCATCGCCAAGATCCTGGCGAAGGAGGGCGATTCGCTCGCCGTCGATGCCGTGATCATCGAATTCGCCTAGCAGCGTCATTGCGAGCGCAGCGAAGCAATCCAGAGCGCCGTGCTCGACGTCCTCCTGGATTGCTTCGTTGCGCTCGCAATGACGTGAAGCCTCGGTAGGCCGGCTTGCCAATCGCGCCGGCCGCGCTGACACTCCCGGCGACGACAACAAGGAATGCGCCACGCATGCTGACGATCTGGGGGCGGATCAGCTCCATCAATGTCCAGAAGGCCGTGTGGGCGGCGGGCGAGGTCGGCCAGAGCTTCGAGCGCATCGATTGCGGCGGCACGTTCGGCGGGCTGCGCGAGCCGGTCTTCCTCGCCAAGAATCCGAACGCCCAGATCCCGGTGCTGGAGGATGGCGAGGTCTGCATCTGGGAATCCAACAGCATCGTGCGCTATCTCGCGGCGCGCTACGGCTCTGGCTGGATCTGGGAGGAGGACCCGGCGCTACGCGCCGATGCCGACCGCTGGATGGACTGGATGCAGTCGGAGCTGCAGCCGGCGCTGATGCCAGTGCTCTGGGGCGTGGTGCGCAAGGTACCGGGCTATACGGACCCGGAGAGGATCGCCGCCGGCATGGCCAAGGCGGAGCGGCTGATGGAGATCCTGGACGCTCATCTGTCGACACGCGGTTTCCTCGCCGGCGAGCGCTTCGGCATGGCTGACATCACGGTGGGCTGCGGCGCGCATCGCTGGCTGAACCTGCCGGTCGAGAAGATCGAGCGGCCCCATGTCCGGCGCTGGTACGAGGCGATCTTCGCCCGCCCGGCGGCCCAGCCAGCGCTGCCTCTGCCGGTCACCTGACATGACCGGAACGTGTCTTGAACGAGTCGCGTCGGATGTCAGGATGGCGGTCATGCTCCCGTTCAGGCTTGCCCTTCTGCTCCTCGTTCTAGGCATCGCACCGTCATGGGGGCAGGGCAGCACGACGCTTGCCTCCGACAGGGCGCAGGTCGCCGCCTGCCTGCGCGATAACCGCAGCGCCGCTCCCTCCTGCATCGGAGCCGTCGCCGTCGCCTGCGTCAGCGCGGCCAGCACGGATCGCCGCGCCGCCGAAGTCGGCTGCGCCCGGCGCGAGGAGACGGTCTGGCGCGAGCGGTTGATGCAGGCGATGCAGCTGAGCGGACGCTCCCTCGATGCCGGACAGCGCAGCCGGCTCGCGGCGCTGCATCTGGCCTGGGAAGGGTTCGTCGCCCAGAAATGCGCCTTCTATGCTGCGACGCAGCGCGAGGGCTGGCAACTCGGCCGGCAGGCCGGCTGCGAGCTGCGCGAAGTCGCAACGCGCGCGCTGGAACTCGAACGCACGGCCCTTCAGCAGGCGCCGACGCGCCGCCCCTCATCGCCGCCGCAGATCATCCGTTAGACGCATCGGCCCGAAAAGTGGAATGCGGTTTTCGGAAAAGCCGATGCAAAGCAATGGCCCAGATCATCGGGCCGATGATCTGGGTCGGTTGTTAGCGAGCTGTCAGCTTTCCCGCGCTAGATGCGGCTGATCCCTGCGGTCCGGAAACAACCATGTTCTTCGCCCTGTCCAAGCTGGTCTGGTTCGTGATGTCGCCGGTGAACCTGGCGATCCTGCTGGCCGCCTTCGCGGCGCTGCTGTCGTTCACGCGCCTTGCCCGCCCGGCGCGCTGGCTCGGCGCGGCGGCTCTGCTGGCGCTGCTGCTGATGGCCTTCAGCCCGCTGCCGCGCATCGTGGTGCGCCCGCTGGAGGACCGTTTCCCGCAGCAGGATGCGGCGAAGGGGCCCGTCACCGGCATCATCGTGCTCGGCGGCCCGATCGGCGTGGCGCGCGGCGACGTGGTGCTGCTCTCGGCCGGGGCGCGGATCACCAAGGCGGTCGAGCTGGCGAGGCTGCATCCGCAGGCGAAGCTCGTCTTCACGGGCGGCGCCGCCAATCTGATCTCGCCGGTGACCACGACGGAGGCCGACGGCGCGCGGCTGCTCTTCACCGGGCTCGGCCTGCCGCCGGAGCGGCTCCTGCTCGAGGACAAGTCGCGCAACACGCTGGAGAACGCCGTCTTCACGCGTCGGCTGGTCGATCCCAAGCTTGGCGAGCGCTGGCTGCTGGTGACTTCGGCCTGGCACATGCCGCGCTCGATGGGTGTCTTCCGCAAGGCGGGTTTCGCTGTCGAGGCCTTCCCGGTCGACTATCTCACGGAAGGTGAGCCGGCGGATTTCATCCGGCCCTATATGCGGGCGCCGCGCGGCCTCACCATCGCCGATGACGGTTTCAAGGAATGGGTCGGGCTGCTGGCCTATTGGCTGGCGGGCTACACGGATGCACTGTTCCCGAAGCCGTGACGGCTGCGTCTATTCGCTTTCCGGCAGCTTCAGCCGATACACGCCGCGGAAATCGTCGGGATCGACCGGCCGCCCCTTGCGGGTGATGACGATCCGGCCCTCCTTCATCAACCTCACGGCGACGCGGCGGATCGGCTGCATCAGCGGGCCCCAGCCATCGGGATGATCGCCGCCCAGCGCGCGCGCCACATCGGTGGGGCCGACCGTGCGGCCATCGCCGCGCTCTGCGGCGAGCTTCAGAATCGTGGCTTCGAGTTCGGCATCGTCAGGCTGTGTGATCATCTGGGGCTTGGTCATGTCGCGCCGGGATAGCGGAAGACGCGGGCGGCGTCCGAGGCGAATTGCCGACGGTACATCGCGATCAGTACGGCGCCGGTGAACAGGATGAAGGTCGTCGGACCGAGGAACCAGCCCATATAGGCGAGCGCGAAGAAGAAGGCGCGCTGGCCGCGGTTGAAATGGCGCCCGCCGGCGATGTTCATCTCGGTGGCTTCATGGACGGCGCGCTCGGCGTCCTTGGCGTCGTGGTTCTTGGCCGGGGGCAGGGAGCCGAGCAGGATGACGCAGTAGTTGAACAGCCGGTAGCTCCAGGCGAACTTGAAGAAGGCGTAGCCGAAGATCAGCGCGAGCCCGATCACCTTGAGCTCCCAGGCGGCGCGGGTCGGGGCGGTGCCGAAGGGCAGGTCGGAGAACAGCGCGACGACGCGGTCGGTCGATTGCAGCAGCGTCAGGGTGCCGCCGATGGCGATCAGCGAGGTCGAGGCGAAGAAGGCCGTGCCGTTCTGCAGCCCGTTCATGATCTGCGTATCGACGATGCGGTTGTCGCGGCTCATCGATTCGCGGATCCAGCGGGCACGACGCAGGTTCATCCGCATGTTCAGGCTTTTGCCGGCATGCGGACCCATCTCGACGGCGAAATGATAGCCGATCCATGAGGCGGCGAAGAACGCCATGCCGATGATGTCGAGGGTTTCGAATCCGATCATGCCCATCCCCATCCGGCAGCTTGCGTCACCGCTGCGTCATTGCCAAGACGTGTCCCGCATTGACCTGCTTCGCCCGAGCCGACAAGGGTGTCGGCCATGAAAGCGGTGCATCGGCCGCGCCCGGAACGGTTCGAGCTGCCACCTTGTCCCATATCCTGATCGTTCTCGCCGTCGTCGCCTTCCTGTTCCGCAAGCCGCTGGGACGGCTGCTCGCGCGGCAGTTCCCGAACAGGGCGAAGCGCCAGCAGGTGCTGGCAACCGTCATCGCCGGCTTCCTGCTGGTGATCGCGATCAGGCTGCTCGCGCTGTTCTGGTAGGGCTGTCTCACGCGTCGGTCATCCCGGGCGGAGCGGAGCGCAGACGCGGGATCCATTCCGGAGCGCTTTCAGGTGAGGTTCCGGAATGGATCCCGCGTCTCCCCCTGCGGTCGCCCGGGATGACGGCGCGGATGGGCCAGATCGGTTCCGGTGCCCTAGCCGCTCAGACTCCCGCCTGTTGTCATGAAGCCACATCGCGGCCGCGGCGCACCCCGGCCGCCTTGCCAGCACGGGCGTCCTGCGGCATTCTGCCCGTATCGCTCACACACGAAACGGGGAGGGCTGAATGGAATTCATCATCAAGTTCAGCTCCCCGCGCAAATTCGCCTCGCCGCGAATGTCCCGCCACTAGGTCGGACTCGCCCGTGGCCCGCCCGAGGCGGCGCCTGAGCTTTCCCCATCGTTCTTTCGTCCTTTGCTGAAGATCGGCGCGTATCGCCGTCTCCAGCCTGATCCGGAGTCGGCTCTGCTATGGGCCGAAGTCACAGATGTCCCGTCCCGATCGCACCGGGCGGCCCGAACCTTTCCGGGCCGTTCTCGGCTTCACTTTCCGTCACTGGGCTCGCCAGCCTGGCTCTGTTGGCGTCGTCGGCGGCGCGATGATGGCGGCGACCGTCGCCGATCTGTTCATGCCGCTTTATGCCGGCCGCCTCGTCGATGCGGTGGCGGGCGAGGGCGCTGCCGCACTCGATGCGGCGCTCTGGTCGCTCGCCGCGATGCTGGCGCTTGGCGCCGCCGGTGTGCTGTTTCGCCATCTCGGCTTCATCGGCATTACCGGCATGACGCTGCGCACAATGGGCGACACGGCCAGCGAGGCCTTCGCGCGGCTGCAGCGCTTCTCGACCGACTGGCATGCCAACAACTTCGCCGGCTCGACCGTGCGCAAGATCACGCGCGGAATGTGGGCGCTCGACCTTCTGACCGATACGATCCTGATCGCGCTTTTGCCTTCGGTCGTGGTTCTCATCGGCTCGACGGTTCTGCTCGCCTGGCACTGGCCGGCGATGGGGCTCGTCGTGCTGGCGGGCGCGCTGCTCTATGTCGGCGTGACCGTCGCGCTGTCGCTCAACTATGTCGCGCCGGCAGCCCGGCTCGCCAATAGCTGGGACACGCGCCTCGGCGGGGCGCTGGCCGATGCGATCTCCTGCAATCCGGTGGTCAAGGCCTATGGCGCGGAACTCCGTGAGGATGCCCGCACCGCCGGCGTGCTGGCGAAATGGTCGCTGCGGACGCGGCGGACCTGGGTGCGCGGCACGACCTCGGGCACGGCGCAGCAATTCGTGCTGCTGGTGCTGCGGGCGGCCGTCATCGGCCTCGTGATCTGGCTCTGGGCCAACGGGCAGGCGACGCCGGGCGACGTCGCCTTCGTGCTGACCAGCTATGCGGTGGTGCATGGCTATCTGCGCGATGTCGGGCAGCATGTGCACAACCTCCAGCGTTCCGTGAACGACATGGAGGAACTCGTCGCGATGCACGACCAGCCCTATGGCGTGGCGGACCGCAGGGGTGCGACGGGGATGGCGGTGACGGCCGGCGAGATCGCCTTCGAGGACGTGACCTTCCATTATGGCGGGCATGCCGAGCCGCTCTATCGTGACTTCTCGCTGACGATCCGGGCGGGCGAGAAGGTCGGCCTCGTCGGGCGCTCGGGCTCCGGCAAGACGACCTTCGTCAAGCTGGTGCAGCGGCTCTACGACGTCACCTCGGGGCGCATCGCGATCGACGGGCAGGACATCGCGGACGTGACGCAGGCGAGCCTGCGCGCGCAGATCGCGATCGTGCAGCAGGAGCCGGTGCTGTTCCACCGCTCGCTGGCCGAGAACATCGCCTATGGCCGGCCCGGCGCCTCGCTGGCGCAGATCGAGCAGGCGGCGAGGCTCGCCAATGCGCATGAGTTCATCATGCGCCTGCCGAAGGGCTATGCCACGCTCGTCGGCGAGCGCGGCATCAAGCTTTCGGGTGGCGAGAGGCAGCGGGTGGCTCTGGCGCGCGCCTTCCTGGCTGATGCGCCGATCCTGATCCTTGACGAGGCGACCTCGAGCCTCGATTCGGAATCGGAGGCGCTGATCCAGGAAGCGATGGAGCGGCTGATGGAAGGCCGCACCACGATCGTCATCGCGCACCGGCTCTCGACGGTGCGCGCGATGGACCGGATCCTGGTCTTCGACCGGGGCCGGGTGGTGGAGGAGGGGCCGCATGAGCTGCTGCTGATGAAGGAGAACGGCGCCTATCGCGGGCTGTTCGAGAAGCAGGTCAGCGAACTGGTCAAGGGGCTGGCGATGTAGCGATGTCCTTCTCTCCTCGGGGGAGAGGGTGTCTGCGGAGCAGACGGATGAGGGGAGGGCCGTGCGAGCGGCCCTTTTCTTGGTCTCTGGGATGAGGATATTCCCTCATCCGTCAGCGCTTCGCGCTGCCACCTTCTCCCCCGAGGGGAGAAGGGCAAGAGGCTATTTCGGCGCAAACGCTCTCGGCCTGACGCCCTTGACCGGCCCTGGAGGGAGATCGCCCGCGCTCGGATTCAGCGACTTCACATCCAGATTCGGCTTGCTGAGAAAACGATTCAAGCCGGCTACATAACTCTCTGGCAGCGACCAGTGTTTCGCGCTTTCGAGCACGGTCTCCATATAGCCCGGCTTCGGCTTTCCGGGCTCTCCCGAGCGACCGATATAGACCAGCGCGCGCTTTGCCCCGCCCGGCACGATCACCGGCTGGCTGATCTTGACGTAGAGACCGCTCGCCAGCTCCTCGAACTTGTCGAGCGTGCGGACATCACCGAGAGCGCAGTCCCAGAGCACGCCATGGACCTCCTCGCGCGGGTCACGGATCACCGAAGCGTAGCCGTCGCGGGTGACGATGAAGCGATGGCGCGGCAGGCGGGCGAGGCCGAGAGCGCGCGAATTCGGGCAGCGCTGCGCCATGCCGGCGGGGTCCATGTTCAGGCCGTAGGCGAAGTAGAGGGGCATGGCGGCTCGGTCTTTTGCGCAGGTGTCTCATCAAAAGCGCCGTCATCCCGGGCGGAGCGAGGCGGAGACCCGGGATCCATGCCGGAGCGGTTCAGGCATGGATCCCGGATCGGCGCCGCTAACGCGGCTTGTCCGGGATGACGGCGTGGTTTGTGTTTTCTACCTACTTCGTCTTCTCGAACAATTCCCGCCCGATCAGCATGCGGCGGATCTCGCTCGTACCCGCGCCGATCTCGTAGAGCTTGGCGTCGCGCAGCAGGCGGCCGGTCGGGTAATCGTTGATGTAACCGTTGCCGCCCAGCAACTGGATCGCGTCGAGGGCGATCTGCGTCGCCTTCTCGGCGGAGATCAGGATCGCGCCGGCGGCGTCCTCGCGGGTGGTCTCGCCGCGGTCGCAGGCCTTGGCGACGGCATACACATAGGCCTTGCAGGCGTTCATCATCACATACATGTCGGCGAGCTTGCCCTGGACGAGCTGGAACTGCCCGATCGACTGGCCGAACTGCTTGCGCTCATGGACATAGGGCATGACCACGTCCATCGCGGCCTGCATGATGCCGAGCGGGCCGGCCGAGAGCACGACGCGCTCGTAGTCGAGGCCCGACATCAGCACGTTGACGCCGCGCCCGACGCTGCCAAGCACGTTCTCCTCGGGGACCTCGCAATCCTCGAAGACGAGTTCGCAGGTGTCGGAGCCGCGCATGCCGAGCTTGTCGAGCTTCTGGGCGGTGGAGAAGCCCTTCATGCCCTTCTCGATCAGGAAGGCGGTGATGCCCTTCGAGCCGGCGCCCGGATCGGTCTTGGCATAGACCACCAGCGTCTCGGCGATCGGCCCGTTGGTGATCCACATCTTGTTGCCGGTGATGACGTAGCGGTCGCCCTGCTTCTCGGCCCGGGTCTTCATCGAGACGACGTCGGAGCCGGCGCCGGGCTCGGACATGGCGAGAGAGCCGACATGCTCGCCCGAGATCAACTTGGGCAGGTATTTCGCCTTCTGCGCCGGGCTGCCGTTGCGGGCGATCTGGTTGATGCAGAGATTGGAATGGGCGCCGTAGGACAGGCCGACCGAGGCGGAAGCACGTGACACCTCCTCGATCGCCACGACATGCTCGAGATAGCCCAGCCCCGAGCCGCCATCCTCCTCCTTCACCGTGATGCCGTGCAGGCCGAGCGCGCCCATCTGCGGCCAGAGATCGCGCGGGAACTGGTTGGTCCTGTCGATCTCCTCGGCGCGGGGCGCGATCTTCTCCTGCGCAAAGCTATGGACCGTGTCGCGGATGGCGTCGGCAGTCTCGCCGAGGTCGAAATTGAAGGGGCGGGGCGCGTTGGCGAGCATGGTGGACCTCCCGATGGGCCGGCGCGGCGAGGCGCGCGGCGTTTGTCGCGTTATAGCGCGGAACGGCGTGAAGTCAGTGCGCGGGAGCGCGCAGGCCGGGTGGGCGGGTATGGGCCGATGAGGAACCCTTGACGCACCTGGCACGATCACGGGCGCAGCCGCTTCACTTGCCTATCCTATCCACCAGGATAGGATAGCGTCATGAGCCACGCCATGGACCCCGATATCGTCAAGCGACTGCGCCGTGCGCAGGGACATCTCGGCACGGTCGTCGGGATGGTCGAGGCTGGCCGGGACGTGCCGGAGGTCGTGCAGCAGCTCCAGGCGGTCGAGAAGGCCTTGGAGAAGGTCAAGGAGCTGCTGATCTTCGACCATATCGAGCATCACCTGTTCGATCATGCCGAGGCGTCGACGCCGGAAGCGCGCCGGACGATCGAGGGGCTGAAGGCGCTGACCAAGTATCTCTGACGGAGACCGGAGCATGAGCGACGCAAGGGCGTTTGCGCCCCATCACGACCATGTCTTCCTCGGCGAAGGCCATGAGCGAAACGAGCGCCGGACCTGGATCGTCGTCGCGCTGACCGCGCTGACGATGGTCGTCGAGATCGCGGCCGGTACGTTCTTCGGCTCGATGGCGCTGGTCGCCGATGGCTGGCACATGTCGACCCATGCCGCCGCGCTCGGCATCGCCGCCTTCGCGTATCGCTTCGCCCGCCGCCACGCCCATGATGGACGCTTCTCCTTCGGGACGGGCAAGCTCGGCGATCTCGCGGCCTTCGCCAGCGCGCTGGTGCTGATGCTGGTGGCGTTGCTGATCGCCTTCGAATCCGTGATACGGCTCAGCGAGCCGGTGCCGATCGATTTCGTCCAGGCGATGATTGTCGCGGTGCTCGGGCTCGTCGTCAATCTCGCCAGCGCGTTCATCCTGCGCGACGACCATGCTCATCATCACCATGGCCATTCGCATGGCGGGCATGGCCATCCCCATCACGACCATTCGCATCACGGTGACGACCACCATGGTCACGATCACCACGGCCACGGGCACGACGCGGACAACAATCTGCGTGCGGCCTATCTGCATGTCATCGCCGACGCTTTCACCTCGGTGCTGGCGATCGCGGCGTTGCTCGGCGGCAGCATCTATGGCTGGGCCTTCCTCGACCCTCTGATGGGCGTAGTCGGCGCGTTGGTGATCGGGCACTGGTCGCTGGGGCTGCTGCGCTCCTCGGGCGCGGTGCTGCTCGATACGGTTCCCGATGGCGGGCTCGCCGACGAGATCCGCGAACGTATCGGCGCCGGCGGGGCCGAGATCGCGGATCTGCATCTGTGGCGGGTCGGGCCGGGGCACTGCTGCGCCATCGTCTCGGTGGTGGCGGCGCAGCCGCAGCCACCGGCTGCCTACAAGGCGAGGCTCGCCGACCTCGCCATGCTCTCGCATGTCACCGTCGAGGTGAACTCCAGGGCGTGAGGCCTATTTGCCGATCACGCCGCGCCTTCTGAGCATCACCAGCGTCAGCAGCGCCGCGCAGACGCAGGCAAGGGCGACGAAGAAGGCGCCGAGTTCATGCTCCATCCAGGGCAGGCCCTTCACATTGATGCCGAACAGGCCGGTGATGAAGGTCGCGGGCATGAACAGCGCGGTCAGGATGGAGAGCGCATAGAGCTGGCGATTGGTCTGGTTGGCGGTGCGGGCGGCCATCTCGTCCTGCAGCAGCCGGGCGCGATCCTGCACCGACTGGACGTCGGCATGCGGGCCCTCGATCCGCTGCAGCAGACGTCCCGCGCAGGCTCGCATCGTATCGGGCGCGCCGCGCCCGGAATTGCCGTCGGCGAAGCGGCGGAAGAGCAGATGCAGCCCGCCGAGCTGGCGATGCAGCCGCACAGCCGTTCGCCTGATCGCGCCGATCTGGCTCGGCGCATCCTCGAAGCTGTCGGACAGGACGAGGTCCTCGACGCTGTCGGTCTGGTCCATCAACTGCACGACGGCGTCGGTGACGTCGTCGATGATGAACTCGACCAGCAGTTCGAAAAGATCGGCCGTGCTGGCGACGCTTTCGCCCCCGTCCAGCGTCTCGGCCACGAGCCTGGTCGAGCGCATCGCCTCGCGCCGGCCGGTGATGACGAAGCGCTCGGCCACGATCCAGTAGAGCGTGCCAACCTCGCCGGAGTTGCGGTCGACATCGCGGATCAGGTCATGCGAGACGCCCCAGACCAGCCCGGCGGAATGGTCCAGCCGCTGATGGGTCTCGTTCGAGAGGAAGACCTCTTCCGCCGTCGGCGAGAGCAGGCGGGACTGCTCCCCGACCCAGCTCTTGGCGCGGTTGTGGACGAGGTCGAGATGAATCCAGACGAAGCCCTGCTCCGGAGGCAGGGCGGGGATTTCGTCGCGCGGAACGAGTTCGGGCAGCCCGTCTGCGGCGAAGCGATAGGCCCAGACGATGCCGGTCTTCGACTGCTCGTCGGGCCGGAGGGCAAAGGCTTGGCTGACGAAGGCTTGGGTCATGGGCTGGGGGCCGGTGGCGACAAGGACGGCCGCGAGCCCTGCGCGCGCTGCGTGAAGGTTTTATGACGCCGCCGGGTTGCGGCGCCTCAGTTGTTGGCCTGCACCGTGCGGGAGGGGACGCGCCCCGGCGGCCGCGGCCCGTCGCCACTGCTGCTGTTGGCGAGGCGGGCAGGGGGCTTGGGCAGCGCGCGCGGGCCGGCGACCTGCACCTTCGGCTCGCCGCCGCGCCATTTGCGCGCCCCGATGTCGAAGCGTCCCTCGCGCCAGGCGGCGAATTCGCGCTCGCTGCCGAAGAAGGCGTTGCGGTCGACGTCGCCGGTGATGCCGGGCACGCGGCCGGTCGTGGTGAACTGCCAGAACTCCCACTTCTCGCGATTATAGCGATGCCGCAGCGGGGCCGCGGTCGAGCGCAGCCAGTAGGGATAGTCGTTGAACGCGCCCTCGAGGATATCCTCGTGGAAGTTGATGTCGGTATAGATGATCGGCTTCTTGCCGGTGTGCTCGTGCAGCGCTGCGAGCATGATCCGCATCTTCTCCAGAGCATCCTCGCGCGAGACCTTGCGGGTGCATTGGGAATCGTTCTGCCATTCGACATCGAGCACCGGCGGCAGCGCATCGGGATCGCGCGGGATATGGCGCTTCATCCAGCGCACCTGGTCCTTGGCCGGGCGGCACCACCAGACGAAGTGATAGGCGCCGCGCGCGACGCCGGCCTTCTTCGCACCCGCCCAGTTCTGGCGGAAGTTCGGATCGAGATGGTCGCCGCCCTCCGTCGCCTTGATGAAGGCAAAGCGCGTGCCGGCATCCTTGACCTTGTGCCAGTCGATCTCACCCTGCCAGCGCGAGACGTCGATGCCCTGGATAGCCTGGCGGCGTGCGTCGCGGACGCCGTGGTGAGGGGCGGAGTCGCTCTTCTTGGGGTAGAGCGCGGCGGCCGGGCCGGCCAAAGCGATCAGCAGGCCGCCGAGGGCGAGGGCGCCAAATGTCGCCCGCTCCAGAATCCGCGCTCGCACCGGCCTCTCCTTATCCTGCGTCGCCTTCCGTGATGCGGAGGTCGTGGTTAAGGGCCGGTTAGATTTCGGAAAAATGCCGCGCGCTTGTTTCAGCCTTGGTTAACCGCGCAGGAGCGGCAGTCGTTCAGTCGGCTTCGGCGACTTCGCCGCCGGCAGGCTGAAAGGCGGAGGCGGCGACCGGGGCGACGCTACCGGGTATCCGGGAGACGGCCGGCGCGGGCGGGCGATCCGGGCCGGGACTCGGCTGCGGCGGCACGCCCCTCTGCTTGTCCCAGCGGCGCGTGCCGATGTCGAATTCGCCT
>DATDBB010000445.1:0-8707 GCA_036525085.1 Allobosea sp.
CTGGAAGCGCAGCGCCGACGTCAATCCGGCGCTCGTCGCGGTGCCCTCGACCAAGTTCGGCGCCGAGGCCGGCGGCTTCGTCGAATTCTACCCGACGTCCTGGCTGCGCGCCCGCGCCGATGTGCGCCGCGGCATCGTCGCTCATGACGGCGTCGTCGCCGATTTCAAGCTCGATGCCTTCACCACAGTCGGCGCCTGGACGCTCGGCGCCGGCCCGCGCATGCGGGTCGCCTCGGCCGACTACATCCGGACCTATTTCGGAACCGGCGGCGCCCAGCCCGGCACGGGCGGCCTGCTGCAGCGCTTCAATGCCGGGGTGAACACGGTGGGCGCGCTGGCGCAGATCACCTACAACTGGTCCGACAATCTCAAGACGACGGCCTATGTCGAGTACAAGCGCCTCGTCGGCGACGCCACGCGCTCGGCGATCGTCAGGCCCTACGGCTCGCGCGACTCGCTCACGATCGGCCTCTCCGCGAGCTATTCCTTCGACACCGGGTCGAGCTATTCGCTGGGCGGCCTCTGAGGTTCGGCGTCGTCATCGCCGGGCTTGCTCCCGGCTATGGCCCGCGGCCCGAAATGAAAAAGGCGGACCGGATACCGGCCCGCCTTTTCTGCTTTCAAGCCATCGGCTGAAATCAGCCGACGATCTCGTTGCCCGCGAAGAACTGGGCGATCTCGACCGCCGCCGTCTCTGGCGCGTCCGAGCCATGGACGGTGTTTTCGCCGACGGACTCGGCGAAGAGCTTGCGGATGGTGCCCTCGGCGGCGTTGGCCGGGTTGGTGGCGCCCATGACTTCGCGATACTTCGCGATGCCGTCCTCGCCCTCGAGGACCTGCACGACCACGGGGCCGGAGGTCATGAACTCGACGAGCTCGCCGAAGAAGGGACGGGCCGAGTGGACCGCATAGAAGGTCTCGGCCTGGCCCTTCGTCATTTGGATGCGCTTCTGCGCGACGATGCGCAGACCGGCCTTCTCGATGACCGCGTTGACCGCGCCGGTGAGATTGCGCCGCGTCGCGTCGGGCTTGAGAATGGAGAAGGTACGCTGAACAGCCATCGGGGGGTCCTTAACGAATATTGCCTTGGGGAAATCTTGGGAGAATGCGGCGCGCTTATAGCTGCGCCCTCCCCGCCCCACAAGGCTCGCACGGCATCTCGTCGCAGTTTGAAGCCCTCATGCGGCGGGGCCTGACCTGTGCTATGCTGGCCGCCTGCGAACGAATGGAGGCGATCCATGCGTGCCGTTGCGAGCTTGCTCAGCGCCTACATCTCCTTGCTTTGCAAGGCGCTGCTGGTGTCACCCGAATTCATCACAAAAGATCGACGCGGGAACATGCCCCCGCCTTCCGGCGGCGTCGGAGCCTTCTGAACGACCTCATGCCCGGCTTCGAGCCGACGATGCGGAAAGCGCGTCCAGCGGCAACAGGACCGCTGCGGCCGTTCAGTGACGCGTCAGGAAGCTGCGGGCCTCGCGCAGGGCTTCCGCGATCTGGTCGCGCGTCATCTCCAGCGCCAGTTCCTGGCGATGCGCCGCAGCCCGGCCGCAACCGCGGGCCTGGGCGACGTTGAACCATTTCTGCGCCGCGACCAGGTCGACCGGGATGCCGCGGCCGGCCGCATACATCAGGCCGAGTTCGTAATAGGCCTCGGCCGAAGCCTCGCTCGGGATCACCAGGGAAGCGGGGATCGCGCTCATTTCCATGCGTGCCATGACAACCACCCTTTGTCTTTGGTTTCGTTCTCGGTTCTTGCCGGCCACCCGTCCAAAGGCCCCGGCTTGTTGAGGCCGAGATTGGCGGCTGGGCTTAAAGGGGCGGCTAAAATTCGCGATGAATCGAAACTCAACGAGAAATGAGCGAGCGGTTAAATCAACGCTCGGTTCATCCTTCGGCCCCGAAAAACGGCGTCTTTTCAATGACTGTTGCGACGAATGCCAGCGCGCGTGTTGACGGACGATTCACCCTCCCTTGCGGAAGCAGGCTTTCGACCTGCCCCTGCGGCAGCTTGGAAGCCGTTAGCTTCCCGGATATAGTTCATATCTGAACCATGCAGCATGGCATGGTCGCACAGGGAGGATTTCCATGCCTATCGGATCGAACGCCCGTCGGGCGTCGCTGGCCGGTCTCGGCCTCGTTGTCATCGGCCTCGCCGCCAGCGGCCCTGCCCTGGCGCAGGATGTCTCGGGCATCTGGCAGCGCGATACCGGCGCCTCGCGCGTGCGCTTCGCCAAATGCGGCGATGCCGTCTGCGGCACGCTCGCCTGGCTCAAGGACGCGAACGGCCCGGCCAAGGTCGGGCAACGCATCTTCTACGACATGAAGCCGTCCGGCGACGGCAAATGGGCCGGCAGCGCGTTCAACCCCGAGGACGGCAAGACCTATTCGGGCACGATGAGCTTGTCCGGTGACGCACTGACGACCTCGGGCTGCGTCATGGGCGGGCTGATCTGCCGCTCGGTGAAGTGGGTGCGGGCGAATTGAGTTCTGCCGCCGGCAAAGGCCGCGACCTCCCTTCTCCCCTCGCGGGAGAAGGTGGCAGCGCGCAGCGCTGACGGATGAGGGGGCGCTGTGAGCGTTCCGCCGAACACGACGCCAACGGGAAAGCGCACGGCGCCCCCTCATCCGCCCCTGCCGGGGCACCTTCTCCCCATCAAAGTCGGCTGTTGCCGACTTTGACACTTTGAATTCCCATCTCGGGCAAGCTCGAGATAGGTGGGAGAAGGGCAAGAGGCGTCGCGGCTGCCGCGTAGGGCGCGCGAACCCCTCCCCCTCGGGGGGAGGGGTTCGCGTCCCGGTTCCGTCGAAATCTTATCCCCGCCGTCCGCACCCATGCCTATCCTGCCCCCGCTCCGCCCGACCAAGGGGGCTGTCGCGAGGCATCGTGCGGCCGGGCGGGGTTTGCGGGTTTCGCCGTCGGATGCCGTTGCGGGCGGAAGACGGCGGAGGCGCAGATCGCCATCGCGCAGGTGAGCCAGGCTGCGCGACCCGTGGCACGGATAACCAGAAGGCGATCTGGCGGCATCAAACACCCGCGCGCGGGCAAGACCTCTGCTCTAAAGGCCGGCGGCGGCTGACGGCGCTGCTTCGACACAGACATTCGACATCGACATCGGCACGCAGACGTCGACTGCGACGTTACCATCGTCCCGCGCATCCCCTCGGATACGCTCGAAGCAGACCCGAAAACCCCGCGGCGACCGGCCGGCCGGGGCTTTCGGCGCGCGCGAACCGTTCCTCCGGGTCATCCCGCACGACTGAAGGGAGACCCGGGATCCATTCCGGAACCGTTCAGGCATGGATCCCGGATCGGCGCCGCTTCGCGGCTTGTCCGGGATGACGACGTGGTTGACCCTCGAGGCGCTGGTCAGCGCGCCTTCTGCCCGAACAGGATCGCCTTCTCTTCCGGCGTGCTGATGCCGGCGGGGTTGCGCAGGGCTTCGCCGACCTTGAGGCCGCGCTGCACGGCCGGGCGCGCCAGCATGGTCTCGAGCCAGCGCGCGACATGGGGGAACTGCTTGAGGTCCTGGCCCTGCTTCTCCCAGCCCTTGGCCCAACCGATGCAGGCCATGTCGGCGATCGAATAGTCGCCGCAGATATAGTCCCGGCCTTCCAGGCGCTTGTTCAGGACGCCGTAGAGCCGGTTGGCCTCGTTGGTGTAGCGATCGATCGCGTAGGGGATCTTCTCGGGGGCATAGAGGCGGAAATGATGGGTCTGGCCGAGCATCGGCCCGAAGCCGCCCATCTGCCAGAACAGCCATTCGTCGACGGCGATGCGGGCGCGCTCGTCGGCCGGGTAGAACTGCCCCGTCTTGCGGCCGAGATATTGCAGGATCGCTCCGGATTCGAAGACCGAGATCGGCTTGCCGTCCGGCCCTTCGGGATCGACGATCGCCGGCATGCGGTTGTTCGGGGAGATCGCGAGGAATTCCGGCTTGAACTGGTCGCCCTTGCCGATGTTCACCGGGACCACATGATAGGGCAGCCCGCACTCCTCCAGCATGATGGTGATCTTCCACCCGTTCGGGGTGGGCCAGTAATAGAGATCGATCGGCTTGGTCTGGCTGGCGGACATGCTTGGCTTCCAGTCACTGTGCAGACGAGGGAGCGGGGTTTGTAGGCCTCTTCCAGGGGACGAGAAAGAGGTGCGGCCATCGCACCGTGCAGCCTCGCCATGCCCTGGAGATGGATGCGATAGCGGCCAAAACCTGCCTCAGAGCACCATCTTGAAGCCTTCATGGCTCTGCTCGAAGCCGAGCCGGACATAGAAGCGGTGTGCGTCGGTGCGCACCTTGTTCGAGGTCAGCTCGGCCAGTGCTGCCCCGTTGTCCCGCGCGAAAGCGAGCGCATGAGCGATCATGATCGCTCCGACGCCCTGCCCCCGCCGCTCCGGGGCGACATGGACGCTCTCGAACTTGGCGCGCATCCGCCCGCGCGCAATCAGCCCGGGGATCAGCGTGACCTGGAAGGTGCCGATGACGGCGCCGGCCTGTTCAGCGACGAAAACGGCGTCGTTCGGGGAAGCCTCGATCTTCGCGAAGGCGTCGAGATAGTCGGGATGGGCCGCCTCCGCCTCGATCTCGGCCGGCGTCATCGCCTGAGTCGGCGTGCCGAACATGATCAGTGCGGCTATCCGAGGCACATCCTCGCTGCGGGCGCGGCGGATGACGAGATCGGCGGACTCAGGCTTCGCGGTATCCATCGGAGGCATCTTCCCGGTCTGGCTTATGCTCTGGCTCCGGCCATCCGCCTCACTCGGCGAACAGCCGCTTGGCCATCAGCAGCGTGTTGGGCGTGTCGTCGCGGCCGTCGAAGCGGGCCTGGCGCTGCAGGAAGAAGCCCATGCGCTCGTAGAAGGCGATCGCCGGCTCGTTCTGGCTCTCGACCTCGAGACGAGCGACCGGCGCCTGCGGAAAGCAGGCCAGCGTCACCTGCAGCAGGGTGCGGCCGATGCCGATGCCCTGATAGGTCGGCAGCACATAGAGCCGCGTCAGCAGCGCGGCACGGTCCCGCTCGACGCGGGCCGACGCGGTCGCGATGATCTCGCTCCCGACCAGGGCGACAAGGAAGGCGCCGTTCTCGCGGCCGAGCTGGGCCGCGAGGTTGTCGAGCGAGTGCCAGGCATTGGTGATCTCGGCGACGCGCTGCCAGCCATAGATGCCGTCATAGGTGGCATGCCAGGTCTCGACCAACAGCGCCCTCACCGCCGGAAGGTCGGCGGCTTCGGCGTCACGGATGATGAGACCGTCGGGCGTCATCCCAATCGTCCAGCTCGCGCAGGAAACAACGCCGTCATCCCGGGCTTGACCCGGGATCCATGCCGGAGCGCTTCCGAGGAAGGTTCAGGCATGGATCCCGGATCTCCGCTTCGCTGCGTCCGGGATGACGGCGTGTTTCAGGGGTCAATTCCCAGCTTCTGTTTCAGAATCTCGTTCAGCGCCTGCGGGTTGGCCTTGCCGCCGGACGCCTTCATCGCCTGGCCGACGAACCAGCCCAGCATGGTCGGCTTCAGCTTGACCTGCTCGACCTTGTCGGGATTGGCGGCGATCAGCTCGTCCACCGCCTTCTCGATGGCGCCGGTGTCGGTGACCTGCTTCATGCCGCGCGCCTCGACGATCTGGCGCGGGTCGCCCCCTTCCGACCAGAGGATCTCGAACAGGTCCTTGGCGATGCGGCCGGAGATCACGCCTTCGCCGATCAGGTCGACGAGCCCGCCGAGCTGGGCGGCCGAGACCGGCGACGTCGTGACGTCCTGGCCTTCCTTGTTGAGGCGGCCGAACAGCTCGTTGATGACCCAGTTGGCGGCCGCCTTGCCGTCGCGACTGGTCTTTCCATCTGGCTTGGCCACGGCCTCGAAGTAGTCGGCCTGCTCGCGCTCGGCGACGAGCACCGAGGCGTCATAGGGCGAGAGTCCGTATTCGGCGATGAAGCGGGCCTTCTTGGCGTCGGGCAGTTCCGGCAGCGCGGCCTTCAGCCTCTCGACGAAGGCATCGTCGAATTCGAGCGGCAGCAGGTCGGGGTCGGGGAAATAGCGGTAGTCATGCGCCTCTTCCTTGGAGCGCATCGAGCGGGTCTCGCCCTTGGCCGGGTCGTAGAGCCGGGTTTCCTGGTCGATCGTGCCGCCATCCTCGATGATGCCGATCTGGCGACGGGCCTCGACATCGACGGCCTGGCCGATGAAGCGGATCGAGTTGACGTTCTTGATCTCGCAGCGCGTGCCGAGTTCGTCTCCGGGCTTGCGGACCGAGACGTTGACGTCGGCGCGCAGATTGCCCTTCTCCATGTCGCCGTCGCAGGTGCCGAGATAGCGCAGGATGGTGCGCAGCTTCGTCACATAGGCCTTGGCCTCGTCGGCCGAGCGCAGATCCGGCCGCGAGACGATCTCCATCAGCGCGACGCCCGAGCGGTTCAGGTCGACGAAGCTCATGGTCGGGTGCTGGTCATGGATCGACTTGCCGGCATCCTGCTCGAGATGGAGGCGCTCGATTCCGACGGTGATCTGCTCGGTCGGCGACAGGTCGACCACGATCTCGCCCTCGCCGATGATCGGGCTCTTGTACTGGCTGATCTGGTAACCCTGCGGCAGATCGGGGTAGAAGTAGTTCTTGCGGTCGAAGACGGAACGCTTGTTGACCTGCGCATTCAGGCCGAGACCCGTGCGGACGGCCTGGCGCACGCATTCGGCGTTGATGACGGGCAGCATGCCGGGCATCGCGGCATCGACGAGGCTGACATGGGCATTGGGCTCGGCGCCGAACGCGGTCGAGGAGCCCGAAAACAGCTTGGCGTTGGAGGTGACCTGTGCATGGATTTCCATGCCGATCACAATCTCCCAGTCGCCGGTCGCGCCCTTGATCAGCTTCTTGGGGTCGGCGGGGCGGGCATGCGCGTTCATCGTCAGTCTTCCGGCTCGAAAGGGTCGCCTACCGGTTACGACCTCGGCGGGCAGGCGGCAAGCTTCTGTTGCGCTGCCGACACCTCTTGTCGGGATTGTGTCATATTGTGGCTCGTTCTTGCGCCCATGATGGGTGATGGTTCTTGACAATCGTCACTCGACACCTCTTGTAGCGGCACGCGCCGGCTATCCGTCAGGATTGCCCGGCCCAGCCATCCGGAGTTTCGCCATGTTGAACCGCCGCCCCGGTCCGATGCTTGTCGCCCTGTCTGCCGCGACGCTGATGACCTCGTCCGCCATGCTGCTGCCCGTCCAGGTTCTGGCGCAGGGTGCGCCCCCAGCCCCGCCGGTGCAGGTTTCCGCGCCGCTGGCCCAGCGCGTCACCAACTGGGACGAGTTCACCGGGCGTTTCGAGGCGAGCGAGCAGGTCGAGGTGCGCGCGCGCGTCTCGGGCTTCCTGGATGCGGTGCATTTCCGGGATGGCGACCTCGTCAAGAAGGGCGACCTGCTCTTCACCATCGACCAGCGCCCCTACCGCCTGTCGGTCGACGCCTCCCGCGCCGAGGTCGTCCGCGCCAAGGCACAGGTCGAGCTCGCCCAGAACGAGGTCGAGCGGGCCGAGGGGCTGACGCAGAACCGCACCATCACGGCGCGCGACGTCGATCAGCGCCGCGCCAACCTGAACAGCGCGATCGGCAGCCAGCAGGGCGCCGAGGCCAACCTCAAGACGGCCGAGCTCAATCTCGAATGGACCGAGGTGCGTGCGCCGCTGGCGGGCCGCATCTCCAACCGCCGCGTCGACCCGGGCAACCTGATCGCCGGCGGCCAGTCCGGCGCGACGCTGCTGACGACGATCGTCGCGCTCGATCCGATCTACTTCACCTTCGACGCCTCCGAGGCCGACTATCTGCGCTATCAGCGCCAGGCGATGAGCCTGCGCACGGGCGCTTCCCGCGATGACGGCATCGTCGCCGAAGTGCGCCTCTCGGACGAGCAGCAGTGGAAGCGCCGCGGCCGGATCGACTTCGTCGACAACGCGCTCAATGCGCGTTCGGGCACGATCCGTGGTCGCGTCGTCTTCGCCAACAAGGACGAGTTCCTGACGCCCGGCACCTTCGGACGGCTGCGCATCTATTCCGGCGAGGCCGATGCCCTGCTGGTTCCGGACGCCGTCGTCGTCTCCGACCAGGCCAACAAGATCGTCCTGACCGTCGGGCCCGAGAACAAGATCGTGCCGAAGCCCGTGGTCCTCGGCCAGATGACGGGCGGCCTGCGCGTCATCCGCAGCGGGCTGACGCCCCAGGACAAGGTCGTCGTCGGCGGCTTCGCCAACCCGATGGTGCGGCCGGGCGCGGCCGTCACCCCGACGCCCGGCGAGATCAAGCTCGCCGCGTCGAACTGATCGCGGCACCCTTCGATAGTCCACCTCGGACGGCCATAGGCCGTCCGCCCTGACGTCAGGCCAGGACACCATTCATGTTCCGCTTCGCCCATTTCTTCATCGACCGGCCGATCTTCGCCACCGTTCTCTCGGTGCTGCTGACGATTGCCGGTGCCATCGCCCAGCGCGGCCTGCCGATCGCCGAGTATCCCGAGATCGCGCCGCCGACCGTGTCGATCACGGCCACCTATCCCGGCGCCTCGGCCGAGGTCGTCGCAGCCACCGTCGCCACCCCGATCGAGCAGGAGGTGAACGGCGTCGACGACATGCTCTACATCACCTCGCAGTCGACCGGCGACGGGCGGGTGACGATCAACGTCGTGTTCAAGTCCGGCGTCGACATCGACCAGGCGCAGGTGCTGGTGCAGAAC
>DATDBB010000446.1:0-9804 GCA_036525085.1 Allobosea sp.
GGCAGGTTTCGGCCTGACGGTGGCGGCGATCTTCCTGCAGCGGATCGCGAGCCAGCAGGCGGCCGGTCTATAAGGGCGCGTGGAGCGGCCCCGCACGGAATGCGGAGGCTGCGCGGCGGATCGCAAAGCGTCTTGCGAAGGAAAGCGGGCTGCGCTAGAGAGCCGAACCGTAACGTACGGTACGGCGATTTTACCGGTTCCAGACGATCATGGCAACGCGAAGCACAGCGGATACGGAAGAGCCGACGGCCCGTCAGCAGGCCGTGCTCGATGCCGTGCTGTCGCTGATGGTGGAGGAGGGCGACCAACTCACCATGACCGCCGTGGCGCGCCGGGCGAGCTGCTCCAAGGAAACGCTGTATAAATGGTTCGGCGATCGCGACGGGTTGTTGACGGCGACCGTGCGCTGGCAGGCTGCCCGTGTTCGCGCCGGCCGCTATGACCGCCCGACGCTCGACATCGCCGCCCTGCGCGACAGCCTCAAGGGTTTCGCCGCGACCTGGCTGACCGTCATCTCCAGCCCGACCTCGATCGCACTGAACCGTCTCGCCATCGGCCATGCCGCCTCGCGCAAGAGCAATCTCGGCGGGATCGTGCTGGAGAACGGGCGGTTTGCCATCGCCGAGCGGCTTCGCCCTGTTCTGGAGGCCGGGCGCGAGGCGGGGCTGCTCGATTTCGACGCCTCCGAGACAGCGTTCCGCACCTTTTTCGGCCTGGTCGGGCGCGACGTCCAGATCCGGCTCCTGCTCGGTGACGCCCTGGTGCTTGTTCCCGACGAGATCGAGCGCGACGCCGCCCGGGCCACCGACCAGTTCCTCGCACTTTACGGGCGGACGACCTCCGCACGGCAAGCCTGAAGAAACCACCCCGACGACCCAAGGAAGGACTCATTCACATGCGCGTTTATTATGATCGTGATGCCGACATCAACCTGATCAAGGGCAAGAAGGTCTGCATCGTCGGCTACGGCTCGCAGGGGCATGCCCATGCGCTCAACCTGCGCGATTCCGGCGTCAAGGATGTCGTCATCGCGTTGAAGGCGGGCTCGCCGACCCGCAAGAAGGCCGAAGAGGCCGGCTTCAAGGTGATGACCCCGTCCGAGGCCGCCAAGGTCTGCGACGTCATGATGATGCTGACGCCGGACGAGCTGCAGGGCGACATCTATCGCGACGAGTTGCATGGCAACATGAAGGAGGGCGCCGCCCTCCTGTTCGCGCACGGCCTCAACGTCCACTTCAACCTGATCGAGCCGCGCAAGGACCTCGACGTGCTGATGGTCGCCCCCAAGGGTCCCGGCCACACCGTGCGCTCCGAGTATCAGCGCGGGGGCGGCGTGCCGACCCTGATCGCTATCCATCAGGATGCGACCGGCAACGCCCATGACCTCGGCCTGTCCTATGCTTCGGCGAATGGCGGCGGTCGCGCCGGCATCATCGAGACGACCTTCAAGGAAGAGTGCGAGACCGATCTGTTCGGCGAGCAGGTCGTCCTCTGCGGCGGCCTCGTCGAGCTGATCAAGGCCGGCTACGAGACGCTGATCGAGGCCGGCTACGCCCCCGAGATGGCCTATTTCGAGTGCTTGCACGAAGTGAAGCTGATCGTCGACCTGATCTACGAGGGCGGCATCGCCAACATGAACTACTCGATCTCGAACACGGCCGAGTATGGCGAGTACGTCACGGGCCCGCGCATCATCACGCCCGAGACCAAGGCCGAGATGAAGCGCGTCCTGACCGACATCCAGTCGGGCAAGTTCACCCGCGACTGGATGCTGGAGAACAAGGTCAACCAGACTTCGTTCAAGGCGACCCGCGCCCGCTACGCCGCCCATCCGATCGAGGAAGTCGGCGCCAAGCTGCGCGACATGATGCCCTGGATCAAGGCCAAGGCCCTGGTCGACAAGTCGAAGAACTGATCCGGGCTCTTCTGCGGGGGCCGGTTCGCAGATTGAATCAGCTCCTTGCGGAGCTGATTCCGTCGCTGGCCGTAACAACCTGTAGAATCGTCCTTTTTTCCGAATGACGCCGGGGCGGGTGCAGCAATGCGCCCGCCCTTTTTCTGTGTCTTCGATCCTGCCGGAACCGATCCTGCCGCGGCGCGTTTTCCTTGCCAGACAGGGAAATCGGGAGTGGGGCTCATGATGCGGGATGATGAGAGAGCCGAACAGCGGCGTCGCAGCCAGACCGACCGGATTTTCAGGCCTCGCGTGAAGGCAGCCCGGCAGGAGACGGCCGAGGATTGGCCGTTGCTGAGTGCCTTGCTGGGTGGGCTGGCGCTCGCCGTGCTGTTCAACACCTTCATCGGCCTGATCCCGGGCTGAGGCGCGGTGGGCCGAGATGGGCCAGGAGCGGAGGACCGGACCATGAGCATCGAGGCGGAAGACCGCGCCAAGGCACAAGCCGAGGGGCTGGCAGGTGGAGACAAGGTCCCGCCGATGCGGGCCGATGATCACAGCGATGCCGACCCGGCAGTCGAAACACCGGTCGAGGCGCGGCAGGGTTTCCTGGGCGCGCCGGTGCTGATGGTTCTGATCGGCGGTCTGGCGCTGGCTGTCGTGGCGTGGATCGCCGTGGAACTGCTCACCTACTGAGATCGCAGAGAGAATACGCGCCGACCGAGGCGACGATGGCTACGCATATCGAGACGACACGCATTCGGGTTGCCAATCAGAAATGGGAGGTCGCGATGCAGATGTTGAAGATGATCGAAGGGCCGGTCGCGGCGGGCATGGGCCTCGCCTTTTCGCTGGCGCTGCTGCTGGCGGTGATCCTCGGCCTCGCCTGAGGCGAACTCGCCCTAGCGCGGCAGCATTCCGCCCTGGGTCGCCATTTCGGCGAGACGGCCGGCGCCGTAGAGCAGGGCGAAACCCCAGACCGTCGAGGCGGCCCAGTTGGCGATCTGGAACGGCCAGAACGGCATCTGGACGATGCCGGCGACGATCGCGATGACCGCACGCAGCGGCCCGAAGAAGTGGCCGATCAGAATGCTGGCGATCCCCCATTTTTCGAAGAAGGCGTGTCCGCGCGTCAGCAGTTCGGGGTTCTTGTTGAAGGGCCAGTGGTGATCGACGCGGGGTCCCAGGAGCAGGCCGGCCCAGTATGAAATCCAGAAGCCGAAGCCCGAACCGGCGGCCGCGGCGAAGGCCAGCGGCACGAGGTTGAGGCCGGACGCGCCTGCAACCGCGCCGAACGCCGTGAAGAACACGGTCGCGGGCACGAGCCAGGAGAGGATCGCGACGCATTCACAGAATGCGATCAGGAAGACGATCGGGATCGCCCATTCCTGGTTGGCGCGCATGAACTCGACGAGCGCCTGCATCCAGAGTTCGAGTTGGGCCATCTTCGTCCTGGTCGCTCTCGCGGGAGGCTGGGGGGCTTATCGCCGCGCCGTCCCTTTAATGCAACGACAGCATCGTCGCAGGTCGGCACTTTCGCGGCGTAAGCCGAAGGACATCTTTGCCTTATCCCGTCGATGGCTTAGTCTCGCCCTCAACGACGAACGCAAGGTTCGGCTGGCGCCATCAAGAGCGCCCGACGCCGACGGGGAAACGGGTTTCATGGAGTTGCAACAGCGCCCGCATGGCGATGCGGGAGCGATGGATATGCCGTCGCAGTCTGCGCCGTCACACCCTGCCGCGGTTGCGCTTGGTGGGCTCGACATCACCTTCCATCTCGATGGCGGCCAGCGCTACAAGGCGGTGACGGGCGTGGATTTCAGCGTATCCGCCGGCGAATTCGTCTCGGTCGTCGGGCCGACCGGCTGCGGCAAGTCGACCCTGCTCAACGCCGCGGCGGGACTTTTGCTGCCGTCGGCCGGCACGGTGACGATCTTCGGCAAGCCGCTTTCGGGGCTGAACAGGCGCGCCGGCTACCTCTTCCAGGCCGATGCGCTGATGCCGTGGAAGACGGCGCTCGACAACGTCAAGGTCGCGCTCGAGCCGATGGGCGTGTCCGATGCCGATGCCGACAAGCGGGCGCGCGACTGGCTCGCCCGGGTCGGCTTGCGCGCCTTCGTCGACCGCTATCCCCACATGCTCTCGGGCGGGCAGCGCAAGCGCGTGGCGCTGGCGCAGATGCTGATCCGCGACCCCGAGATCCTGCTGATGGACGAGCCCTTCGGGCCGCTCGACGCCCAGACCCGGCAGATCATGGGCAATCTCCTGCTCGATCTCTGGTCGAAGGATCGCAAGGCGCTGATCTTCGTGACGCATGATCTCGAAGAAGCGATCGCGCTGTCAGACCGGGTGGTGGTGATGTCGGCAGGCCCCGCGGCCGGCATCGTCGCGGATTATCGGGTGCCGCTGCCGCGCCCGCGCGACATCGCCGAAATCAGGCTGGAGAAGGCCTTCCACGAAATCCACCGCGACATCTGGGCCTCGCTGCGCGTCGAGGTGCAGAAGGCCTATGCGATGGGCGAGGGCCGTGAACTGGTCGAGGGAGCGGCGTCATGAAGCGCGTCAAGCTTCTCGTATTGCAGGCGCTGGTGATGGTCGTCGCCCTGGCGATCTGGCACCTCGTCACCACGACGGGCCTGTTCGGCGACGTCAAGACGACGCAGTTCTTCTTCTCGACGCCAGGCGATGTCCTGGCCCGGACCTGGAAGCAACTCACCGGCACCGATATCTACTGGCATCTCGGCATCACCCTGACCGAGACGGTGCTGGCCTTCGTCATCGGCTCGGCCGCCGGCATCCTGTTCGGCTTCGCCTTCGCGCGAAACGAGCTGCTGGCGGCGGTGTTCGACCCCTATATCAAGGCCGCCAACGCCCTGCCGCGCGTGGTGCTGGCGCCGATCTTCGCGCTCTGGTTCGGTCTGGGCATCTGGTCGAAGGTGGCGCTCGGCTTCACGCTGGTCTTCTTCATCGTCTTCTTCAACGTCTATCAGGGCGTGCGCGAGGTCTCGCCGACGGTGCTGGCCAATGCCCGCATGCTCGGCATGAACGAGCGCCAGCTCTTCCGGCATGTCTACTGGCCGTCGGCGCTGACCTGGATGTTCTCGAGCTTGCACACCTCGGTCGGCTTCGCGCTGGTCGGCGCCGTCGTCGGCGAATATCTCGGTTCCTCGGCCGGGCTCGGCTACAAGATCCACGAGGCCGAGAGCGTCTTCGACGTCACCGGGGTATTTTCGGGGATGCTGATCCTCGCCATCTTCGTGATCCTGATCGATTCCGTCGTGACCATGGTCGAGAAGAAGCTGCTGGTCTGGCGGCCGGGGCAGAGTTCGACGACGACGTAGCGCCCGCCTGCAACGGGGTGGGCCGGGTAGCGCCTTATCGGCTCATTTCCGCGACGGCCCTTTGCAGAGGGGCGGGCGAGATCTGGATCGGGCCCTCGAACGGCGCATCCATGTCCACGATCAGATAGATCGCCCCGCCGATCAGGGCCGAGGCTGCGACGAAGCCGGTGACGATCACGGCATTTCTCGGGGCGCGGAAACCGAAGCTCGCAAAGATCAGGACCAGCCACGCGACGAGCATCAGCACGAGCGGTCTCGGGATCGAGCCCTCGGCCTGTTCCACCAGAGCCCAGCGCAGCTCCAGCACCTTGCGATACTGGTCGCGGATGTCGTTCCAGATCGAAAGCTGAGGCTCCTTGCTCGGCGCTAGCGCCCGCAATCCGGCTTCGACGCTTTCGATCAACCGTTCCGAGGTCTTGTCGGAGTGTCCGCCTTCGGCGGTCCAGTGGCCGTTGGCGGCGCGTTCCGTATAGGCGCGGAGCTCGCGGCGTGCTCCAACCGCTTCGGGTCCATAGAGCAGGAGCATCCTGTCGAGCAGGATCAGCTCGGTGGCGTAGCTATGAACGTCGCGATTGACGGCGTCGAACCGGCCCTTGGCTGAGGAGATCATCAGGCCGAGCACAAGCGACGTCATCACGACGAAGATGTTGGCGATGAGCCGAACCACGGCGTGGGTGTCGTCCTGCCGCTGATGCGGCGGAAGCCGCTCATAGGAGAACAGCGCGCCCAACGACGCTGCCGCCAGGCAGAGAAAGGCGAAGATCGCGATGCGCACTTCGTTCATGGCCGGACCTCGTTTGCGCTTGTAGCAGGTGGACATGCCCGACGCGCAAGAGGGCGCAGCGGTCGCTCGGGTGGAGGAATCTTGCTCCCGCTGCTCGATCTCGCCTATGTTCGCTGCGAATGCGCTCTCCAGAAGCGCAAACCAGTTCAACCGGAGGAATACCCATGATCCTTACACGCCGCGCGGCGCTGGCTGCGCTTGCGCTTTCGACCTCGCTGGGCTTTGCGCCCTATGGCGCGCTCGCGCAGAATGCCGAGAAGCCGAAGCTGACGCTCGGCGTCGGCGGCAAGCCGCTGCTCTATTACCTCCCGCTGACCGTCGCGGAGAAGAAGGGCTTCTTCAAGGAGCAGGGGCTCGACGTCGAGATCAATGATTTCGGCGGCGGCGCGAAGTCGCTGCAGGCGCTGGTCGGCGGCTCGGTCGACGTCGTGACGGGCGCCTATGAGCACACCATCCGGATGCAGGCCAAGGGCCAGGACATCCGCGCCGTGGTCGAGCTCGGCCGCTTCCCGGGCATCACCATCGCGGTGCGCAAGGACCTCGCCGGCAAGGTCAAGTCGGCTGCCGATTTCAAGGGGCTGAAGATCGGCGTCACGGCGCCGGGTTCCTCGACTGCCCTGACCGCGCAATACGCCATGGTCAAGGCAGGGCTGAAGGCGACGGACGCGCCGATCATCGGCGTCGGCGGCGGCGCCAGCGCAGTCGCGGCGATGAAGCAGGGTCAGGTCGACCTGATCTCGCATCTCGATCCGGTGATCTCGAAGCTGGAGGCCGACGGCGACATCGTCTCGCTGATCGACACGCGCACGGAAGCCGGCACCAAGGCGCTGTTCGGCGGCTCCAACCCGGCGGCGGTGCTCTATCTCAAGAACGATTTCGCCGAGAAGAATCCGGTGACGACGCAGAAGCTGGTCAACGCCTTCGTCAAGGCGCTGAAATGGCTGGAGACGGCCAAGCCCGAGGATGTCGCCGATCTTGTGCCGGCCGAGTACCACCTCGGCGACAAGCCGCTCTATCTTCGCTCGGTCAAGAACTCGCTGGAGAGCTATTCGCGCACCGGCGTCTCCTCGCCCGAAGCGATGAAGAGCATGTATGACGCGCTCAAGCTGCTCGACCCCGAACTGGCCTCGTCCAATGTCGATTTGAAGACCACCTTCATCGACAGCTTCGCCAAGAAGGCCGCTGCCGGTTCGTAGCCTCTGCCGTAGCGGTATTGTATCATTTTTGCCGGTTCCCGCCTGAAAAGTGGCGCTGGAGCCGGCAAATCTGCCTGGAACATCATTGCCGAATGTACACGCGTCGGATTCGGGTCATGGGATTATGCAATCCCTGTGGCCGATGTGATTGGCGAGCGTGACTGACGATTTTCTGACGGGCGGCGGCGCCATGGCGGAAGCCATCCGAAGCCATGACTGGTCGCCTTCGCCGCTCGGTTCGATTGCGAACTGGCCGACGGCCCTCAAGGTTGCCGTCGGCATGATGGTGAACTCGCACTTCCCGAAATGCATCTTCTGGGGCCGCGAACTGATCAGCATCTACAATGATGCCTATCGGCCGATGCTGGGTGCCAAGCCCGAGGCACTGGGGCTTCCGTTCAGGGAGGTCTGGCCCGAAGTCTGGGGCGAGTTGCGCCCGATCGCCGAGAAGGCGCTGGCTGGCGAAGCGACCTTCGTGGAGGACATGCCGCTGGTCGTCGAGCGCTTCGGACGGCCCGAGCAGGCCTGGTTCACCTTCTGCTACAGTCCGATCCGGGACGAGGCCGGTGCGATCGTCGGCATCATCGATACGGTGATCGAGACCACGACCAAGGTCGAGACGGAGCGGAATTCGCGGCTGCTCAACGCCGAACTGGCGCATCGGATGAAGAATGTGATGGCGATGGTCTCGGCCGTCGCCAGCCAGACCTTCCGCTCCGCGCAATCGTTGGAACAGGCGCAGGCGACCTTTGGCGAGCGCATCGCCACGCTCGGGCAGGCGCATTCCATCCTGACGCAATCGAGCTGGAGCGGTGCTCCGATCGGCGAGGTGATCGCGGGCGCGCTGGCGCCGCACCGCGTTGATCCGACCCGGCTGTCTGTGGGTGGCCCGGTCGTCGAGCTCGCCGCAGACCACGCGCTGACGCTGGCGTTGGCCATCAACGAACTCATCACGAATGCGATCAAGTATGGGGCGCTGTCGAACGATTCCGGGCGGGTCGTTCTTTCCTGGCAGGCCGGGCTGAGCGGCAGCGGGGAAATGTTCCGGCTCAACTGGGTCGAGAGCGGTGGGCCGCCTGTGGTTCCGCCAAAGCGCGTCGGATTTGGCTCGCGGTTGATCGAACGCATTGTCGCGCAGAAATTAGGCGCCGATGTTCGGCTCGACTATGCGCCGGAGGGCTTCCGCTACAGCTTCGAGACGACGATGGACAGGCTCGCGCTGCGCGAGGCGCAGGAGCCTTTGTCCGCGCCTTAGCGGCGATCAAGCACGAGCAGGCCGCATCATCTCGCACCCGGCTCGGTCACCTCGAAGGCGGGCAGGACGGCGACGTCGTCCCGGCTGCCGCCTCGTAACATCTCGACTTCGCGCAGCGGCTCGGTCAAACTCTGCCTCCTTACCTAGGGAGAGCCGAGATGATCGAGCGCGCTGCGATCGAGACCTTGCTCAAGGACGCCTATGCGGCGCGGGTGCAAGGCGACCTCGACAAGGTGATGTCCTATTTCCATCCGGAATGCCGTTTCCATCTGATGGGGGCTGCCGATGTCGGGCCGGCCTGTAACCCGCAAAGCGGCTGCGACGCGGTTCGCGCGCACATGGCGGGGCTCATCAACACCTTCGCCTTCTCGAAGTTCGAGACGATCGACCTGATCGTGGAAGGCGAGCGGGCGGCGCATCGCTGGCGCGCCGACGTCACCTTCATTCCGACGGGTAAGACCGAGAATTTCGAAGCCTTCGACATGGTTACCTTCGCTGACGGCAAGGTGCGGGACATCACGCAGTTCACGGACACGGCGAGCGTGATGCGGCTCAGCCTGTCCTAGCCGGCTGATCGCACCCATGACCGCTTTCGATTTGCGGTTGGGCAGGGCTAGCGGCTAGAGGATGGCCTCCCGCCGCGAGCATGGCCGCCCATGAACATCCTCTCGATCCAGTCGCATGTCGCCTACGGCCACGTCGGCAATGCCGCCGCCACGTTTCCGCTGCAGCGGATCGGGGTGGAGGTCTGGCCGGTGCACACCGTGCAGTTCTCCAACCACACCGGCTACGGCGCCTGGACCGGCCGCGTCTTCGATGCGGGGCTGATCACCGAAGTGGTGGAAGGGATCGCGCAGCGCGGCGTGCTCGGCAATTGCGACGGCGTCCTCTCAGGCTACATGGGGTCGGCCGAAACCGGGGCTGCAATTCTCGATGCGGTCGCGCGGGTCAAGGCCACGAACCCGAAGGCGCGCTATTGCTGCGATCCGGTGATCGGCGATGTCGGGCGCGACGTGTTCGTTAAGGCCGGCATTCCGGAGTTCATGCGCGAGCATGCGGTGCCGGCTGCCGACGTGGTCGCGCCCAACCAGTTCGAGCTCGATCACCTGACCGGTCGCACCAGCGCGACGCGGCACGATGCCCTGGCTGCAATCGATGCGCTGCACACGCTCGGCCCGAAAGCGATCATGGTGACGTCGCTGCACACCGACGAAACGCCGCCCAATGCAATCGATCTTGTCGTCTCGGATGCCGCGGGCCGCTTCCGAGTACGCACGCCCAAACTGCCGATCTCGATCAACGGCGCAGGCGACGCCATCGCGGCGCGGTTCTTC
>DATDBB010000447.1:0-3609 GCA_036525085.1 Allobosea sp.
CCGATATCGGCGGCGTCATCGAGGGCTTCCGCAAGAACGAGACGGAGATGCCCGGCGTCGCCAACAACGTCGTCGATGTGCTCGACCGTGGCTGGCACTACGCCACGCTGTTCTTCGGCGAGACGCAGATCAGGACCGGCCATGTCCTCGTCGCGGCGCTGAAGTCGCTGGAGCTGCGCCGGGCGCTGACCGGAATTTCAAAGGAATTCGGCAAGATCCCGGTCGAGGAACTCGCCGCCGGCCATGCCAAGATATGGGAGGCTTCCGAGGAGGAGAACCTGCGGCCGATGGACGGCTCGGGTCTGCGCGCCGCCGGTACGCCCGGCGCCGAACAGGCCGAGGGTGCGAAGGGTACAACCGCGCTCGACCGCTTCTCGCAGGACCTGACCGTCAAGGCGCGCTCGGGCACGATGGACCCGATCCTCGGCCGCGACGACGAGATCCGCCAGGTCATCGACGTGCTGATGCGGCGCCGCCAGAACAATCCGATCCTCACCGGCGAGGCCGGCGTCGGCAAGACGGCGATCGCCGAGGGTTTCGCGCAGCGGGTCGCTGCCGGCGACGTGCCGCCGCCATTGAAGGGGGTCAGGGTCGTGGCGCTCGATATCGGCCTGATGCAGGCCGGCGCCTCGATGACGGGCGCGGTCGAGCCGCGCCTGCGCTCGGTGCTCGACGAGGTCCAGTCCTCGCCGACGCCGGTGATCCTGTTCATCGACGAGGCGCACACGCTGATCGGCGCCGGCGGTGCGGCCGGCACGGGCGATGCGGCGAACCTTCTGAAGCCGGCGCTGGCGCGCGGCACGCTGCGCACCATCGCGGCGACGACATGGTCGGAGTATCGCCAGTATTTCGAGAAGGACCCGGCGCTGACGCGGCGCTTCCAGCCGGTCAATGTCGACGAACCGGATGTCGCGCGCTGCTGCACCATGCTGCGCGGGCTGATCGGCCCGATGGAGAAGCACCACAAGGTCCGCATCTCGGATGCCGCGATCGTGGCGGCGGTGACACTGTCGCATCGCTACATCCCGGCGCGCCAGCTTCCCGACAAGGCGGTGAGCCTGCTCGACACGGCCTGCGCCCGTGTCGCGATCAGCCAGAGCGCGACACCGGCCGCGATCGAGGATGCACGCGTCGGCATCTCGGCGCTGGAGCAGGAGAGGGCGGCGCTGACCGCCGACCAGGATCTCGGCAGCGAGACGACCAAGCGCCTGGCCGAGATCGAGGTCGAGATCACCGAGCGCCAGGAGAAGCTGGCGGCACTGGAGGCCGTCTGGGCGAGCGAACTCGCGATCGTCGAGGAGATCAAGGCGCTGCGCCTGCAACTCGGCGAGAAGCCGACGCCCGCCGACCCGAAGGCTGATGTCGCCCGCGATGTCGCTGCCGACGAGGCCGGGGAGCCTGTCCCCGAGGCGGAGCCTGCCACGGAGCCTGCTCCCGCGATCGATCCGGCCGCGGCGCGCGCGACGTTGGCCGAGAAATTCGCGGCGCTGGGCGGCATCGATCCGGCGCAGCGCATGATCTACGCCCATGTCGACGAGCAGTCGGTCGCCTCGGTGGTGTCGGACTGGACTGGCATCCCGGTCGGCCGCATGGTCGCCGACGAGATCGAGACCGTACTCAAGCTCGCCGAGACGCTGAACAAGCGCGTCGTCGGCCAGGATCACGGCCTGTCGATGATCGCAAGGCGCATCGAGACCAACCGTGCCAAGCTCGACAATCCCAACAAGCCGATCGGCGTGTTCATGCTCTGCGGTCCTTCCGGTGTCGGCAAGACCGAGACGGCGCTGGCGCTGGCCGAGCAGCTCTATGGCGGCGAGCAGAACGTCATCACCATCAACATGTCCGAATTCCAGGAGGCGCACACCGTCTCGACGCTGAAGGGAGCGCCTCCCGGCTATGTCGGCTATGGCGAGGGCGGCCGGCTGACGGAAGCCGTGCGGCGCAAGCCCTATTCGGTGGTGCTGCTCGACGAGATCGAGAAAGCCCATCCGGACGTGCACGAGCTGTTCTTCCAGGTCTTCGACAAGGGGCAGATGGAGGACGGCACCGGCCGGCGCATCGACTTCAAGAACACGCTGATCATCCTGACCTCGAATGTCGGCACCGACGAGATCATGCGGATGGCGGCGAACCCGGCCGAGCGGGCCGATCCGGAAGCGATGGCGGTGGCGCTGCGGCCGGCGCTGCTCAAGGTCTTCCCGCCGGCGCTGATCGGGCGGCTGGTCACGATCCCCTATTATCCGCTCTCGCCGGAGATGCTGGGCGGGATCGTCCGGCTCCAGCTCGGCCGCATCGGCAAGCGCATCCGCGACAATCACGGCGCGGCCTTCGTCTATGACGATGCGGTGGTCGAGCACATCGTGGCGCAGTGCAACGACCCGGATTCGGGCGGGCGTATGATCGACAACATCGTCACCAACTCGATGCTGCCGGCGTTGTCGCGCGCGATCCTGGGCCTCCAGCTCGACAAGAAGCCGCTGACGGAAGCGAAGGTCTCGGTCGAGAACGGCGCCTTCGCCTACGCCGTGTCGTGAACCGGGCGACGCCTCGCGCCGACAAAGCGCTGCGGAGCCTCACGACAAGGGACTGACGATGGCCTTCTCCGAATATGCCGACTGGTGGGACAAGCAGAAGCGCGAGACCGAGACGATCCTGGGCGAATGGGTCGAGGACAACCCGCAATGGTGGGCCGTGACGATCGCCACCGGTGTGCAGACCTCGATGGATCTGGGCGCCGGATTCGTCGACGTGCTGCGCTTCGGCGAAGGCATGTCGGAGGGCGGGCTGGGCGGGGTCGGCAAGGATGCGCTGCGGCTGCTCGCCATCCTCGGGCCGCTCGGCCGGGTAGGCGGCGTGTTCGCGCGCCTCTCGCATCTGAAGCAGATCCGGCTGGCCGTGCAGGTCAAGGGCGTCAGCGGCCCCTGCGGCTTCCAGGCCGTGAACAACGCCATGTCGATCACCAAGGGCAAGAACTACTTCATCACGGTGAAGGACATGGCCGAGGCGCTCGGCAAGCCGCTCGGCTCCCTCGCCAAGAACGAGCGGGGGCGATACGTCCTCTCCAACTCGATCGAGAAGATGCTGACATTCCTGACCCAGCAGGGTGTCCGGATCAAGCAGTACACGCATCCCAAGACGATCCAGGACGCGATCCAGATCGCGCGAAGCGAGAGCGGCGTGACGATGTTCGCGATCCGCTGCATGACGACGACCGGCAAGCCGATCAAGCACGCCGTCATGGCCGTGCGGGATACGCTCGGGCGCGTGCGCTTCGCGGACTATGGCGGGAAATATTACCATACGCTCGACGATCTCGTGAACGGCCTCGGCTACGGCCCCGTCGACAAGGCGGGCATCTTCCTGAAGCCGAACGCGCCGGTCGGCGTGGTCGACGAGATGCTTTTGACCGGGGCATTGGAGCTGGGTGGCGCCCTGACGAAGGGGGTGGTGCTGGTGGTCGAAGGACTGACCGCGATCGAGACCAACGAAGGCGTCGACCTCGCCGCGCCCGTGGTCGTCGCGGCGACCTCCGTTCCGGCCAAGCAGGACCCGGCGCCGCCGGAGGTCGTCAAGGGCAGCTTCGATGCCTTCAAGGAGCGCAAGCAGGGC
>DATDBB010000448.1:0-11954 GCA_036525085.1 Allobosea sp.
CGACATCGCCGTCAGCATCAAGGGCATGACGGACTACAATTTCCGCGGCATCTCGCAGACCGACCGCAAGCCCGCCATCCAGGGCGGCGCCGAGCTGCAGATCTACGACAACCTGTTCTATCTCGGCGTCTACGCCTCGAACGTCGACCTGGCGACTCGTCCGGATGCCGAGATCGACTTCTACGGCGGTATCCGTCCGAAGTTCGGCAACCTCACCGTCGACCTCGGCGTCTGGCAGTACTACTATCCGGGTGAGCGCGCCTTCATCGACACCACCGGCGTGTTCTGGACGCCGAAGAACACCGACTACACGGAAGTCTTCGGCAAGCTCTCCTACACCTTCGCCGAGAGTCTGACCGTCGGCGCCAACGTCTTCTACGCCTGGGACTGGCTCGGCACTGGCGCGGAGGGCACCTATGGCTCGGTCACCGCGAAATACGCCCTGCCCTTCCTCGAGGGCCTCTCGATCTCCGGCGAACTCGGCCGCTACTGGCTCGGCACCACCAACCTGGCGATCTGGTCGACCAATCCGCCGACCAACCTGCCCGACTACACCTACTGGAACGCCGGCGTGTCCTACACCTGGAAGAACCTCACCGCCGACGTCCGTTATCACGACACCGATCTCTCCAAGGCCGACTGCTTCCTCCTGACCGCCGATCCGCGCGGCGTCACCGCCGGCACCGGCCGATCCAAGTGGTGCGGCGCGACCGTCGTCGGCACGCTGTCCTTCGACATCACCGCGAGCAGCGTCGGTATCTTCGCCCCGGCGAAGTAAGCCGAATATCGGCCCAGCCGAAGCTCGATTTCAGAAGGCCGCTCGCAAGAGCGGCCTTCTTGCTGTTTGCCCTGCGGGGCTCAGCTCATTTTTCCAGCGAAGCCGCGATCCGCCGCATCATCTCGCCGATCGAATCGCATTCGGCATCGCTCAGCACGGTCATCATCGCCTCCAGCCGGGCGACGTGGATGGCCATCGCCTTCTCGGTCAGCTCATTGCCTTCCGGCGTCAGCCAGAGCCGGCGGACGCGCCGGTCGGTCTCGTCGCTGCGCCGCTCGATCAGCCCGCGACGCTCGAGCTCCGGCAGCAGCATGCTCATGGCGCTACGCCCGACCAGGAGCTTCTCGGCGAGCGCCTGCTGGGTCAGCCCCGGCACGTGCGCGATATTGGCGAGGACATCGTAATGCGCGAGCTGGATTCCCAGCGGCGCCAGCGCCTCGCCGAAGACCTTCTTCCAGAGCTGATGGACGCGCGCCACCGCGATCCAGTTGCGAAAGCGCGGCAGGTCCCAGGGCAGCAAACGGGGCTTCCCCTCCGGCAACGAAGTCTCTTGCTTTTTGTTCATGAATGAACATACTCGTTCAAGGCTGAACAAACTAGGACTGGCGCCATGGCCACCTCGCTCCTCCGCCTGCTCAGGCCCGTCATCCGCGTCTCAGGCCTGATCGCACCGGGCCTGACCGGCCGCGTCGCCTTCAAAGCCTTCTGCACGCCGCCCCGTCGCAAGCAGGGAGCCAATCGTACGCCCGCGGTCAAGTCCGTCGGTTCCCGTCTCGACAAGGCGACCTGCATCTCGGTGCCCTATCCTTGCGGCTCCGTTGCGGCCCATCTCTTCGAGCCGGTGGCCGACGGCGGGAGCGAACCCGTCCCGAGCGTGATCCTGCTGCATGGCTGGACCGGCGAGGCCGCCTTCATGAGCGCCTTCGTCGCGCCGCTGCTGCGTGCGGGCTTCCGCGTTGTCGCCTTCGATCTGCCAGCCCATGGGCAGTCGACCGGCGTCGAGCTCAACCTGCCGATCGGCGTGGCCAGCCTGGCTGCGGTGGCGCGCGCCTTCGCCCCCGTCCATGCGATCGTCGCCCACTCCTTCGGCGGCTCGATCGCGCTTGCCGCGCTCGCCGGCACGATCCCGGCGCAGCCGCGCGTCGCCGCAGAGCGGCTGGCGCTGATCTCCCCGCCCGCGTCGATGGCGGAGGTCACGCGCTGGTTCGGCACGACGATCGGGCTTGGCCGGAGCGGACAGAAGGCGCTGGAGGCGCGCATCCACAATGTCGCCGGCGTGCCTGTCACGGCCTTCGAGGGCGCTGATCAGCTCGCGCGCTTCGGCAAGCCGACCCTGCTGCTTCACTGCCGCGACGACAAGGAAGTGCCGTTCGCCCATGCCGAAGACCTTGCCGGCGCCGGCCCCTTCGTCCGGCTCGAAGCGCTGCAGGGACTCGGCCATCGCCGCATCCTGCAATCTCGCCATGTTGCGGCCGCCGTCGCGGATTTCGTCGCCGGACGTGCGGATCGGCGATCGGCTCAGACCCAGCCCATCAGCTCGCGCCTGACGACCGCCTCGATGGTGTCGATGCCCTCCGGCGAAGCGTTCAGGCAGGGCAGATAGGCGAACTGCTCGCCGCCATTGTGCAGGAAGATCTCGCGGTTCTCGACATCGAGCTCTTCGAGCGTCTCCAGGCAATCGGCCGAGAAGCCCGGCGCGACGATCGCCATCGACTTGGTGCCGGCCTTCGCCAGCGCCTTCACCGTCTCGTCGGTATAGGGCTGCAGCCATTCATCGGGCCCGAAGCGCGACTGGAAGGTCAGCTTGAAGCGCTCGGGGCTGAAGCCGAGTTCCTCGCGCAGCAGCCGCCAGGTCTTGGCGCATTGGCAGTAATAGGGATCGCCCTTGAGCAGATACTCCTTCGGCATGCCATGGAAGGAGCACAGGATCACCTCCGGCTCGAAATCGAGCTTGGCCAGCGAGGCGCGCATCGAGGCCGCCAGCGCCTTGATATGGGCCGGATCGTCGAAATAGGGCGGCGCGACCCGGACCGCGGGCTGCCAGCGCATCGTCATCAGGGCGCGGAAGGCCTGGTCGCAGGCCGTGGCCGAGGTCGGGGCCGCATATTGCGGATAGAGCGGGACCATCAAAATGCGGTCGCAGCCCTGCTCGAGCAGTGCCTTCAGCCGGCTCTTCACATCGGGAAAGCCGTAGCGCATCGCCCAGTCGAAGACGACGCGCTCGCCCAGTTCGGGAGCGAGCCGCGCCGCGAGCTGCTCGGTCTGCGAGCGCGTGATCGTCTTGAGCGGGCCCTCGTCGCGCTCGGTGTTCCAGATCGAGGCGTAGTCCTTGCCCTTGCGGCCCGGCCGCGTCGTCAGGATGATCAGGTTGAGGATCGGCCACCATTTCCAGCGCGGCTCCTCGATGACCCGGCGGTCGGAGAGGAACTCCTTCAGATAGGCCCGCATCGGCCAATAGCTCGTGCCCTCGGGCGTGCCGAGATTCATCAAGAGGACGCCGATGCGACCCGACCGGACCACCGGGTGGTCGACCGGCTTGGCCAACTCGTACTGCGGGGCGGCCGGCGCGGCCGCGAAGGGCATGTCTGGGGCTTTCATGGAGCTGTGATTTAGACGAGTTCCGGGCTCCGTCCAATGCCGGCGCGGCGGGTGCGACACTGGCGATCCGTCTTGCGGAGCCGCTGGAACCGGCAGAGCATCGTCCGGCCAGCCCGACACCCGATGCGCAGGGAGGGATGCCATGCCGCCGCCCACAGCCAAGGGCCCCGCTTTCGAGCTCAAGAGCCGGATTGTCCATGCGAATTCGGTGGTCGTGCCGAAGGGACGCTATGCCGTCAAACCGCCGAAGGGCCTGACCGCGAGCGACCTGCGCTTGCCGAAATTCGTTCGGCGCGAGGACATGATGAAATTGCTGAGCGGTTCGCAGAACAACAATCCGGGGACACTCGCCTCGGTCCGCGGACTGGTCACCGCCGAGTTCGCCGTGATTTTCCCCGACATCGACAAGCAGTGGCGGCGCAGCACCGGCGCTCAGAACCGCGTCTCATGGCGCTTCCTGGGCGGCGACGTCGTTCTGGAGGTGACGATCACGGTTCATGTCCTCGAAGACGATCGCCCGCGCGACAAGGACCGCCTGAGCCAGAAGCTGTTCGCCGTGATCTGGGAGCACGAGCTACTGCACGTCCTCGACGACATCGAGATCATCAGAGACTGGCTACCCGGAGAGGTGCGCGAGGACGAATGGACCCGCAAATACCTGGTCGAGGCGCAGGAGATGCCCGATCCGACCTTCGACCACTACATCCGGAAGGGCAATCTCACGGCCTGGTTCAGGGACGGTCCCTGGCTCACCGAGCGCAATCGCCGCGCCGGCATTCGCGATTCCGCCGCGAACTACGCCCATCTGAGCGACGAGATCAACGGCATCCGCGCCGAGATGACCAATCGCTAGGACGCGGCTGCCAGCTGCTTGATTGGCGTACCGCTTGATTGGAACGCCTCGACACTGCGATATTGCGGCGAAGGCTCATCGCCGCCAGCTCTCCGAGGAAAGCACCCATGACCAAGCTGACCCGCCGCAATGCCCTGGGTGTCATCGCCGCGCCGGCCGCGCTCGCCGCGACCGCGCCGGCCGCGATCGCCCAGACGCCGGCGCCCGCCTTCACGCTGCTCTTGGTCAACGACATCTACAAGATGAGCGACGACAAGGGCCGCGGCGGCTTCGCGCGCGCAGCCGGCATCGCCAGGGCCGAACGCGCCAAGGGCGTGCCGGTGCTGTTCTGCCATGCCGGCGATTGCTTCTCGCCCTCGCTGATGTCGGGCTTCGACCAGGGCGCCCATATCGTCGCGATGCAGAACAAGATGGGGTTCGACGTCTTCGTGCCGGGCAATCACGAATTCGACTTCGGCAAGGAGAACTATCTCAAGCTGACCGCCGCCCAGACCTATCCGACCTTCGCCGCCAATTTGCGCGATGCTGCCGGCCAGCCCCTGCCCGGCCACAAGGACAGCCAGATCTTCGAGCTCGGCGGCTTCAAGGTCGGCGTCATCGGCACGGCCTATGACCCGACGCCGCAGATCTCCAACCCCGGCGACCTGAAATTCTCCTCGACCATGGAGGCGCTGCGGCGCGAGGCCCGCGCACTGAAGAGCCAGGGCGCCGACATCCTCGTCGCCGTCGTCCACGCCGACCGCGCCATGGACAACGAGATCGTGCGCTCGCGCGTCGTCGACATCCTGCTCACCGGCCACGACCACGACCTCGCCATCGCCTATGACGGCAAGGTCGTGATGGTCGAGTCGAACGAGGAGGGCAATTACGTCACCGCGATCGACATCGCCGTCAGCGTGCGTGGCGAGGGCGCCGCCCGGCAGGTCTCCTGGACGCCGACCTTCCGCGTCAACGACTCGCGCGGCGCGACGCCCGACCCCGAGGTCGCTGCATTGGTCAAGGGTTACGAGGGCGAGCTTTCCAAGGAGCTCGATATCGATGTCGCGGTCCTCGCCGCGCCGCTCGACTCGCGCACCGGCGTCATCCGCACGCAGGAAGCGGCGATCGGCAACCTGATCGCCGATGCGATCCGTTCCGCGACCGGAGCGCAGCTCGCCATCACCAATGCCGGCGGCATCCGCGCCAACAAGCAGTATCCCGCCGGCCACAAGCTGACCCGCCGCGACGTGTTGAGCGAGCTGCCCTTCGGCAATGCCACCGTGATGGTCGAGATCACCGGCAAGGACGTCAAGGACGCGCTCGAGAACGGCCTGCGCGACGCACCCCAGGGCGCCGGCCGCTTCCCGGTCGTCTCGGGCCTGAAGTTCGAGGCCGATTTGAAGCAGCCGCAGGGCTCGCGCGTCACTGCCGTCACCGTCGACGGCAAGCCGATCGATCCGGCCGCCAAATACACCGTCGCCTCGAACAACTTCATGCTGGAGGGCGGCGACGGCTATACCGCGCTGGCGCGCGGCAAGACCCTGATCGGCCTCACCGACGGCAAGCTGATGGCCAATGAGGTGATGGTCTATCTGCGCCGGCTGGGCACGATCGATGCCAAGGTCGAGGGCCGGGCCGTCCTGAAGTGAGCAGTCGGAAAGCGCTCGCGGCCTTTCTCGCGAGCGACCAAACAGGTGGCTGGCGAGACCTGCCGGTCTTCGCCTCGGGCGGGCAGGCCGAACGCGCCTGCGCCGCCGTCGATGCCGAGCGCAAGGCCGGCCATGTCGTCGCGCCCGCGCCCGAGCGCATCTTCGCGGCACTGGCGCTGACGCCGCTGGACACGGTCCGCATCGTCATCCTCGGGCAGGACCCTTATCCGACGCCGGGCCACGCCAACGGCCTCGCCTTCTCCTATGTCGGCCCGCTGCCGCTGCCGCGTTCGCTGGTCAACATCCATCGCGAGCGCAGCGACGATCTGGGCCTCGCCGCCCCCGCCGATGGCGACCTGACGCCATGGACGAAGCAGGGCGTGCTGCTGCTCAACACCGCACTCACCGTGCGCGAGGGCGCCTCGAAAGCGGGCTCGCATCTGCTGCTCGGCTGGGGCGCCGTGACCGACGCGATCATCACAGCGGTCTCGCGCGAGCGCCCCCATGCCGTCTTCATCCTCTGGGGCAATCCGGCGCAGGCCAAGCGGCCACTGATCGACGAAAGCCGTCATCTCGTGCTGGCCAGCGCCCACCCCTCGCCGCTCTCGGCGCGAAGAGGGTTCTTTGGGTCGAAGCCATTCAGCCGCGCGAATGAATGGCTGGAACAAAACGGGCAGCAAGCCATCGACTGGTGATGCGCGGGATCCCCTCTCCTGTAAGGAGAGGGGTAGGGGTAGGTGTAGGCCCCTCGACCAGTTGCGTGATGTAAAGCGCGGTCAGGTCTCAGCCACCGCGTCAAACGGCCGACCCCTCACCCTGCCCTCTCCCTCCGGGAGAGCGTTCCCCGCGCCTGCTTTTTGGAATGCCGGCGCTACCCGACAGGCCGCTCGTCGGCGATGACCTTGCCATCGTTCGGCAAGGCCCCCAGCGGCAGGATTTCGACCGCGCCGCGCAATTTCGTGATCTGCTGCAGGCTGGCGGAGACCGCATCGACCAGCCCTGCCGGCTCGGCATAGATCTCCGCCTTCAGCGTCATCGTATCGACCTCGTCCGCGCGGCCGACGACAAGACGCAGCTTGTGGATCTCGCTATGGCGTTTGGCGATCTCCGCGACCTGCTCGGGCCGCACGAACATGCCCTTGATCTTGGCGGTCTGGTCGGCGCGGCCCATCCAGCCTCTGATCCGGGCATTGGTCCGGCCGCAGGCGCTGGCGCCGGCCATCACGGCCGTGAGATCGCCGACGGCGAGCCGGATCTGCGGGTGATGCGGATCGAGATTGGTAACGACGATCTCGCCGACCTCACCCTGCTCGACCGGGTCGCCTGTTCCCGGCCGCACGATCTCGACGATCAGGTTCTCGTTGAGGACCATCCCGTCCCGCGCCGACGTCTCATAGGCGATGATGCCGACATCGGCGGTGGCATAGAGCTGATAGGCATCGACGCCGCGCTCGCGCACCCAGGCCTGCAGCGAGGGTGGGAAGGCTGCGCCCGAGACGACAGCGCGCTTGATGCAGGAGATGTCGACGCCGCGGCTCTCGGCCGCCTCGATCAGGATCTTCAGGAAGTCCGGCGTGCCGGCATAGGCGCTCGGCCGATAGGCCGCGATCACCTCCATCTGCTGCTCGGTATTGCCCGGGCCTGCCGGGATCACCGCGCAGCCGACGGCGCGCGCGCCGGAATCCATGATGAAGCCGCCGGGCGTCAGATGGTATCCGAAGGTGTTGAGCACGACGTCGCCGGCCCGGAAGCCCGCCGCGAACAGGCCGCGCGCCGCGCCCCAGGGATCGCTGCCGATGCCCTCAGGTTCGAAGATCGGGCCGGGCGAAGTGAAGAGCCTGCCGAAGGCGCCGAGTTGGCCGGGAACGAAGCCGCCGAAGGGCGGCGCCTGCTTCTGGAGCCCCGGGAGATCGGCCTTGCGCAGCACCGGCAGGGTCGAGAGCGCGTTGCGGTCGGTGATCTCGGCCGGATCGATCCCGGCCAGCCGCTCGGCATAGGCGGGAGCCTTCATCGCCGCGGCGAGCACGGCCGGCAGCCTCGCGAAGAGATCGGCCTCGCGGGTTTCGGGCGGGCGGGTCTCAAGAGCGTCGTGATGCTCGGTCATTGGTTTCGTCCTTGGATCATCACTAGTAGGCCCTCCACCCGCGCCGTCATTCCGGACAAGCCGCGAATCGGCGCCGATCCGGAATCCATCCAAGGGCATTGCGCTCTACGATGGATTCCGGGTCTTCGCTGCGCTTCGCCCGGAATGACGAAGGAACGTTGGGAAGTACGTCATCACGATAGCCACCGCTTGCGGCGCTTGTAGCTCTTGACCTCGCGGAAGGACTTCTTGTTGCCCTCGGCGACGCCGAGATAGAACTCCTTCACGTCCTCGTTCTCGCGCAGCATCTTCGCCTCGCCATCCATGACGACGCGGCCGGTCTCCATGATGTAGCCATAGGTGGCGTAGCGCAGGGCCATGTTGGTGTTCTGCTCGGCGACGAGGAAGGAGACGCCCTCCTCCGCATTGAGCCGGCGGACGATCTCGAAGATCTCCTCGACGATCTGCGGCGCCAACCCCATCGAGGGCTCGTCGAGCAGGATCATCTTGGGCTTCGACATCATGGCGCGGCCGACTGCGCACATCTGCTGCTCGCCGCCCGAGGTGTAGCCGGCCTGCGAGTTGCGGCGCTGCTTCAGCCGCGGGAAGAGCTCGTAGATCTTCTCGAGATCGCGCTTGATCGCGGCATTGCCGTCGCGGCGGGTGAAGGCGCCCGTCAGCAAATTCTCCTCGATCGAAAGATGGCCGAAGCAGTGCCGGCCTTCCATGACCTGGATGCAGCCTCGCCGGACAAGCTCGCTCGGCGACATCTTGTCGACGCGCTCGCCCTCGAACATGATCGATCCCTTGGTGACCTCGCCGCGCTCGGCCTTGAGCAGGTTCGAGATCGCCTTCAGCGTCGTCGTCTTGCCGGCCCCGTTGGCGCCGAGGATCGCGACGATGCCCTTGCGCGGGACATGCAGCGACACGCCCTTCAGCACGAGGATGACGTGATCGTAGATCACCTCGATGTTGTTCAGCGACAGGATGTTGTCCGTTGCAGCGCTGACGGAGGGTGTTTCGAGTGTTGCTGTCGACATGGAACCTCCAATCCTTCTCCCCTCGGGGGAGAAGGTGGCTGCGAAGCAGACGGATGAGGGAAGTCTCCCTCGCCCTCATCCGTCCTTCCCTCATCCGACCCGGCTTCGCCGGGCCACCTTCTCCCCCGGGGGGAGAAGGGGCAAAGCCTTACGAAGACTTCTCGCAGGCTTCCGTCCGCTTCGGCCAGTTGCCGGCCTTGTCGGCATAGTCCTTGGCGTTGGCTTCGATCAGCGGCCGGACCTCGTCCTTCAGCGGCTCGAGCCAGTCGCCCTTCTTGGTCCATTTCGTGCCGTCCCACTCGGCGACAAAGGCCTTGTGGTGGCCGTTGTGATCGCCGCAGGCGACCTTCACCGGCGCGGCGAAGCCCTCCATGCCAAGCTCCTTGAGCCGCGCATCGGTGATGTTGAGCGTCTCGAGGCCACGCCGGACGTCCTCGCCGGTGACGACCTTCTTGCCGCTGATCGTCTGCGCGTTGCGGATCGCCTCGGCGACCAGCATCGAGTTGTAGACGCCGCGGTTGTAGAGGTTTTCGCCGACCTTCTCCTTCGGCGCCAGGCTCTTCCCCTTGTCCACGACATGCTTGATGATGTCCTGGATGACGGGGAAATTCGCTCCGGCCTGATGGAAGTTGAGCGACCTATAACCCTTCGCCTCGGCACCGCCTGCGCGGGCGTCGTCATCGCCGCCGGCCCACCAGACGCCGACCAGCTTGTTGATCGGGAAGTTGTTCTTGATCGCCTCCTTGACCGCTGTCGGGTTCATCGCGCCCCAGCCCTGATTGTAGAGGAAATCAGGCCGGTCGCGGCGGATCGAGAGCCAGAGCGAGCCCTGGTTCTGCATGTCGGCGGCCGCGACGGGGTAGAGCTTGACCTCGAAGCCGTACTTCTTGGCAAGGTTCTCGAGCACCGGGATCGGCTCCTTGCCGAAGGGCGCGTCGAGATGGATCAGGCCGAGCTTCTTGCCCTTGAGCTTGTCCATGCCGCCGAGTTCGTTGCCCATATGGCGGACCATGATCGAGGCGCCGTCCCAATAGGTCAGCGGCGGATTGAACACCCACGGGAAGGTGTTGCCGTCGGCAGAGGCCGAGAGGCCATAAGCCATCGACAGGATCGGGATCTTGTCGATATGGGCGCGCGGGATCGCGGCGAGCGTCGCGCCCGTCGACCACGGCGAGTAGATCACCGTGTTCTTCGACTTGGCCTGCTCGTAGCACTCGATCGACTTCTTGGTATCGTAGCCGGTCTCGCATTCCTCATAGACGATCTTGACGCCGCCGACGCCGCCGTCGCGCTCGTTGATCATGGTGATGTAGTCGCGCATGCCGTCGCCGATCGGAATGCCCGAGCCGGCGAAGGGGCCGGTGCGATAGGCGTTGTTGGCGAAATAGACTGAGTCCTGCGCGAAGGCCGGCGCGGCGAAGGCGCCGGCCGCCAGCAGCGCCCCGAGAGCCGCGCCTTTCATCAGATGGCGGGTCTTCAGATGACTTGTCTTCATTGGGTTCATCCTCCGTTCGTTTCCTCCAGCGATGGCATCAAGGCCCCGCCGGTCTGCTTTTCGCCCGCGTCATTGAAGGCCGACGCGGATCCGTTCTTGGGTCGCTCCCCTCAGCCTCAATAGGGGAACGGCCACGTCCGCAATTTCTGCTTGCCGATCTGCCAGAGACGCGCCAGGCCATGCGGCTCGACGATCAGGAAGAGGATGATCAGTGCGCCGACCAGCATGAAGGTGACATGTTCGGCGGTGGCACCCGACATCGGCACGCCCAGCGCCGGCAGCCCGAACTTCATGATCGTCGGCAGGCTGGCGATGAAGGCCGCCCCGAAGAAGGAGCCGATCAGCGAGCCCAGCCCGCCGATGATGACCATGAACAGGATGTTGAAGGAGAGGCGGATGGTGAAGACGTCGTTGGCTTCGCCGCCGCCATACCAGAGGAAGATCATCATCGCCCCGGCGACGCCGGCATAGAAGGACGAGACCGCGAAGGCGAGCAGCTTGGCGTTGAGCAGCTTGATGCCCATGAGCTCGGCGGCGATGTCCATGTCGCGCACGGCCATCCAGGAGCGACCGATCTTGCCGTGGACCAGGTTCGAGGCGAACCAGGTCAGCACGACGACGAGACCGAGGCAGACGAAATAGCGTGTCTCAGGCGCGGCAGAGGCGCCGGTCACGGGAATGCCGAAGAGCAGGCGCTGCGGCACCTCGATCGCGCCTGACGCATTGTAGTTGAACAGCCAGGGCACGCGCACGAAGGCCCATTGCAGGAAGAACTGCGCCGCCAAGGTCGCGACCGCCAGGTAGAAGCCCTTGATCCTGAGCGAGGGCAGACCGAAGAGCACGCCGATCGCCGCCGAGAACAACCCGGACACCAGCATCAGCACGATGATGTTCACGCCCGGGAAGAAGGTCGTGAGCTTGTAGCAGCTATAGGCGCCGACCCCCATGAAAGCCGCCGTGCCCAGCGAGATCAGCCCGGTATAGCCGGTCAGGATGTTGAGCCCGATCGCTGCCAGCGAGAACACCAGGAACGGGATCATCACCGAGGTGATGACGAACGCGTTGCCGCTCATCGGGATGCCGACGAAGGCGATCAGCAGGATGATGGCCAGCCCGATCCGGTCCTGCCGGATCGGGAACACGGCCATATCGGCCTGGTAGGTGGATTTGAACTGGCCGGCCTCGCGGTAGAACATGGCTTGGCCCTCAAATCCGCTCGATGATCTTGTCGCCGAACAGGCCCTGCGGCCGGAACAGCAGGAAGCCCAGCGCGATGAAATAGGCGAGCCAGCTCTCGATGCCGCCGCCGACCAGCGGGCCCCAGTAGAACTCGCCCAGCTTCTCGCCGATGCCGATGATCAGCCCGCCGATGATGGCGCCGGGGATCGAGGTGAAGCCGCCGAGGATCAGCACTGGCAGCGCCTTCAGCGCCACGATCTCGAGCGCGAAGGAGACGTCGGAGCGCGCGCCCCACATGAT
>DATDBB010000449.1:0-6174 GCA_036525085.1 Allobosea sp.
ACGGCGTCGTTGGTGCCGACCTGCCAGATCACGAGGTCGTAGTGGCGGGCGGCCAGAGCGGTTTTCATACGGGCGAGGGTCTGCGGCGCGGTCTCGCCGCCGATGCCGGCGTTGACGATCTCGATCTGCGACTTCGGCCACCCCTTGGCGAGCAGCGCCTGCAGACGGGCGGGATAGGTCCTGTCCTTGGCACTGGCCCCGACGCCCTCCGTCGACGAGGAGCCGATGGCGAGGATCGCGAGCGGCTGGCCCTGTGCGACCTTGGCGGACAGAGGCGCGAGCGTGGCGCTCGAGCGCATGATCGGCGCCTCGCGGCAGGCGAAGCTCGCCGCTTGTGCGGGGGCTCCGGCCGAAAGCATCGCGGCGATGGCAGGCAAAGCAAGGAACCGCATCGCGGCGCGCATCGGCATGGGTCTCCCTTGTGCTGCTCTGCGGGTAAGGTTTCGTTCATGAATGGCGGCTGAACGATGCGTTGCAGCAAACAGCAATGGGCGAGCCGTGGCCGGAGGGTGACAGCATGAACCGCTTCGCCTGGCTGCTCGATCGTCTGGCCTATGAGCCGCGCCGCAATGCGAAGCTCGCGCTCATCGCGGACTATCTGCGCACGACGCCCGATCCCGACCGCGGCCTGGCACTGGCGGCGATGACGGGCGGGCTGGTCTTCCCCAACGCCAAGGCCGGGCTGATCCGCGCGCTGATCGCCGAGCGTACCGACCCGGTGCTGTTCGCGCTGTCCTATGACTATGTCGGCGACCTCTCGGAGACGGTCGCGCTGATGTGGCCGGCGCGGCATGGCGCAAACGACGTTCCGCATTTGCCCGACGTCGTCTCCGGCCTGCGCAACGCCGGCAAGACCGATCTCCCACGTCTTGTCGCCTCCTGGCTCGATGCGCTCGACGAAACCGGCCGCTGGGCGCTGCTTAAACTGATCACGGGCTCGCTGCGCATCGGCGTCTCGGCGCGGCTCGCCAAGACGGCGGCCGCGGGCCTCGGCGGCATTGCGCCCGACGAGGTCGAGCAGGTCTGGCACGGGCTGGAGCCGCCCTATCGCGAACTCTTCGCCTGGCTCGAAGGGCGCGGCCCCCGGCCGGAGGCGACCGACCCCGCGCCGTTCCGGCCGGTGATGCTCTCGCACCCGATCGAGGACGGTGACTTCGAGAAGATGGCGCCCGCCGAATTCCAGGCGGAGTGGAAATGGGACGGCATCCGAGTCCAAGCGACCAGCGGCACGCGGCCGGATGGCTCGCGTGTCACCCGTCTGTTCTCGCGCACCGGCGAGGACATCGCCGCCTCCTTCCCGGATGTCGTCGAGGCGCTGACCCTGGACGGGGCGATCGACGGCGAACTGCTGGTGCGGCGCGAGGAGACCGTGCAGAGCTTCAACACGCTGCAGCAGAGGCTCAACCGCAAGAGCGTGACCGCCAAGATGCTGGTCGAATACCCGGCCCATATCCGCGCCTACGACCTGCTGGTCGACGGCGAGGAGGATCTGCGCGACCTGCCGCTCTCGGAACGCCGGCAGCGGTTGGAGGCTTTCGTCGCAAGGCTGGGCAGCCCCATCGTCGATCTCTCGCCACCGATCGCCTTTGCCGACTGGGAGGACCTCGCCGTTGCCCGTGCCGACCCAGCCGCTGCCGGAGCGGGGGCCGATGCCGGAGCCGTCGAGGGCTGCATGATCAAGCGGCTGGCATCGCCCTATCTGCCGGGGCGGCCCAAGGGGCATTGGTGGAAATGGAAGCGCGAGGCCAGGCTCGTCGATTGCGTGCTGATGTATGCCCAGCGTGGCCACGGCAAGCGCTCCTCCTTCTATTCGGATTTCACCTTCGGCGTCTGGCGCGCGGGCGACAACGGGAGCGACGAACTGGTGCCGGTCGGCAAGGCCTATTTCGGCTTCACCGATGAGGAGTTGCTCGAACTCGACCGCTATGTCCGCAAGCACACGCTGAACCGCTTCGGGCCGGTGCGCGAGGTCACCCACAATGCCGAAAGCGGGCTTGTCTTCGAAGTCGCCTTCGAGGGGCTGCAGCGCTCGACGCGGCATAAATCCGGTCTCGCCATGCGCTTTCCGAGGATCAGCCGTATCCGCTGGGACAAGCCTCCGCACGAGGCGGACCGCATCGACGCTTTGGAGGCGCTGCTGCCGGCGTCGTGAGGGCAGACCCGGCAGGCTCGCCATTCGTCGGAATTGCTACCGGGCGCCGGATGGTTCACAGCCTTGGCTGCGGGCCGCGATGCTCCATGGCCGGAATGCTTGAGATCATGGCCCTGCTTGAGGCAGGATGGGGCAGACATTGAGGATGGTTCCCATGAAACGGCAGCCTTCGACGCGGATCGTCATCGCGGACGATCATCCGCTCTTCCGGGGGGCTCTGCGGCAGGCCGTCTCGACGGCGATCGAGGGCGCCGATGTCAGCGAGGTCGGCTCGCTGGAGGCGCTGACCGAGGCGCTCGACAGCGGCGGCGATGCCGATCTCGTCCTGCTCGACCTGACCATGCCCGGGGTGCAGGGTTTCTCGGGGCTGCTCTTCCTGCGCGCCGATCATCCCGAGGTGCCGGTCATCGTCGTCTCGGCCAACGACGATCCCGCCATCATCCGCCGCTGCATCGAGTTTGGGGCCCTCGGCTTCCTGCCCAAGACGGCCGATGTCGAGCAGATGGGCGAGGCGATCCGCGCCGTGCTCGAAGGCGGCGTCTGGACGCCGCCGGGCATCGATCTCAATGCTCCGGTCGATGCCGAGACGGCCACCATGGTCCGCAATCTCTCGACGCTGACACCGCAGCAGGTCCGCGTGCTGATGATGCTGTCGGAAGGCCTTTTGAACAAGCAGATCGCATATGAGCTCGGCGTCTCCGAGGCGACGGTGAAGGCGCATGTCTCGGCGATCCTGACCAAGCTCGATGTCGACAGCCGCACGCAAGCCGTGATCGCGGCGGCCAAGATCGCCGGCACGGCCTGGGCTACGGCGGGAGCCTCCGCCACCTCGTGAGCCGGGGGCATCGCCGGTTGACAAGCCGTTCAGCCCCGGTTCAACCCTCCGGGGCTCTAATGGATGCGTATCGGGGATAGATCGGCCATGGCCAACGGCAATATCGAACGTTTTCTCGGCGGCTCGCCGCTCGCCGTGCTGGTGCGCCTGCTCTTCATCTCGCTGCTGGTCGGCGCGGCGATGGCTTTTCTCGGCCTGTCGCCGCGCGGGCTCTACGAGACCGCGGCGCGCTTCATCCGCTCGCTGGGCGATCTCGGCTTCGGCGCTGTGCGCGAGGTCGGGCAATGGGTCATCGCCGGCGCGCTGCTGGTCGTGCCGCTCTGGCTGCTGTCGCGGTTCTTCGCGGCGCGCCGCTGACCGGCTGACCTAGAGCGCTTCGCCGCGCGCGATCGCGGCGGCATCGCGGCCGACCAGCGCTGCGAGCTTCGGGAGGCCCGCCTTGCGCGCCTCGGTGGCGAGCCCCGCCTTGACGGTCTTCACCAACCCCGGCCCCTTGAACACCATCGCCGAATAGAACTGCACGAGATCGGCGCCGGCCCGGATCTTGGCGAAGGCGGTGGCCGCCGAATCGATGCCGCCGACGCCGATCAGCGGGAACTGCCGCTCCACGCGCAGGAAGGTCTCGGCGAGCAGTTTCGTCGAGGCGGTGAAGAGCGGTTTGCCCGAGAGCCCACCCGTCTCGGTCTTCGCCGCGCTGCGCAGGTTCTCCGGCCGCGCGATCGTGGTGTTGGAGACGATCATGCCGCCGATGCCGCGCCGGCGCGCCACCGCGACCATGCCGTCGAGTTCGGGCAGGGTCAGGTCGGGGGCGATCTTGAGCAGCATCGGGGTGCGGCGGCCGCCTTGCGTCGCCTCGTCGCGCGCCTCGATCGCCCGCGCGACGAGGTCGTCGAGCGCCGATTCCGCCTGCAGGTCGCGCAGGCCCGGCGTGTTCGGCGAGGAGACGTTGATCGTGAGGAAATCGGTGACGGCGGCGAGCCGGCGCGTCAGCACGGCGTAGTCGGCCGCGCGATCGGCGGAGTCCTTGTTGGCCCCGAGATTGACGCCGACGATGCCGCCGCGTGCGCGGCGCGCCGCCAGCCGCTGCGCCACCACCTCCATGCCCTCGCTGTTGAGGCCGTAGCGGTTGATCACCGCCTCGTCCTCGACGAGGCGGAACACGCGCGGCTTCGGATTGCCGGGCTGGGGCAGGGGGGTGACGCCGCCGACCTCGACGAAGCCGAAGCCGAGGCCGAGCGCACCGTCGACCGCCTCGGCATGCTTGTCGAAGCCGGCCGCGAGCCCGACCGGATTGCTGAAGGACAGCCCGAAGGCCTGGGTGGCGAGGACCGGATCGTCGGCGGCTGGCCGCAGCGCCGGCGCCGCCGCCAGGGCCGCGACCGTCATGCGGTGGGCGGTCTCGGCATCCATCCGATGGATCAGGGGACGCGCGAGGTTGAACAGCGAATCGATCACGCGATGTCCTCCGGAATCATGGGCAGTCCGTCCGCGTCCGACGGCAGAGCCTGGACCCAGCGGACGGCTCTCGGGTCGAGCGCGGCGTAGAGATGCGGGAACAGGGCACCGCCGCGCGAGGGCTCGTAGCGCAGGGCCGGCCCGAGGCCGGCATCGTCCACCGCTATCAGCAGCAGGCCGTGCTGGCCGGCGAAGTGCTTCGCCGCGGTTTCGCGGAGCTGCGACCCGGTCGAGAAATGGATGTAGCCGTCTGCGAGGTCGATCGGCGCGCCGGAAAAACGCCCGGCGACCTCGGCTTCACGCCAGAGCGCGTCGGGGCAGATCTTGTAGATGAGGGGCACGCAAAACCTCGCCGGATGGAGACTGCGGACGGCATATCGCCTGTCAGGAGGCTTGGGCAATTTTAATCCGCATTCCCAAGCAAAACAGATTGAAATCTTATGTGATAGGGGATATTTCCTATTTCTGTCCCCGCCAAGCGGCAACATCCCTGCGAGGTCTCAGCGGTGCTCTCCCATGACCAGATCTGGAGCGCGATCGACGCTCTCGCCCAGCGCTACGGCTTCACCGCCTCGGGCCTGGCGCGCAAGGCGGGGCTCGACGCGACCACCTTCAACCGTTCCAAGCGCGTCGGCCCGGACGGGCGCGAGCGCTGGCCCTCGACAGAATCGATCGCCAAGATCCTCGCTGCCACCGGCGCCTCGCTCGACGAGTTCATGAGCGTGGTGATGCGGCGCGGCGCAGCGCCTTCCCGCACCATTCCGCTGATCGGCTTCGCGCAGGCCGGCTCGGGCGGCTTCTTCGACGATGGCGGTTTCCCCGTAGGCACCGGCTGGGAGGAGGTCGCCTTTCCCGGCGTCGCCGACGAGAAGGCCTATGCGCTGGAAATCTCCGGCGATTCGATGCTGCCTCTCTATCGCGACGGCGACACCATCATCGTTTCGCCGACGGCGACCGTCCGGCGCGGCGACCGCGTCGTGGTCAAGACCGTCGAGGGCGAGGTGCTGGCCAAGCAGCTCAAGCGCCAGACCGCGAAGACGGTCGAGCTGGCCTCGCTCAATCCCGACCATGCCGACCGGGTGCTGGGTCTCTCCGAGATCGCCTTCATGGCCCGCGTGATCTGGGCGAGCCAGTAGGCTGCTTCAACCATCAGGCTGCCGCCTGCCGGCGTCCCGGCAGCGTGACCTTGAACACTGCGCCGGTTTCCGACGGTTCGAGCGCGATCGCGCCGCCATGCAGCCGTACCAGCTCGGCCGCGACGGCGAGGCCAAGCCCGGTGCCTCCGGGCGTGACTGATCCCCGGAAGGCCTGGAACAGGTTCGCCCGCGCCCGCTCGGGCACGCCGGGGCCATTGTCGACCACGCGCAGGATGACCGAGCCATTGTCGCGCTCCGCCTTGACGGCGAGCGTGGGCCGCCTGCCATCCTCGGCTTCGGCCTGGGTCAGCGCCTGCACCGAATTGCGCATCAGGTTGAGCAGGACGCGCGCCATCTGGTCGGGGTCGCAAGGTGCGATCAGTTCGCCGGGGACGTCGTTGCTGAAGCTCACCCGCGCCGCTTCGGACAGTCCGAGCATCTCGGCCTGATCGGCCACGAGCTGGCGCAGCGTGACGTCCTTCAAAACCGGCGTCGCCTCGGCCGCGCGGCCATAGGCCAGCGTCGCCTGGCAGAAGTCGATGGCGCGGCCGAGCGTCGCGATCAGCCGCGGTGCGAAGCGCTTGATCTTGGCGTCG
>DATDBB010000450.1:0-7686 GCA_036525085.1 Allobosea sp.
GCTCGATTGCTCGCCCGCGACATAGCCCTTCTCGACGACGGCCACGGAATGGCCCTTCTTGGCGAGATGGTAGGCGGCGGTGATACCGGCGACACCGCCGCCAATCACGACGACATCGGCGGAGGGAGGCAGCGTCTCGTCACTGTGGACGCGGGTGACCGGGGGCGACATCGGGGTTTAGAATCCTTCGGCAAGGGCCGGCGACGGGACCTCGATACCATCGCATTCCGACAGAAGCCTATGCCAAAGGCGCCGGTTGAATCGGCATATTCTATGCACCTGCCGCAGACGATCGGTGTTCGATACCGCCGGCGCCGCCTAGCCTGAGAGGAAGGCCGATAAGCGGTCGACCGCGATCACCTGCCACAGAAGCAGGCTCATCGCTCATAACGAGGGGTTTCCGATGACGAAGAATTCCGACCGCCATTCTCGCGGCACATCGAGCCTGGCCTTGCCGATGCCCGCCATCCACCGCCGCGACCTGCTCGCGCTCGGTGCGGGCGGCCTGCTCGCCGCTTCCGGTTTCAGCGGCGCCCGCGCCCAGACCAAGGCCGTGCCGCCGCCGCCATCCAAGCCCACCGGGCAGGTCGTGGTCGGCCTCTCGCAGGAGCCGACCGCCTTCAACCCGCTGATGCCGGGCATCGAGGTCGACGAGACCGTCTGGATGCAGATCTTCAACACGATGTGGCTGGCGCAGCCCGACGGCTCGCTGGTGCCGGACCTCGCGGTCGAAATCCCCAGCGAGGCCAATGGCGGCATCTCCGAAGGTGGCCTCGCCTGGAAGGTGAAGCTGCGCGAGGGCGTGACCTGGCATGACGGCACGCCCTTCACCGCCGAGGACGTCAAGTACACGCTCGAACTGATCAATGCGCCGGGCTTCAAGGCGCGCACGCGCGTCGGCCATTCGCTGGTCAAGGACATCAAGGTCACCGGCCCGCTGGAGATCTCCTGGCGGATGGAGAAGGCCTATGCGCCCTATCTCGCGCTGCTCTCCAACACCTTCATCGTGCCCAAGCACCTTTTGGAGAAGGCCGCGGACCCCAATACAGCTCCGTACAACGCAGCCCCGGTCGGCACCGGCCCGTTCAAATGGGGCACGCGCACGCCGGGCGACAATATCCAGCTCGTCGCCAACGAGAAGTATCACGGCAAGGGCCCCTATCTGGAGCGCGCCGTCCTGAAATACGTCCCCGACCAGACGGCGCTCTATGCGCAGTTCCGCACGGGGCAGGTCGACCTGATCATCGGCACCGGCATCCCGGCGAATTTCTACGCCGAGGCGGTGAAGCTGCCGGGCCGGAAGGTCCAGAAGATTCCGAGCGCCTCGCTCGAAATGCTGATGCCGAATCTCGAGCATCCGGTTCTGAAGGACAAGGCCGTCCGCAAGGCGCTCTACGCCTCGATCAACAAGCAGGCGATCATCGACATCATCTATTACGGCCTGCACATCCCGACCGAATCCTTCGCGCCGCAGGATTCCTGGGCCTACAACCCCAACCTGCCGAAGCAGACCTACGACCTGGCGCTGGCCAATAAGATCCTCGACGATGCCGGCTGGAAGCGTTCCGGTTCGGGCACGCGCATGAAGGACGGCGTGCCGCTGACCTTCGCCGTCTCGACCACGACCGGCGCGGCGCTGCGCGAGCAGGCCCAGCAGCTGATGATGCAGGACTGGGCCCAGATCGGCGTCAAGATGACGATCAACAACATGCCGGCCGCGGTGATCTGGGGAGACTTCTACACGCGCTCCAAATTCGAATCGCTCATCGTCGGCACGGCCTTCCGGACAGTGATCGATCCCGATCCGGCGCATCGCTTCGCCTCGGACGCGATCCCCGCGAAGAACGGCAACGGCGCCAACCAGATGCAGTGGCAGAACGCCGAGGTCGACCAGCTCCTGAAGGATGGCCAGACCACATTCGACCAGGCGAAGCGCAAGGCGATCTACTGGAAGCTGCAGGAGATCGCGCGCGAGGAACTGCCGATCCTGCCGATCTACCAGTACGCCCCGGTCGAAGGCTACAAGGAGGGGCTGATCGGCTACGCGCCCAATGTCAACGCCCGCCAGAACACCTGGAACATGGGCAGCTGGTATTGGGCGCGCTGAGGCGATGAGCGCCTGCGTCCGGATGCCCGCGCCGCGGCATCAACCCGTTACGAGCTCGTGCCGGCCATGAGCTCGTTTCTCCTGCAAAGGCTGATGCAGGCCTTGCTGCTGCTGCTCATCGTCTCGATGATCGGCTTCGCGATCCTGCATCTGGCGCCGGGCGGGCCGCTGTCGCAATTCGCCGCCGGCGGCGAGATGAACCAGGAGGATCTCGACCGCATCGCCGAGCAGCTCGGCCTGAACCGGCCGCTGCCGATCCAGTATGCCGAGTGGCTCTGGCGCATGCTGTCGGGCGACTGGGGCGTGTCCTATCGCGACCAGCAGCCGGTACTGCACATCATTGGCGGCCATCTCGGGCCGACACTGGAACTGATGCTGACCTCGACGCTGCTGGCCATGCTGATCGGCGCCTGGATCGGCATCATCGGGGCCGTGAAGCGCTATTCGCTGTTCGACAGCATCGCGACGATCGGCACCATGATCGCGCTCTCGATCCCGACCTTCTGGTTCGGGCTCGTGGTGATCTACGTCTTCTCGGTCGGGCTCGGCTGGCTGCCCTCGGGCAACCGCTTCACCATCGGCGACGGATCCTTCCTGAACCGGCTGCACCACCTGATCGGGCCCTGCATCGTGCTGGCGCTGGTCTCGACCGCGGTCTGGAGCCGCTACATGCGCTCCTCGATGCTCGACGTGATCAACCAGGACTTCGTCCGCACGGCCCGCGCCAAGGGCGTGCCGGAGCGGCGCATCCTGATGACGCATGTGCTGCGCAACGCCCTGCTGCCGATGATCACCATCACCGGCCTGCACGTGCCCTCGCTGCTCTCGGGCGCGCTGGTCACCGAGACGGTGTTCACCTGGCCCGGCATGGGCCGGCTCTTCCTCGATTCGATCAGCTATCGCGACTACCCCGTCGTGATGGGCATCCTGATGTTCACGGCCGTGATGGTGCTGCTCGGCAGCCTGCTCGCCGACCTGCTCTACGGCGTCGCCGATCCCCGCATCGCCAGGAGCGGCCGATGAGCCTGGAACCGACTGTCGACATCCTGCCGGTCCGCGAGGAGGGCTTCTGGAACGGACGCGCCATGCGCCGTTTCCGCCGCCACAAGCTCGCGGTCTTCGGCGCGATCACGATCGTGCTGATGACGCTCGCCTGCGTCTTCGGGCCGATGCTGCTGCCCTATAGCGATACCTTCATCGACATCCGCCAACGCTTCGCGCCGCCCTTCTCCGGGCCGCACATCCTGGGCACCGACCCGCTCGGGCGCGACATCCTCGCGCGGCTCCTGATGGCGGGCCGGATTTCGCTCTCCGTCGGCTTCTGCGCGATGGTTCTGGCGATGGGCATCGGCATCATGGTCGGGGTTGCGGCGGGCTTCTACGAGGGCGTCATCGGTGCGGCGCTGATGCGCTTCGTCGATGCGATGCTGTGCTTCCCCTCGATCTTCCTGCTGCTGGCGATCTCGGCGCTGATCTCGCCTTCGGTGCCTTCGATCGTGCTCCTGATCGCGATGACCTCCTGGATGGAGGTCGCCCGCGTCGTCGAGGCGCAGATCCGCTCGCTGCGGACGCGCGAATTCGCTCAGGCGGCCGTCGCGATGGGGTCGAGCAATCTGCGCATCATGTTCCGCGAGCTCCTGCCCAATGCGATCGCGCCGATCGTCGTGGCGGCGACGCTCAACGTCGCCCATGCGATCCTGGCCGAGAGCTACATCTCCTTCCTCGGCTACGGCATCCAGCCGCCGACGCCGAGCTGGGGCAACATGCTGGAGAATGCGCAGAGCTATCTCACCAGCGCGCCCTGGCTTGCGATCATCCCGGGCGCAGCGATCACGCTGGCGGTGACGAGCTTCAACTTCGTCGGCGACGGGTTGCGCGACGCACTCGACCCGCGCATGGACCTGCCGTGACAGGGACTGCCGTGACGGGATCGGTCTCGTCGCTCTGGCGCTACCCGGTCAGTTCGATGGGCGGGGAGCGGCTCGACCGCGCGCCGGTCACGGGCTCCGGCATCGAGGGCGACCGGTTCTGGGGTCTGCTCGACGCATCGAACGAGCGCATCGCCTCGCCGGGCCGCGAGAAGCACTTCATCCAGGTCCCGAGGGGGCATGCGCGGTTCACCCGCGATGGCGTGTCGATTTCAGCGGATGGCGCGAACTGGGCTGCGCCGGACGATGAGACGGCGCTGCAGCAGCTTTCGCATGTCTTCGGCTTCACGCCGACCCTGAAGCCGTTCGTGCCGTTCGGCGGGGAGGGCTTCCGGCCGCGCTACGAACATGCGCCGATCCACCTGATCACCACGGCTGGCATGCGCAGCCTGGAACGCGACATGCCCGGCAGCGTGATCGACGAGCGCCGCTTCCGTCCCAACATCGTCGTCGACTGGCCCGATGGAGCCGAGGCGATGCCGGAGCAGGGCTGGATCGGGCGCGAGATCCGGATCGGAAATATCGTGTTGAAGGGCCGCGAGCCGTGCGGCCGCTGCGGCTTCATTACGATCGAGCAGGAAGGCATCCCGCTCGATGTCGAGCTGCTGCGGAACGTCGTGAGGCGCTACGGGCGCAATTTCGGCATCTATTGTGATGTCGTGACGTCGGGCGAGATCAGGCCCGGCGACGTTGTGGCGATCTCGTAGGGCGCGAGTCGTCCCGGGCGACCGAAGGGAGACCCGGGACCCATTCCGGAACCTCACCTGGAAGCGCTCCGGAATGGATCCCGGATCGGCGCCGCGTGCGCGGCTTGTCCGGGATGACGCCGTGTTCCGGGAACCAAAGCCCCTATTCGGCAGCCTGTGCTGCCTGCATGACCTCCGGCACCTGCGGATAGTCGCGGCGGACCGACGCGAAGGCGCTCGGCACGTCGTTAGCGTTGGCGTTGGCGGCGTCGCGGATCGCGGCGAAGACCTTCGTCTTGACGAAGAAGCGCCAATGTACCGGTAGGGCCGAGAGCAGGCGTGTCAGCGCGTCGTAATTGCGGGCATGCCAGACGCTTTCGAACGAATCGCGCTCCGGGCCGAAATGGAAATGCGTCGTGTGGGCGCTTGCGCGCATCGTCGCCCGCAGCGCGGCCGTGGCATCGCTGTCGATGAGGCCGTCCAACATCACCACGCCGTAGCGATCCTTTGCCGCTGCCTCGCTGACATAGCCGCGCTCGACATCGAGCCGCACGCGCTCGGGCTCGCGGTCGAGCGGCGAGCCGCGGCCGCCGCCGCCGGGGGAATGGATGTGGATGATGTCGCCGGGCTCGGCGATGGCGATGTCGGTGTTGCCGAGGATGCGCTCGCCGGTGGCGCCGGGATTGATGATGAAGTTGGAGGTCTCGGCCGCGAGGCCGCCAAGTGTGCCCCAGGGGCGGAAGATCGAGCGATCGCGGTTGCGCACCGTGATGCGCGAGTTCGGCGCGAAGACCTTGAACTCCATCACGGTCGCGAGCCCGCCGCGCCAGCGCCCGGCGCCGCCGGAATCCGGCAGCAGCCCGTAGCGCACGAACTGGATCGGCACCTCGGTCTCGGTGATCTCGATCGGCGTGTTCTTGAGATAGGCGGCGTCGGCGCCCGAGCCGTTGGGGCCGTCGCGATGCGGCATGCCGCCGCCGCCGCCGACCACCGGGTTGATCGCAGCGATGACGCTGCGATGGGTGCGCTCGTCTGTCGTCATGACGTTGACGATCGAGCTGGAGCCGGCGGGCGCAGCGGGCATGCGCTCGGGAACGGCGAGGCTGAAGGCGCCGAAGATCAGGCTGCGCAGGCGCGCGCAGGTCAGGCTGCGCATGCCCACAGCCGCCGGGAAGGACGGGTTCAGCACCGTTCCCTCGGGCGCGATGCAGGTGAAGGGCCGCGTCAGGCCGGAATTGAGCAGGAGCTGCGGGTTCAGTGTGTAGAGCACGTAGTAGACGCCGACGAGCAGCAGCGTATGGCGCGGGTCCGAGCCGGTCGGGACGTTGAGCGAGGAGCCGAGCTGCGGGTCGGAGCCGGTGAAGTCGAGGACCGCCTCGTCGCCCTTGATCGTCAGCTTGAGCGCCAGCCGGCAGGGATTGCCGTCAACGCCGTCCTCGTCGGCATAATCCGAGAAGACGTATTCGCCATCCGGCATCGAGCGCAGGATCTCGCGAGCCTGATGCTCGGCATAGTCCATCAGCCCGTCGAGCCCATCCATGAAGCCCTTGGCGCCGAACTTCTTGACCATCGCCAGGATCTTGCGCTCGCCGGTGTTGAGGGCGCCGGCAAGCGCCTTGAGGTCGCCCATGTTGAGATGCGGCTTGCGGACGTTCATCGACATGATTGCCAGCACCTTCTCGTCGAAGGCGCCGTCGCGCATCAGCGTCATCGGCGGGAAGCGGATGCCCTCCTGATGAATTTCCGTCAGCGAGCGCGAGAGGCTGGCCGGAACCGCGCCGCCCATATCGGTGTTGTGGACATGGCCGCCGACGAAGCAGACGATCTCGCCTTCGTGGAAGATCGGCTTCCACAGATGCGTGTCGGGGGCGTGGGTCGCGAGATAGCCGCTATAGGGGTCGTTGGTGAAGGCGATGTCGCCCGGCCGGTATTCGTCGACGAGGTCGATGGCGCGGTTGTAGTTCATGCCCGGATACCAGGTCGCGCCGAGATCCATCGGTACGGCGACGACGCGGCCGGTCCTGTCCATCACCATCACGGTGAAGTCCTCGGTCTCCTTGACGAAGGTCGAGTGGGCCGTGCGGTAGAGCGTATAGGCCATGTTCTCGGCCGCCGCCCGGCAATGGTTCGCGAGAACCTGCAAAGTGACCTTGTCGACCATGCTCAGGCCTCCGAACGCAGGATGAGGTGAAGGTTGAGCCAGGCATCGACCTCGGCGTCGAAGCCTTCGGGAATGCAGACGGTGGTATCCTGCTGCGCGACCACGGCCGGACCTTCGAAGCGATGGCCGTTGCGCAGGTCGTCGCGATGATAGAGCGGGACTTCGCGCTTGGCGCCGTCGAGCCAGACCTCGATCATGCGCTCCGGCGTTGCCGTTGCGGACTGCGTCTCGGCAGCGGGCGCGAGGTTCGGGCGCGGGGTGGCGCCGCTGACGACGAGGCGCAGGTTGACGATCTGTACTTCGGCCGCGACGTCGTTGAAGTCGTAGATCGCCAGATGCTGGCGATGGAAGGCCTCGGTGATCGTGTCGAGGTCGCCGTCCGCGAGCCAGCCTTCCGAGAGCGGCACCTCGATCTCGAAGGACTGCCCGTGATAGCGCATGTCGGCGGTCAGGGTCTCGATCACTGGGCCGGCGAACTTCTGATCGCCCCGAATCCAGGCCAGCCCATCCGTCTTCAACCGGGCCAGCGCCTCTCGCAGGATAGGTAGTGAGTCGGGAATGGCGGCGGCGAAAACGGTCTGGATGAAGTCGCCCTTCAGATCGGCGATCAGCCCGCCGAGCGCGCTGACGACGCCCGGCCGGTGCGGCACGAGCACGCGGGGTATGCCGAGTTCGCGCGCCAGGAAGCAGCCCAGCATCGGCCCGGCGCCGCCGAAGGGCATCAGGGTGAATTCGCGCAGGTCGACGCCGTAGCGCGCGACGAGCTTGTTGACCTCGACGAACATCTCGGAGACGCCGACGGCG
>DATDBB010000451.1:0-59318 GCA_036525085.1 Allobosea sp.
AATGCGACGGTCCGCACGGTCTTCATCATCGGGCCGGACAAGCGCATCAAGCTGATGCTGGTCTATCCGATGAGCACCGGCCGCAACTTCGACGAGATCCTGCGCGTGATCGACTCGATGCAGCTCACCGCCAAGCACAAGGTCGCGACGCCGGTGAACTGGCAGAACGGCGACGACGTCATCATCCTCGCCTCAGTCTCCGATGACGACGCCAAGAAGCAGTTCCCCCAGGGCTGGACGACGCTGAAGCCCTATCTGCGCGTGCTGCCGCAGCCGCGCTGAAGGGCGGGGCCCAGGCCCCGCGACAATGCCGGCCAGCGCCGCGAGCCTGTCACGATAGGCGAACGGCGCCGTGCTCGCGCTTGAAACGGAAGCGGAAACGGTCGCGAGGGGCCTTTCCGATCCGAGCTGATGGCGACATGATCGGTTGCGCAGCCTGGGCCTGCGCGACCGCGACGCATGGGACATCGAGAGAGCGCTCAGATCGGGCCGGCGCTGCTGCTAGGATAGATTTCAGTCGATCCACGATACTCAAAAAGCGGCGGCTGCGATGGTCGGCTTTTTCGATTACATCTGGCGCAACAGCCGCCGCGAGCAGATCAGGATCATCTGCATCGTCGTCCTGTCGCTGCCGTTCTATTACTTCTCCCTCGACGTTCCCCGCTACATCATCTCCGACGCCTTGCAGGGTCGTGCGTTCGCAGACGGGCGGGATAGTGCGCGGCTGTTTCACCTCGGCCTGAACCTGCCGGACGCTCTCGGCGGCCCGCGGACCATCTTCGACGGGGTCTGGCTCGACAGGCTGTCCTATCTGCTTGCGCTGTCCGGGCTGTTCCTGCTGCTCGTGCTGATCAATGGCGGCTTCAAATACGTCGTCAACATGCGCAAGGGCGCCCTGGGCGAGCGCCTGTTGCAGCGCCTGCGTCTCGACCTGTTCTCGGCGGTGCTGCGCTTCAAGCCCGAGGCGCTGCAGCGGATCAAGCCCTCCGAGGCGGCGACGATCATCAAGGACGAGGTCGAGCCGATCGGCGGGTTCGTCGGGGACGCCTTCGTGCAGCCGGTCTTCCTGGCCGGGCAGGCCCTGACGGCGCTGGCTTTCATTCTCGCGCAGAACCTCGCGCTCGGCCTGATCGCCGCGGGCATGATCCTGATCCAGGGCGCGATCATTCCGCGCCTGCGGCGTGAGCAGATCCGGCTCGGGAGGCAGCGGCAGATCGTATCGCGGGCCTTTGCCGGCAAGATCGGCGAAGTGGTCGAGACCATGGCGGAGGTTACGAACCACGGCACCTCCGCCGTCGAGAAGAGCCAGGTGGCGCAGCGGCTGGAGACGCTGTTCGGCATTCGCTACCGGCTCTACGGCCGGAAATTCGCGGTCAAGACGCTGAACAACCTGCTGGCGCAGATCACGCCGTTCCTGTTCTACGCGGTCGGCGGCTATTTCGCCCTGGCCGGCCGCCTCGATCTCGGCCAACTCGTCGCCGTCATCGCGGCCTATCGCGATTTGCCGTCCCCGGTGAAGGAGCTGATCGACTGGGACCAGCAGAGGCTGGATGTCGAGGCCAAGTTCCAGCAGGTGGTCGAGCATTTTTCGCTGAACGGCGATGCGCCGGAGGACAGCCCGGCCGGCGGAGGCGACGAGGCAGCCTGCCTTGCCGGCGCGGGCCCGATCGTCGCCCGCGGGCTGACGGTGGTGAATCCGACCGGCGACCACGTTCTCGACCGGGTCTCGCTGTCGCTGCCGCTGCAACGGCATATCGCGCTGTCGGGCGGCGCGAGCGAAGGGGCGGGCATTCTGGCGCAACTGCTGGGTGGGGTCCTCAGCGCCAGCGACGGCTCGCTGACGATCGCCGGCACGCCGCTGTCGCTGCTGTCGCCCGAGGCGCGCGGTCGTGGGATCGCCTATCTCGGCCCCGAGCCCGTGATCCTCGAAGGGAGCCTGCGGGACAACATCCTCTATGGCCTGCGCCGGGTCGTGCCCGACGCGGCGAACCCTGCGGGCTGGTCCGTCGATCCCGGCCGGGCGAATGCCGCCGACGAGGCCGAACTCGACCGGAAGCTCGTCGAGGTGCTGCGGATCACGGGGCTTGCCGATGCGGTGTTCCGCTTCGGGCTCGCCTGCAAGCTCGATCGCGGAACGCCGTCCGATGTGGTGCCGCGGATATCGGATATCCGCGCCCGCATCCGCGCCAGCCTGGCGGAGCGCGGCATGGACGCCGCGATAGAGCCCTATGACCCGGGCCGCTACACGCGCAACGCGACGATCGGCGAGAACATCCTCTTCGGCGTGCCGGTCGATCCGGCGCTGGTCGGAGCGAGCCTCGCCAGCCATGCCCCGACGCGCCGGGTGCTGGCCGATCTCGGCCTGACCGACACGCTCCAGGGGATCGGGCGGCGCATCGCTGCGACGATGCTGGAGATTTTTCGCGATCTCGCGCCTGGCCATGTGCTGTTCGAGCAGTATTCCTTCATCGCCGCCGAGGATTTCCAGGACTACCGGGAGACGCTCGGCCGCATGGCGAGCGGCGTGGCGAGCGAGGCGGACCGCACGCGGCTGATCGGGCTAGCTCTTCTTTATATCGAGCCGCGACACCGTCTCGGCTTGCTGGACCCGGCGATCGAGGGGCGTATCCTGGCGGCGCGATCGGCCTTTCACGAACGGGCGCCGGCCGATTCCGCCCACTCGATCGCCTTCTACGAGCCGCAGCGCTACTGCGCGGCAGCGCCCGTGCGCGACAATGTCCTGTTCGGCGCGGTGGCGCATGACGCGGCGGTGGCCGACGAGGTCATCCGCGATACGCTGGCGGAGCTCGGGCTGGATGCCGACATCTATCGCTGCGGCCTCGAACAGCCGGCCGGCTATGCGGGCCGGCTGCTGTTCCCGGCGATGAAGACCCAGGTCGCCCTGGCGCGCTGCCTGATCAAGCAGCCGCAACTGCTCATTCTGAACAACGCTTTCGGAGCCTTCGGCCAGGGCGATGCGCGGCAGATCCTCAAGCGCGTCCGGGCGGCGATGGCTGGGCGGACGGTGATCGTCGCCGGGCGCGATCTGGCCTCCGACCAGGGCTATGACCTGCACATCGCCTTCGAAGGCGCCAGGCTGTCGAGCGTGCAGAGCGGCGCCGGGGCGGCTCTGGCCGCGGAATGGCCGGAGCCGGTAGAGGCCGAAGCCGACAGGGCCGCACGGATCGACACCGAGGAGATCCGCGTCCTGCGGGCGGTGCCGATCTTCGGCGACCTCGACACGGCGCGTCTCAAGCTGCTCGCCTTCACCGGCGAACGCGTCGCCTTTGCTACGGGCGATGTGCTGTTCCGGCAGGGCGATGAATCGGATGCGGCCTATGTCCTGCTCTCGGGCACCGCCGATGTCATGATCGCAGCCGGCAGCGGCGAGCCAGTATGGGTGTCGAGCCTCGCCCAGAACGCCATCGTCGGCGAGATGGGTCTCGTCACGGACGATCCCCGCTCGGCTACCGTGGTCGCGACCTCCGCCGTCGACGCGCTGAAGCTGCGCAAGGACGTCTTCCTGGCGCTGCTCGCCGAGTTCCCGAAGATGGCGCTGTCGGTGACGCGCCTGATGGTCAGGCGCCTGCGGGACAATGTCGTCTCGACTAGCCAGCATGAGCGGCGCGACGGTGAGCCGGAGCGGTGACGGGCCGCGGCCCCTTGTTCTTGCATCGGCTTCTTCGAGAGCCGCACTCCACGTCTCGGGCCGATGCCCTAAGGCGCGACATAGCTCAAGGCGAGCTTCTGCGTGGGCGTGATGACGCGGCGGGCGGTCGAGACCGTGCGAACGCGCGTCGGGGCGGCGTCGATCGCGCACATGCGGATCAGCCGTGAACCCTCCAGGTCGCGATCATGCAGGGCGGTGCTTGCGGGAGCCTGCGACTCGGCGATGCAGGCGGTGAAGGCGAAGGGCGTGTAGACGGGAAGCTCAAAGGCCTCCCAGCCATCCGACAATGGCGGGCTCGGACGTTCCATGATCCATTCGGCCGTGGCGCCGCTGATGCGGCATGGGCCCGGCGCAAAGGCCTTGAAGGCCTCCAGCGTGATGTCCCTGGTGACGTTCCTGAGATTACAGACGACCGAGGTCTCGTCGAACACCGTGATGATGGCGCTGATCACGTCGCCCGGGTCGACGGGCAGGGCGAGGGGCTCCTCCTCCGTCACCTGGCCGCGGGCCCACCACTGGAACCAGGCGCCGTATTGCGCCGTCGCCGCCGCCCCGCTCGTGCAGCGCTGGCTGGTGCCGATCTGGGGCAGCGAGGAATCGAGATAGGCTCGCTGGCCGTCGAGGCCGATCCAGGTCGAGCTGCGGTATTCCGGTCCGGTGCCGCCGGGCGGGGCGGACACCGTCGGGACGGTCCAGTCGGCCATCACCGAGACGAAGCTGTGGCCGTCGCGAGGCGTCAGGTAGCCGCCCGACCAGTTGACGCTCTTCTGCGCCGGCTGCGCGGTGGGCGCCGCGCGAGGGATCACGGCAGCGGCCCGCGCCATTTCGGCCATGGCCAGGGCCGGCATGTAATGGTGAGGGCGGCCGTCGACCGCTCCCCGCAGATAGGCGCGGCGAAAGGCCGTCGCCTTCGGGTTCGACGCCATGGCGTTGAGCGTCGGCAAGCCGAGGCGGATCAGCGCGCTGTCGGGGGCGCGCGACGGCACGAAGTCGTCGCGCGGCACGCCGTAGGTCTCGATACGGGCTCGCCGCGGCAGGTCCGGTTCGCGTCCATCGTGTCCGCCGTGGCCGGGCGTCATGGGAAACTCCTGTCGGGAGTCCATTCGCGCCTCGCGGCCGCGATCACGGCGCGGCCGAACGGCCTGATCGCGTAGCCGGCGGAATCCTGCGTATCAGGTTCCGTCAGGACGTCGAAAGCAGCCTGCGCGAGCGCCTGTCCGGCCGCGGAATCGCTCGGATAGTGCAGCCCGGCGATCTCGCGGTTGCGCGCGACGCGGCGCGCCAGCGCGAGCAGCGCCTCCACCGAGGCCTTGATGTCGTCCGGGGGCAGGGGCGGATCGACCAGTTCCAGGACGTGCTGCATGCAGAGCGCGATCAGATGGGCCTGGGTCGCGTGGCCGCTCGGATAGGAGGAGTGGCCGGGCACCGGCACCGGCGGCAGGAGCGCCGGGCATTCCCAGGAGGGGCGGGGCCGGTTGAACTCATGCTTGAAGTGGAGCGCCGTGAACGATCCGATCAGGCTCGCGATGTGCAGGACCCGGAAGGTGCGCGGATGCGAGCCGGGCGTCATCGCCAGCAATCCCATGAAGGCCGTGATGAATTCGACGTCCTGGGTCAGAATCTCGCCCAGCGCCGAAGCCCGCTCGTCGCGCGCCATGGCGCGAAGGATGTCGATCTCGACGGCCTGCTTCGTCGGCGATGTCGGCACGCTCGGATCGACGTAGCTGTTGAGATCGAGAAGGATGTCGACGAGATCGTCGTGGATCGCACCCGGCGACCAGCTGTCGGCAAAGCGGGCTAGAACCTTGAAGGCGTACCAGCGCGCGCCCCAGTTGTTGTCGTCGAACTCGACCGAGGGCGCGTCATCGGCATCGGCGCTGCGGAAGCGGACCCTTCGTCTCGAGCCGTTGGACTCGTCGCGGATATGCACCGTCCGGCAAAGGTCGGCGATGCGGCCGACCGTCCCCGGCCCGCTGGGATAGGATTCCATCACGAAGGGGAAATCGGCCCTGTCGGGCACGAACCAGCCGCCTCCCATGTCGCCGCTGATGCCGGCGTTTCCCGTATTGCCGGTGTTCCCGGTATTCCCCGTGTTTCCCGTATTGCCGGTCATGGCGCCCCCCGCACGATTGCTGTTTCGGCAAAGTCGTAGGCTTCAGCTCAGTCAGGCAGTCCCGCCTCGCGCAGATGTTCGATCCATGGCTCCAGAACGGATGGCACGAACGGGCAGCGCGGGGCGTAGGAGGTCAGTCGGAAATCGGGCTGGACCAGCATCAGGCGGTCGGCCGCGCTCGCGGCCTCCGCCAGGCGGCCAGCGGCGACCAAGCTGGCGACAAGCGTGCGCAATGTAAAGCGGATCGAGGGGTTGTGAGCGACGGCGCTGCGCGCCCAGGCGACGGCCTGATCGTAGTCGCCATTGATGTAATGCGCCTGGGCGAGCATGCCCTCGTGCCAGAAGCGATAGGGGTCGGCCGGCGCCAGACGCTGACCATTCTCGCCGTGCTGCACCGCCAGCGGCCCGTTGCCGACGAAGCCGCGGGTCGCGCTGCTCATCGTCCAGGCCATGGCGACGCTCGGCCCCGCCTCGATCGCGCGATCGAGAAAGCGCTGTGCGGTCACGAAATCTCGTAGCAGGAAGGCCTGGACATGGCCGTAGACCGCCAGGGCGAGCGCGTCGTTGCCATCGCGCTCGATCGCCGCGAGCGCCCGCTCGACCGCCTCCCGGGCGTCCCCTTCAGGATCGGGCGATCCGAGTTCGCCGACGCGGAAGACATGCCAAAGGGCGGCATAGGTGAAGGGCGGCCCATAGGATGGGTCCAGCGTCATGGCCTGCTGCAACAGCCCGCGCGCACGGGCGAAGCTGTCGGGGTCCATCTTGTAGAGCAGGTCGAGCGCCTGGAGCAGCAGGTCGTAGGCGGTCATGTTCTGGGGGTGCTGGCGCAGGGCCCGGCGCAGCTCGCGCTCGCGGACATGGGGCGCGATGGTCCGGACGAGCTTCAGCGAGATGCGGTCCTGCAACTCGAACAGTTCGGCCATCCTGCCATCGTAATGATCGGCGCTGACCACGGCGCCGTTCTCGTTGGCGATCAGCTCGGTGCTGATCCGCACCCGGCCCTCGGAGAGAGCGACGGTGCCGTCCATGACGTAGCGCACGCCGAGCTTGCGCCCGATCGCGACCGGGTCGACCCGCCGCCGGCCGTATTCCAGCGTCGAGCCGCGCGAGATGACGAACAGGTCCTTGAGGCCGGACAGCGACTGGATGATCGAGTCGACGACGCCGTCGGCGACGAAGGCCTTGTTGGGGCTCGAGCCGTTCATCCGGAAGGGGAGGACCGCTATGGAGGCCCGCGCATCGGCGTCGGCATGGCTCTCGCCGATCTTGCGGGCGGGTCCGGCTCCCGCGTCGGCGCGAAGGGCGAAGACCCGCACCGGCCGCTTGTGATTGCGCAGGTAGATTTCGCCCATGTCGAAGGCGAGCGACCTGGATTCGTCGTCGGCCCGCTCGAACACGGCCTTGGATATGATCACGCCGCCTTGCTCGGCATAGGATTGCAGCCGGGCGGCGACATTGACGCCATCGCCGAAGATGTCGTCGTTCTCGAGAATGACATCGGCGAGATGGATGCCCATCCGGAACGCGATGCGAAGCGCAGGCGGCTGGTCGGCGGTCGCGACGGCGAGCGCGCGCTGCAGGCCCAGCGCACAGCGGGTCGCCGCGGAAGCGCTGTCGAAGGTCGCCAGGAAACCGTCGCCGGTGTTCTTGACGATCCGCCCCTCATGCTTCTGGACGCAAGGGTCGATCAGGCTGGAGCGCAGGCTCATCAGGCGATGATGAGTCGCTTCCTCCGCCGCCTCGCTGAGGCGCATGTACCCGACGACGTCGGCGGAGAGAATGGCGGTCAGATGGCGTTGCATCGTCGCTACGAAGCTCTCACATCCAGACCGGACAGCGCCGGTCGAGACGGCCAGTGCAGGATCAAGCTTCGCTGAATGCTGGCATGAGAGACGTGTGCGGTCCACCTCTATGCTGAATGGCTTCGAGGCTGGGGGCGTAGCGAGCGACCGTGGTCGAACACGTTTGCGTGCGTTGCGGCCGGCGGGCGGCCGCAACGGCCTGCGGACGAGCATGGCGGCAGATCGCAATTGTCGAGACAAATCAGCCATCTGCTCGCGTCACTTCGGATCCCAATATAATGCCTCGATGCGGGGTATTCCGATGTCGCTCAGGGTATGATCGTCGAGAGGCTCCACGTCGAAGCCGGCACGCCGATCGTCGCCCGTCCGGAACAGCCAGTGACGGAGTTGTCCGGCTTGCCGCGACAACCGGGCCAGGAACGGGCATTCACCGGCGCGGGCGGCCGGCGCGATGTCGCGCAGCGGCTCCAGATCTGCTAGTTTCAAGGGCGTTTGACGATGGTTTGTGGCACTGTACACGATGCAACTCCCCTCCTTGATCGGCCTTGTCCCTGATCGCGATGGGCGATCATGGTGGCTGATCGGCGAGGGTTTCTGGGACTTTCCGGCTTCGCGTTCTGTGCGCTGGGTCACATAAGCTCAGGCTGCCCGGCGCAGCCGCTCGTCGGGGGCGCGAGATGAACGACGGACATCATCGCATTGCGAGCCTCCTGTCGGCGAACCCGTTCTTCTCGGGCCTGGTCCAGGAGACGCTCGAAAGGATCGCGAGCATCTGCAAGCCGCATCATCTCGCGGCCCGCGAGGTGCTGTTCCTGAAGGGCGATCCGAGCGATGGGCTCTATGCCATCCGGCGCGGATTGATCCGGATCGGAACGACGGATGATCTCGGGCAGCAGATGACGATGAATGTTCTCGGAGGCGGCGACGTCTTCGGCGAGATCGCGCTGCTTGACGGGCGCTCGCGAACGGCGGATGCGGTGGCGATGGAGGACACCGAGATGTTCTTCCTGCCGCGGCGCGATCTCATGAACCTGCTCAAGAGCGACCCCTCGATCGCATTGCAGTTGATCGAGCTTCTCTGTGCCCGTCTGCGCGACATCATCGAGCGGATGGAGGAAGCCACCTTCCTGCCCGCCGAGACGCGGCTGGCGCGCCGCATCCTGATGCTCGCGACGGATTACGGCACGGAGGTGCATGCCTCGCAGGAAGAACTGGCCTCACTTGCGGGGGTGACGCGGGAAACGGTCAACCGCCAGCTGCAGGGCTGGAGACGGAGCGGTGTTCTCTCCCCGGGGCGCGGCAAACTGCTGATCCATGACATCGACGAGTTGAGGCGGCTGGCGAAGGCCGGGGCGATCTGACCGGAGCGGCCGCTGCGCTATCCCGGCGGCTGCGCGGCGTGCGGGGTGAGCACGGCGGCGGCGAAGACGGATACGGGCCTGTCGAACCCCTTCAGCGCGCGGGGAGCCAACTCGACCAGCGGCAGGCGCCTGCCGACCGCGTCCGCCGCGACGCGATCGACGAGGATCTCGCGGTCATAGGCGCCGGAGCACAGCCGCGCGGCGAGGTTCACCACATTACCGATCGCGGTGTAGTCGAGGCGGCCTTCGGAGCCGATCCGCCCGACGGTCGCCGGCCCCATCGCGAGACCGACGCCGAAGCCGAGCCGGTGGTCCAGCTCCTGGCGGCGGGCCAGGAGCTTCTGCACGTCCGACTGCATGTCGCGGGCCATCGCCACGGCGCGCAGGGCCGGATCGGGGCAGGGCACCGGCGCGTTGACGAGCACCATCGCGCCGTCGCCGGAGAAGTTCGTCAGTGTCGCGCCATGCCTGCCGACCACTCTTTCGAGAGCGTCATAATACTCGCCCAGCAGATGGATGACGGTCTCGGGCTCGGCGCGTGCCGAGAAGGCGGTGAAGCCGCGCAGGTCGCAGAAGACCACGACGACCTCGACGCGCCGGCCATCGAGCACATGGTCGTCGCCGCTCCGGTCGACCAGTTCGGCGACCTGCGGCGCGAGGAAGCGCTTGAGCCGGCTGATGCGCTCGGAGCGCTCCTGCGAAACCGCCAATTCGCCAGCCATCTCGTTGAAACGGGCCGCGAGTCGCTCCAGCTCGTCTCCTGTCATGATGTCGATGCGGTGGTCGAACTGTCCGGCGCCGATCCGGGCGACCCCGTCTTCGAGCAGCAGGATCGGCCGGGTCATGCGCTGGGTCAGCCAGTAGGCGAGGGCCGCCGCCAGGGCGGCGCCGGCCACGAGCAGGCCCAGCGTGCGCCAGAGGGCGGCGTAGATCGGGCTGAAGGCCTCGGCGAGAGGCTGGCTGACGATGACGCTCCAGCCGGTCGCGGAGATCGGCGCCATCGCGGCCAGCACCGTGCCGCCCGCCAGGTCGCGGCCGGCGATCGCCTCGCCGGGGCGAGCCAGAATGGCTGCCCGCAGATCCCGCAGCGGCTGCGTCGCGGCATCGTCGGCGCGCAGCACCAGGCTGATGTCGGGATGAGCGATGAGGCGGCCCTGCCGGTCGAGCACGAAGGCCTCGCCGGTGCGCCCGACCCGTATCGCCGAAATCACGTCCCAGATGAATTTGAGGTTGACCTCGGCCACGGCGATGCCGGCGGCGGAGCGATTGCCAGAGACTGCAACCGTCATGAAGGGTTCCGAGCCGCGCTGGAAGGTCACGGGCCCGAACCAGGCGCGGTCCTCGCGGGCCCCGGTCACGGCCGGATCGGCGGAACGGTCGTCGCCGCCCTCGATCCGGTTGAGGCCGATACGGGATACGAAGAGGCGCTCCTTGCCGGCGGCATCGACCAGGGTGAGGCTGAGGACCGCCGGGACCTGGCGCAGCAGGAGCAGGGCGTCGAGCCTGCGCCTCTCATTGGCGATCTCGGACCAGGGCAGTTGCACGGTCCAGCCGAGCTGGTCGCGGATGCCTTCCATGAAATCCTGGATCCTGGCCGCCGCGGCCCGCGCCTCGGCATCGAGCAAGTCGTTCAGGCCGGCTCGCCGGTCGCGATAGCCGAACCAGGCCTGGCTCCCGCCCGCGATCAGGAGCGGCACGACCACCGCCGCGAACAATGCGAGGAAATACTTGCTGAACAGCGACATTCGCGGTGGGGCGCGGGGATCGGACAAGGTGTTGCCTCCCGGGCGGCATGCCGGCCAGCTCATGCGGTCGGGGGCTCATTCGATCACGAGGTCGGCGCTGCTCAGAAGCGAGGGCGGAACGGCGAGGTCGAGGGTCCGGGCGGTCTTCAGATTGATGCACATCTCGACTTTGGTGACGCGCTGGACCGGAAGTTCCGACGGTTTCATGCCCTTGAGGATACGGCCGGCATAGATGCCGCTGTGCCGGTGAGACTGTTCGAAATCGCCGCCATAGCTCATCAGCCCGCCGGAAAGCGGGAAGTCGCGCGATTGCATGATTGCCGGCACGGCGCGGGCGACGGCGAGCGCCGCGAGCTGCGGGCTGCGATAGGCGAAGTAGGGGTCGGAGGTGAAGACCAGGCCGCCGGCACGCATGTCGAGGGCCGCGCTGAACAGGGCGTCGAATTCTGATTCGGCGCTGGCCTCGAGGACGCGCAGTTCCAGGCCGAGACTGTCTGCAGCAGCCCGGAGGCTTGCCAGTTGCGACTTTGCCGTCGGGCTCGCCCGATTGACGGCGATCGCGAAGAGCTTGATGTCCGGGCGCAGCTCGCTCATGAACTCCAGCCGCTTGCGCGAGACCTCGACGCTCAGGCTGGACACGCCCGTCAGATTGCCGGCCGGTCGGGACAGGCTGTCCACGATACCCAGCGCAACGGGGTCGCCTCCCATCTCGAACACGATCGGAATGACGGAGGTCGCTGCCTTGGCCGCGAGCGCGACCTCGGCGCCGCCAGGCGCGACGATCACGTTGACCTGGCGGTCGGCCAGATCCTTCGCCAGCGTCGGCAAGCGGCGGTACTGGCCTTCGGCCCAAAGATAATCGACGGCGACATTGCGCCCCTCGAAATATCCGGCCTCGGCCAGTCCGGCCCGGAAGGCGGCAAGACGGCTGGCGTAGCGGTCGGGCGTTTCCGAGCCGAGATAGCCGATCACCGGCATCGGGGGCTGCTGCGCGTGGGCGGGCAGAGCCCACGATGCCAGCGCCCCGCCGAGGAGCGCGACGACGTCGCGCCGCCTCATTCGAGGGACGGGGGCGGCCAAGGCGGAGGGCACGAAGCGCAAGGCCGTCTCTCCTTCCAACCAACATTGCCGGTCAGCATGAAGCATACAATCTTAACCATGCGCCCGGCCGCGGTATAGTCGGGTGTCGAGCCTCCGTCAGCGCCGCGTGACGACGACCTCCAGATAGGCGCTCGGGACGACAACCGTTGCGTCTCCGGACCGGTTGAACCGGGCGATCAACGCCTTCAGGTCCTGCTCCAGCGCCTGCTGGGCCGGCGGCGCCAGGGCCGCGAAGGTCTTGAGCAGGGGGCCGTAATAGCCCCTGAAGACCTCGAGCCAATGCTCCGGCGAGCGGTAGCGGAAGACGAAATGGCGTTCCGTCGCCTCGATCGTGGCCTCGCGAGCCGGGAAGAGCTCGGCGAGCCGCGCCCGTGTGCCCCACAGCGCCGGCGATCGTGCGCCGGCCGGCGGCGGCATGTGCTGCCCGATGGTCTTGAAGAGCTGGCCGATGAAGCCCTCGGGCGTCCAGTTGGCCATCCCGATCTTGCCGCCGGGCCGGCAGACGCGCAGGAGTTCGCCGGCGGCGCGCTCCTGGTCGGGCGTGAACATCACGCCGAAGGTCGAGAGCACCGCGTCGAAGCTGGCATCCGGGAAGGGCAGGGCCTCCGCATCGGCCTCGCGAAACACCATCTCCAGGCGCTCGGCTCCGGCCCGCTCGCGGGCCCGGTCGAGCAGGGCGCCGACATAGTCCGTGCTCGTCACCTTGCACCAGCGCCGTGCGGCGGCCAGGCTCGCATTGCCGTTGCCGGCGGCGACGTCGAGCACCGTCTGCCCGGCTCGCAGGTCGAGGGCCTCGCAAAGGTTCTCTCCGACGATTTGCAGGGTGGTGCCGACGACGGCATAATCGCCGGACGACCAGGCGCCGTGCTGGCGGGTCTTGATCGCGGCGAAATCGACGGTCGGTGCGGCTTGGCTCTGGATCGTGGCGGTAGCTGACATCGTTCGCTCTCCCTATGAGTGGCCGTACTGCTATGATGCGGCCGATGCCTGCGACCCGCAGGGACAGGCCTGTCGTCGCGAACGCTGCGACGATGCCGCGAAGACTACTGGCCACTCGTGGAAACGAGCGTGGGAGCCGGTGTGGAAATGGCCGTGGAATCCGACCTCGCCAACGTCCCCGGCGCGAGCACCGCCTTGCAGGTGCGGCTGCTCGGAGCGCTTGCCATCCGGCAAAACGGGACGCTTCTGGCGCTTCCGGGCTCGCGGAAGGTCCGCGCACTCTTCGGCTATCTCGCGCTGGCGCCGCAAGCCGTCTCGCGGACGAGGCTTTGCGAACTGCTCTGGGACGTTCCCAACGATCCGCGCGGTGAATTGCGCTGGTGCCTGAGCAAGATCAGGCATCTCGTCGACGAGCCCGGCAGGCAAAGACTCCGCGCGCAGTCCGACACGGTGCGGCTCGACCTGTCGGATTGCAGCATGGATGCGCGCGACATCGCGCATGCGAGCCAGGCGGGCCTCGGCTCGCTCGGCCCGGCGCAGGCGAGAGCCCTTGCGGCGCTCTTCGAGGGCGAGTTTCTCGATGGCCTCGAAATCGACCGCTGCCCGGCCTTCGGCAACTGGCTCGTGGCGCAGCGGCGGCGCTTCCATTCCATCCATATCGCCCTGCTGGAAAGGCTCGTCGCGAGCGATGAGGACCAGGGCGACGGCCATCTGGAGCACTGGCTGGAACTGGCTCCGTTCGATCTGAACGCGCATGGCTTCCTGTTCGGAAGGCTGGCGCGCCACGGCCAGCTTGGCGACGGCGACGCGCATCTGGCGGCAGCGAGCCGCCTGTTCGAGGCGGAAGGCTTCGACGCTGCGCCGTTGCGCCAGGCCTGGGCTGCGGCCAAAGTGCGGGACTCCGAGCGCCCGCAGGCCGTCGTCGCCGCGGTTCCTGCCAGCGCTCCGGACGCCGGCATGACAGAGGATCGCGGAGCCGCCGGCATCGCGGGGCAGCGGGCCTCGATCGCCGTGATGCCGTTCATCGACCAGTCCCCCGCGGCCGGAGAGGATGGCGGGGCGGGGGCTGCGCTCGTCCGTGACGTGATCACGCGGCTGGCGAAGCTGCGCTGCCTCTTCGTGATCGCGCAGGGCTCCGTCTTCAGGTTGCACGAGCGGCATATCGGCCCGCAGCAGGCCGGCCGCATGCTCAAGGTCCGGTATGTCGTCAGCGGATCGCTGCGGCGCCAGGGAGGGCGCCTGACGATTACCGTCGAACTGGCCGAGACGGAAGACGGCCGCGTCGTCTGGGCGGAGATCTTCAACCGGGCGGCGGACGACACTTTCGCGGTTCTCGACGAGATCGGCGACCGCATCGTCGCCTGCATCGCCAGCGAGGTCGAGGCGGCCGAGCGCAACCGGGCGATCCTGAAGCCGCCCAACGGCCTCGACGCCTGGGAGGCGCATCATCGCGGCCTCTGGCACATGTACCGCTTCAACCAGGCCGACAACGACAAGGCGCGCGTTTTCTTCGAGCGGGCGATCACGCTCGATCCGACTTTCGCGCGCGCCTATGCCGGCCTGTCCTTCACTTATTTCCAGAACGCCTTCCAGGGCTGGACGGCACGCGCGCCGCAGATCGATCTCGCCTTCGCGGCGGCCGGGCAGAGCCTCATGGTCGATGACCGCGATCCGGCGGCGCATTGGGCGATGGGCCGGGCGCTCTGGCTGCGCGGCCGCCTCGACCAGTCTGTCACGGAGCTGGAGCAGGCGATCGCGCTCAGCCCGAACTTCGCCCAGGGGCATTATGCGCTGGCCTTCGTCCATTCGCAGGCCGGCGATGCCACCGCCGCGATCGCCTCCTCGGATCACTCGCGCCAGCTCAGCCCCTACGACCCGATGCTGTTCGGCATGCTCGGCGCCCGCGCCATGGCGCTGGTCCGCCTCGGGCGCTTCGACGAGGCCGCCGACTGGGCGATCAGGGCCGCGGCCCGCCCGAACGCGCATGCGCAGATCCTGGCGATCGCCGCGCTGTCGCTGGGGCTCGCCGGGCGGTTCGACCAGGCGCAGCTCTATCTGGCGACGATCCGGCGGGCGCTGCCACGCTACGGCATCGAGGACTTCCTCACTGCGATGCATTTCACGCCCGAAGGCGCGCAGCTGTTTCGCGATGGTGGGCGCAGGATCGGCCTGACCTGAAGCGATCGACGCATGGCTCGCCGGCTTCAGCCGTTTGCGACGCCATTCCGGCGGTGCCGCCGGATCGCGAAGATGCCGAATGCACCCATCTGAGCGGCCATCGATGTGAAATCCAATCGTAGATTCACAACTGCCAACCGTTTTCATTCGGTCGAATCCGGCTCCTCGAACTTCGATGTTCCGCTCGTGCCCCGATGCCATTCGGGTGCGAATCCTCCAGGGATGGCTCGACTGCCTCTTTCGGGTGGTCCATGCGGCGATGGAGTTCGCAGCGGCGGTGGGGAGAGGATGGCGCCAGCGCCGAGCCCATCGGGTTTTGGCGCGCCTCGGGCCTGGCCGCGGCGTCGATACCGTCGACCGCCTCAGCTGCGGTGGTCGACGGTGGAGGCGAGAGCCGAGGTAATCTGAAAGGGTTACCTCCTTTGCGTCGGCGGGAACCCCTTTGCTCGCTTCACCGTGCAGTGCACCAAGCGTAAGCTTCTTTGCAATTGTTCTGGGTTGAGTAGGGGGCAGTCGTGTTTCCGAGCGCACAAATCTCTGCGGCACAGATTTCCGCGACGGAGTTGCAGGACGCTGCGCAGAAGATCAAGGCTCTTCGTCGGGCCGCGACCGAACATGCCGTCGAGATCGGGCGCGAATTGCTTCGCGTCAAGGAGAGATTGCCTCACGGCGTTTTCGTCAAATGGGTCGAGAAGGCTTGTGAATTCAAGATCAGGACCGCGCAAGACTTGATGAAGCTTGCGCGGGAGGCGGATTCCGATGCGAACACGAAGCTCGTCGCGCTGATGGTTCCATCGACCCTTCGCGTCTATCTTTCCAAGACGACCCCTCCGGCGGTTCGCAACACGATCCTGAAGCGTCTGGAGAACGGCGAGCGCGTGTCGCGCAGCGAGCTGCATTCCCAGGTTTCCGATACGAGAGCGAAGGCAAAGACGACTGATCGCCCGGCGCAGGAGGGATTTTCCTCATCGTTTCTCGCCGGTCGCGAGCTTCCCCGGGCATCCGACGTAGCCCGAAGCCATGCGGGCGGCGACCAGGCACGCATGGTTGCGGAGTTGATCCTTCGCCGGCTCAGTTCAGACGATTACCGGATCATCATGGAGTGCATAAACTGGGAGGTCTGGAACAAGGCCTTTGTCTGGATGAAGTCGGCGCGCGTTCTCGAGTCCGATCGCGTCGAATTGAGCCTGCCAAACCCGAAAGATCATCGATCCATCGAAGTCGCGTCGTCAAAAGTTCAATAAATTTCGAATCAGATTATTTTATTTTAGTCAAAGAACATATTCTGGATTGAGTTTCAAATGAACCAATATTTTTGACCTGTCTTTCCCATTGAGAAGCGTCATTTCGAAAATGGAACGGTAGGTGCATAGAGATCGGAAGTTCCAATGTCTGTCTATATTGACCAGCGCCAGACATTTTCAGAGCGCCAGACATTGACGACGCTAGACTTTCTCAGTCTGCGTCGTCGCTGGAAACTGGTCGGCACGTGCGTTGCGGTCTCGGTCGCGCTGGGCCTTTCCTTCATTGCGCTCAGGCCGCCGAGCTATACGGCGTCGACCCAGCTCCTGATCTATGTCAAGGAAGTCCAGCCTGGTCCCGATCTCGTCATTTCGCTAGGGCGGGCCGATCTCACGCAGGTCGAGAACGAGAGCGAGATCATTCGCTCCCGCGGCTCCCTGGCCAAAGTCGTACGATCGCTGAACCTGACCGACGACCCGGAATTCGCGCCGGCGACGACACCGCTTCGCAGGATCGTGCAGTGGCTTTCGGGGCCGTCGCTGACCGGCGAGCCGCGAACCGCGTCCGACGAGGGGAGCAGCAAGCGAGGCGTCCCGCAGGATGCCGCCCAAGATGCCGCCCAAGGCCTGGCCCAGGATGTCGCTCGAGACCTGGCCGTCGAGGCCCTTGCCCGGCAAGTCACCGTCAAGCGGGTCGGGACCAGCCATACCGTCCTCGTCAGCGTGAAGACATCCGATCCGGACAAGTCCACGCGCATTGCGAATGCCATCGGCCAAGCCTTGATTCAGGGGCGTGGCGGCCCAGAGCAGGGCGGCGACAGGTCGCCTTTGCTGCGGGAGCGGCTGCAGGGGTTGGGGCCCAGTGCCTATTTGATCACGCCGGCCCTTGCTCCCGACAGGCCGGACGGGCCGCGGAAGATCCTCGTCATGCTGGCCGCGATCATGGCTGGTTCCATGATCGGGTCGGTGCTGGCTCTGCTGCTGGATTTCAAGGACAGGACGATCCGCACCGCCGGTCAGGTCGAGAATCTGGGCCTCGAATGCATCGGTGCAATTCCGTTGCTCAAATCCAGGAGAGTGGCGGCCTCGAGCCGGAGCGAGCCCGGCAAGCAGCTTGACGGCGACGACGATCCGCTCCTGCCGGTTCCCTTGCAGCAGCAGACGCTTCTGCGCGCGACGGCGGCGCTCGAGGCTGCGGGGGCGCGCATCGTCGGCATCGCCTCGCCGACGGCCGGAGAGGGTGCGACGACCGTGGCAAGGCAACTCGCGCGCATCGCGGCCCGCAGCCAGAGGAAAGTCCTGCTGGTGGAGGGCGAGGCGCAGTTCGGGCCGGCGGAACTCTCCGATCCGCAGTTGCAGCCATGCGGCGGCCATATTCGGAGCGGCGCCGGCAACGGTCTCGATGTGCTCGCGGCGTCGACTCCCGGCGACAAGGGCGGCGCCGACTGGCGGGCGCATTGTGGTCGGACAGCACTGGCCGCCTACGATCTGATCGTCGTCAGCCTGCCGCCTCTCGAAAGCGGCGCAGAGTTTCGAATGGTGGCGCGCACCGTCGACGGGATCCTGCTGGTGATGAAGTGGGGCGGCGCGGAGATGGTCCGGATCGAGCGCGCCTTCGCCATATCGGGCGCTGCCTCATCGGACTTCATCGGAGCTGTCCTGAACATGGTCGACGACCGGATGATCGGACTCTTCGGAGACAAATTCTGGAAGGCGGAAGTCTTGACGGCCGCCCGACAGCGCCTGTTCTCGCCTGCCACGCCAACCCACCCAGTTGCCAGACACTCATGAAGCGGAGAGGGGCTACAATGAAACGGAACCGTTCATGGACTTATCTCGCCGGATCGGCCTATCTGGCCCTATTGCTGTTCGGCGCCAATGCCGCTCAGGCGGCGTCCGAGTATATCGTTCGCGCCGATGACAAGCTCAGGATCAAGATCTTTCAGTATCCCGAGCTGAGCGGCGAGTACAAAGTTCGCGCGAACGGCACGATTTCGATCGCGCCGGTGGGGGATATCCCGGTCAATGGCCTTTCGGCCAAGGAGATCGCGAACCAGATTTCCGAGCGTTTCGTGAGTTCGGGCATTTCCGACAAGCCAGGCACCTCGGTCGAGGTTCTCGAAACGCGGCCGGTCTACATACTCGGGGATGTCCAGAAGCCCGGCGAGTACCAGTTCCGCCCGGGCATGACCGTGCTGCAGGTGGTCAGCCTGGCCGGCGGCTGGCTGCGGTTCAACGACCCCGGACTGATGCGGCTCGATCGCGACAGCATCACCATATCCGGCGACATGCAGAATCTCGTCAAGCGCCACCACCAGCTGACGGCGCGCCGGTCCCGCCTGAACGCCGAACTGATGATGAAGAGCGATATCCAGTTTCCGGCCGATCTCGTCATGCGGTCGCAAGGCGATTCCGGGCTGAGGCAATTGCTCGACGAGGAGCGCTCGCTCTTGAACATTCGCGTCGATGCGCTGAAAACCCAGATCGACAGCCTGGGGCAGAACCGAAAGCTGTATGAGCGCGAGATCGAGATCATCAAGCGTCAGATCCAGGCCAACAAGGCCCAATCGGCCAGCGTCGAAAGGGAACTGGTGGAGGTCCGGAGTCTGGTCAGGCGCGGCCTGACGACGCTGAGCCGCGTGGCGAACCTGGAGCGGATGCAGGCCCAGCTCGAGTCGAATGAGCAGGGCTTCCAGATGCTGATCCTGCGCACGCATCAGAACATCACCCAGGCCGATCAGCGGATCTTCGAGCTGAAGAGCGAGCGCAATGTGACCCTGACCGCCGAGGTGCAGAAGATCCGGATGGATCTCGACGAGATCGGCGTCAAGTTCGACACCAACCGGAGCCTCCTGGTCGAGGCGCAGGTGACCATCCCGACGCTGGTCGGGAACTCCGACGGTGCGGTCGAAACCCGCAGCCTGGCCGTGGTTCGCGTGGAGAACGGGAAGGCGCGGACGATCGACGCGGAGGAGCACACCGAACTCCTGCCCGGCGATGTGCTTCGGGTCCAACGCAGCATTCTCCCAGGTACCGTGGGCGTCAGCCTGCAGGAACAGGGCAATCCGATGAGGCCTGCCAAGGTCAAGCAGTAGCGGCCCCGGCTGCGCGAGTTCCGCAGCCGGAAGCCCAAGCCCGTTTCGCTTGCGAGTGATGGCTTGTTTCGTCCCGTGGATGTGAGTGGGAGACCGACGATGGCCTTTGGAGACGATGGATCCAGGAGGAAGGACGAAGCCGGCGAGCTGTCCGTTCAGCAGCAGATGCTGGCCTTCACGCCGCAGTTGCGCGCCTACGCCATGTCTCTCAGCCGAAGCGCGGACAGGGCTGACGATCTCGTGCAGGAGACGATGCTCCGTGCGATCAGCAAGATCGACACCTTCCAGCCGGGCACGAAACTCGGCGCCTGGCTGACGACGATCCTGCGCAACTGCTATCTCTCCGACCTGCGCCGGCGGCGCCATGAGGTGGAGGACGTGGACGGTTGCTACTCCGAGTCGTTGCGCGTGGCGCCGGAGCAGGAAGGTCAGATGGAATATCAGGAGTTCTGCGTAGCCTTGGGGGAAATCCCGTTCGACCAACGCGAGGCGCTGATGCTGGTCGGCGCGGCCGGACTCTCCTATGAGGATACGGCGACGCTGTGCCGGACCACCACCGGCACGATCAAGAGTAGAATCAACCGGGCCCGTTCGCGGCTCGCTGCGCTGCTCGGGATCGAGAGCACCAGCGAGATCGGCTACGACAACCAGATTCGAGCGGCCATGGCCCCCAGCCGGGCCGGTACCTCGACACGGCGGCTTGCCTGAACGCCAGGTCGCTCGAACGCCAAGGCTCGCGGCGTTCGGGCAGAGCCCGTGCGCGAGCAGGCCTCCGTTTAGCCCCCTTCGTTTAGCCCCCTTGGCCAAGCGCTCTTGACCAAGGGAGGCCGGCATCGGGGCGGATGCGATATTCCGCCCCCTCGCGATCCGAACGGTCCCGTCCAAGGATAAACGGGAGCGGTCTCCTATCGTTCCCGCAGGCTGTCGTGACGATAGCGGGCGAGCGGCGAGAGCAGATAGCTGATGATCCGCCGGCGGCCGGTCTTGATTTCCGCTGTCACGGCCATGCCGGGCGACAGGCTGACCTGCTTGTCCTCGATCGCCAGTTGCGTGCGATCGAGGGCGATGCGCGCGGAGTAGAGCAGTTCCTGGCCGCGAGGCTCGCTGCTGTCGTTCGCTGCACCCGAGGTCTTGTCGCCGCCGCCGGGGCCCTTGTCACGCGCGATCGCATCCTGTGAAATGCTCAGGATGTTGCCTTGCAGCAGGCCGTAGCGCGTGAAATTGAAGGTGTCGATCTTGATCGCGGCCTCCTGGCCGGCGCTGACGAAGCCGATGTCGCGGTTCGAGACCATCGCCTCGATTTCAAGCCGGCTCTCTGCCGGAACGACGAACATCAGCGTCTGCGCGGGGGTGACGACGCCGCCGATCGTGTGAACGGCGAGCTGCTGGACCATGCCGTCGACCGGTGCCGTCAGCCTCTGCAGGCTCTTGCGTTGCTCGGCCTTGACGATGTCTCGCTTGAGGCCGGCCGCCTTCTGCTGGGCCTTGGTCAGGTCGTCGAACAGGGCGCGTTCGTATTCGGCCTCGGTCTTCGTCCGCGTTTCCGTCAGGGCGGCGACCGCAGCGTTCGTTTCCGAGCCGCGCTTCTCCTGAACGAGGATATCCTGGCGCTGGCCGACGAGGTCCTGCAATTCGGTCAGATAGGTGACCTTCGACCCGAGCTCCTTCTGAAAGAGGTGCTCGCGGATTTCGACCCGCTGCTGGAGCGGCACGATGGTCGATTTCAGCTTGTCGACGGAGGCCTGGATCGTGTCCCGTTCTGCCCCCTTCTGCGCGAGTTGGCCATCGATGGCGGCGAGCTTGGCCTTCTGCTCGCTGTTCTGGCTGACGAGGAAGCCGCGGTAGATCTGCACCAGATCGGAGGGGGCATCCTCGGGCGGGGCAAATGCCGAAATGGGGTTGGCCTTGTCGGCGATCGCCGCCTGAAGCCTCGCGATGTCCAGGCGCGCGGCCATCAGATCACTCTGGATGTGCCCGAGCTCCGCATCGACGCTCGTCGTATCGAGGTCGATCAGCACGTCGCCGGCCTTGACGCTCTGGCCGTCGCGAACCTGAATCGCACGGACGACTCCGGTCTCGAAGGGCTGGATCATCTTGGTGCGGCCGCTCGGAACGATCTTGCCGGGCGCAATGGCGACGATGTCGACCGTGCCGATACAGGCCCAGATCAGGGCGGCGGCGAAGATCGCGATGATGCTCAGGCCGATGGTGCGCCCCAATGGCGAAGGTGGCGTTTCCACGATTTCGAGCGCGGCCGGGAGGAATGCGAGTTCCTCGGTGCGCCGGCGATTGTCATCGGTGGCTCGCGCGATGATGGCCTGCTGAAGGGCCTGCGAGCGCGTGGCGAGGCTCGTCATGGCGGCGCGGGTGTTGCGCGCGCCCCATTGCGTCGTGATCGCCAGAGCCTGGCGCGCCTGTATCGCCACGGCCTTGTCGCGGCGCGGCGTGGGCTCGGCTGCCGCCTCGGCCTGCCGCAGCAGGACAAGCTGTCCACTCCATTGGGCTTCGAATTCGGTCCGCGTCATCACGGCGGGCTGCATGACGCTGGCCGCCACGACGACCGCCTTCTCGTGATGGACCTTTCCGAGCAGGAGGAATTCCCCTTCCTGAAGAACCGCGATGCAGGGCAGGGCGAGATCGGCGAGTTCGTCCCAGGTCGCCGAGAGCTCCTCGCCCGCGAAGCCATGAGCCTGCGCCGCGCGCAGGATATCGGCCACGCCGACGGCGCCATCGCCGATGTGCTGGCCGAGATCTTCCTTCGTGACGACGGTGCCGCGCAGGCGCAGCAACATCTGCAGGGCAAGAAGCCCCGACTGATCGTTCGTAAGCGTGTGCATGGTTTCTGGTTCGCCGCGTTCTTCGCCCTCGGAGGACGAGTTCAGCACATCGGTTCTCGGTGCGGTGGAAGGAACGTTCATCCGACGATCTCTCGATGACGCTCGTGGTTGGGGGCCGAAGACGCCCGTGCCGACGGGGTGGCCGCGGCTTGCGCGCTTCGGGGTTCGGGCAAGCCGGACTGGAGGCGATGCAGCGTGGCGTATCGGCCGCCGGTCCGGACCAATTGCTCATGCGTGCCGTCTTCGATCAGGCGGCCGCCCTCGATGGTAACGATGCGATCGGCCATCCTGAGCGTCGAGAGACGGTGTGCGATGATGAGCACCGTCCGGGAGCGAGCGATCTCCGCCATGTTCTGCTGGATGATGTGCTCGCTCTCGTAGTCGAGTGCGCTCGTGGCCTCGTCGAAGATCAGGATGCGCGGATCGGTCACCAGGGCGCGGGCGATGGCGATGCGTTGCCGCTGGCCGCCCGACAGGCTGCCGCCGCGCTCGCCGACGATCGTGTCGTAGCCCTCCGGCAGCTTCAGGATGAAGTCGTGCGCCCCGGCCAGTCTGGCGGCCTCGATCACGCGTTCCGCCGGAAGCGCAGGGTCGGCCAGGGCGATGTTGTCGCGGACCGAGCGGTTGAACAGGACGTTGTCCTGGAGAACCACGCCGATCTGGCGGCGCAGCCAGGATGGGTCGATCTGGGCGATATCGACCCCGTCGACCAGGACACGGCCGCGCTCGGGCACATAAAGCCGCTGGGCGAGCTTGGCGAGCGTGCTCTTGCCGGAACCGGACGGACCCACGATCCCGATCATCTGCCCGGATGGGATGTCCAGACTGACGTTTTGGAGGATCTCAGGGCCGTCGATGCGGTAACGGAACGTGACGTCCTCGAAGGTGATGTCGCCACGGATCGAGGGAAGTGCCGTCCGGCTGGGGCTGTAGGCAGGCTCGGGCGCGGTGTTGAGGATGTCGCCGAGCCGGGCGACCGACAGCCGCGCCTGATGGAAATCCTGCCAGATCTGCGCCAGGCGCAGGACGGGGCCGCTGACGCGGCCGGCAAGCAGGTTGAAGGCGACGAGTTCGCCGACCGAGAGGTCGCCGGCGATGACCAGCTTCGCGCCGACATAGAGGATCGAAGCGGTCACCAGCTTGCTGACGAACTGCACGGCCTGGCTGGCGATGTTGCCGAGATTCAGCACCCGGAAGCTCGCCGCGACATAGGCGGCCAGCTGCTCCTCCCAGCGCTGCTGCATTTGGGGCTCGATCGCCATGGCCTTGAGCGTTTCGACCGCGGTCACGCTCTCGACCAGAAAGGCCTGATTTTCCGCCCCACGGGCGAATTTGTCGTCGAGATACCTACGAAACAGAGGCGTCACGCCGGCCGAGATCGCGATGTAGACGGGCAGCGACGCCAGCACGATCCATGTCAGCAGTGGCGAATAGAAGAACAGCGCGGCGACGAAGACGAGCGTGAAGAACAGGTCGATGACGAGCGTCAGGCCCGAGCTGGTCAGGAAGTTGCGGATGTTCTCGAGCTCGCGCACGCGGGCGACGGAATCGCCGACGCGCCTTGCCTGGAAATAGCCGATCGGCAGTGCCAGCAGATGACGGAACAGGCGCGCGCCCAGCTCGACGTCGATCCGGTTCGTCGTGTGCGAGAACAGATGGGTTCGCAGCGCCCCGAGCACGACTTCGAACAGGGCGATCGCCACGAGCCCGATCGCGAGCACGTCCAGCGTGCTCAGGCTGCGATGCACGAGCACCTTGTCGATGACGACCTGGAAGAAGAGCGGCGAGATCAGGCCGAAAAGCTGGAGGAAGAAGGACGCCACCAGAACTTCGCCCAGGAGGAAGCGATATTTATGGATCGCGCCCATGAACCAGGTGATGTCGAAACGGCGCGCGAGGTCCGTCAGGGCCGCCCGCTTCGTCATCAGGACGAGCCGGCCGTCCCAGGCCGCTTCCAGCTCGGCGCGCGATATCATATGCGGCCGCGGAGCGTTCGGCTCCAGGACGAGGATGCTGTCGTCGCCGCAGCGTCCCAGCAGCAGAAAGCTTCCGTCGCGCATCGCGGCGATCGCCGGCAGCGGCGTCTTGGCCAGCCGCTCCCAGTTCGTCGTGATGGAACGGGCCTTGAGACCGAGGTTCTTGGCGCACCGGACCATTTCCGTGACGCCGATGGGGCGACCGGGGAACTGATGCTGGATCTGCTCCGGCGTCACGCTGACGCCCTGGCTGCTCAGGATGAACATGAGCGCGGCCAAACCGCCATCGGGCAGTGGTCGGGTATCGTTGTCAGGTTTTTTCAACAGCTGCTGTCCCGCAGATATGTCGCTGCATGCGCGCGGGAATTGTCCACGCGCAGGCCACGACGAGCGTCGAACGCTCCGGTATCGCTGAAACGAAGACGCGAGATTTTCTGTGTTTGCTTACTGGGATCGCCATGCGCCCGACTGGACGCATGGCGATCTTTGTCATTGCCGGCTCGTCGCACCCCTGCCGAATGGTGGCTTCCACCTTCGGCTCGATGCGCGGGAACCGGCTCCGATCAGGCAAGGCGACCTGATCGGCGTATGCGTCAGGCCTGTGGCTTCGCCAGCGTCAGGGTGGAGCTATCTCCCCAACCCAGCGTCTGAGTCCCGGTCGAGGTCGCCGCTGGCGCGGCGAAACTCGAGGCCGAGTACTGGCTCAGCAAAGCAAGCCTCGGCGACACCGATGCGTCGGACGCTGCGGAGGTGGCGCCCTGGTCCGAGCTACCGGAAAAGCCCAGCGTCCGGTTGCCGCTGAACCAGTTGTTCCATCCGGTCCGAGACGTCGAGGAGTCCGTGCTCGTGGAGGTGTCCGTCGTGGACGTGCCCGTCGCGGGAGCCGCAAGATCGCTCTCGGTCGAGGAGAAGCTCGCGGTCCGTCGATAGGACGACGAGGTTCGTACGGCCAGCGTTCCAGCGGGCTGGCGCGGCGCGCCGGACAGGCTGACGGCATTGCCGGACTGATCCGTGACGCCGCCCAGATTGAACCGGGAAACCGCCAGGTCGGACGCCCTGTCGCTGGCGCCCACCTTGTAGTCGAACTGCAAGGTGTTGGTGCCGGCGCCGCCGACATATTTGGCGGTGCCATTGCTGTTCAGCGACAAGGTCGGCGTGCCGTTGACCGTCATCGCCTCGTTGAAGTTGACCGACAGCCGGACGGTGTCGCCGGCGCGAACGGTGCCGGTCCCGTTGCTGAGGCGGGATCCGTTGGCGGCGATCCACTGGACGCTGGGCCTCGTGGCATCGCCGGACGGAGCCGCCGCGGTATCGACGGTCAGCGTCCCGGCGGGCTGGTGCGGAGCGCCGGACAGGTTGGCGACATTGCCCGCCTGATCCTTCACCCCCGACAGATTGAACCCCCTGATCTCGAGGTCGGCCGCCTTCTCGCCGGCCGCCACCGTGTAGTCGAACTGCAGGACGTCGGTGCCAGCGCCGCTGACATATTTGGCGGTGCCATTGCTGTTCATCGCCAGGGTCGGCGTGCCGGTGACGTTCACCGCCTCGCTGAACTTGAGCGAGAGACGCACGGTGTCGCCGGCATCGACGGTGCCGGTGCCGTTGGTGACGCCCGGCCCGTTGGCGGCGACCCATTGCAAGGTCGGCGCGGTCGTATCGCCCGCGGGCACAGCGGGGGCGACCGGAGCGGTCGGCGTCGTCGGGTTCGTCGGCGTTGTGGGAGTCGTCGGCGACGTCGGAGGCAGATTGCCCGTCGAGCCCCCGGTTGAGCCTCCCGTGCCGTTGTTGGTCACACCCTGAAGCAACGGCGTGATCTTGCCCATGTCGTGCCACAACGCTTCCATCGTGGCGGCGTCGAAGGAGTTGGACTGTGCGCGGATGTTGGTGGTGCCGTCGGCGACGTCGACCACATAGGCGCCGTATTGCTGCATCGCCTTGAAGACTTGCTGGCCGAGCTCGGTAAGCCCTTCGGGCATGGGCGTGCCCGGTGCAATCGCCAGGAGCTGTCCTTCCTTGACGATGCCCGACGCGCTGCCGCCATCGCTGGAGATGGCCTGGCCGGTCGTGCCGGGCAGGACGAGGTGGCGGTCGACCACGAGTTGCAAGGCATGATCGATGTCGCCATCGTTCGTCTCGTCCTTGACGAGCAGACCGCCCAACTGGCTCGCGCCGACAGCCGTGATGCCCGCGCTGAGGAAGGGCGACTTGCTGCCCCATCCGTCGCCGGTGACGGCGTTCTCGGCTCCGAACGAAACGGCCGTCGCGGTGGTGTTGCTGGTCCGTTTGAACTGCCAGAAGTTATAGGCGACATCGCCGTCGATGATGATCAGCTCGCCATCCGTGCCCGCGGCGCCGTTCGCCGCCGCCGGCATGCGAACGCTGACAGTGCCGCCGGGATAGCCCCATCCTTCGGGGTAGGTGACCTGAACGATCGGGTCGGAAGAAGAAGCTACGTAAACCGCAGGGGAGTATCTGTCCCACGAAACGCTATAATTGTAGCCAGTTGGGGTGGGCCATCCGAGTTTTGTGAAGGTTGCTGTGTCAGATACTGGTGTATTCCAACTCGATGAGTCGGCGAAGGGCCGATTTTCAAGTGAAACCATTGGTCCTGTTTTCCTTATTTATCCACGGAAATAGGCGGGTAGCAGGAAGCCATAGGCCGGATGGACGCTGCCGCTTTGTGAGGACACGTGACGATTACGCACGTAATGACGCGAGATTTACGATCGGATGACCTGAGATCGTCATCTCGAACAGCAACGCGAATCTCATCCGCAACCGACCGTGGCCGGGCATCGTGTTTAGAATGTGATGCCAAAATGGAAATGTTTAGGCGAAAATTAACCATAAATGGCGCTATCGCCGGCCGGTGGCGCGCTCGCGAGCGGTAGAAGGTCGGTTTGGACCGACGAGGTGAGGACGCCGATCCAACTGTGCCAAAAGAGCTTATTCAGGCCCGTCCGGCTTTCACGCATAGTGGCCTGCCTAACGTCCGCGGGCCTCGACCGGCGAGACCGCCCTTGCAGGCAGCCGCACGCGCTGAAGCAGCGGAGAAATCCTGGTCAGGTCCTTTTGCAGCGCCACGATCGTCGCGCGGTCATAGGCATTGGCCTGGGCGCGCAGGTTGGTGATGCCGCCGGCCACGTCGATCACGAAGGCCCCGTATGTCTGGTAGGCGCGAAAAACCTTCTGTCCGAGAGGCGAGAGCCGCGGCGGCATCGTCATGCTCGCCGGAATGGCCAGGCGTTCGCCCTCCTGGACCAGGCCATCCGGATTCTGACCATCGCCGTTGATCGCCTGGCCGGTGCGGCCCGGCTTCGCATAGGCGGCATCGACCGCGATTTGCAAGGCGTGGGCAATGTCGCCGCGGTCCGTCTCCGCCTGCACCAGCAGTCCGGCAAGCTGGCTCGAGCCGGCCGCCACGATGCCCGCTCCCAGGAATGGGAATTCGCGCCCCCAGCCGTCGCCCGTCACGAGGTTCGTCACGGCATAGGCTTGCGCCGTGGCCTTCTCGGCGCCCAGCCGTTTGAACTGCCAGAAATTGTGGACGATGTTGCCGTCGATCACCAGCAACTCGCCATCGGTTCCGGTTGCGCCGTCGGCCTCTGCCGGCATGCGGAGCTTGAGGACGCCCGCGGGCCGGCCCCAGCCTTCCGGATGCTCGACGGAAACGACCGGGTCTGAAGGGGCGGTCACGTGAATGGCAGGGGAATAGGTGTTCCAGGCGACGCCGAAGAGGGCGCCCGGAGGCCAGGCGATCTTCTCGAACATCGCATTCGACGGGATGGGCGTGTTCCAGGACGAGTTGGCCGCGAAGGGCCGCTCTCCGAGCGTGAAGCGATGAGGCGCGGTGTCGTCAGCGGCCCTCGGGGCGTCATTCGCCGAGGCCGGCGGGCACCATCCCATGACGACCGTGAGCGCCAATGCGAGGACGAGCGAGCCCAGCGCCGAGGGGGGCGGGGCAGAAGGGTGTGGCTGTGCAAGGTGCGATCTCATCCGAGCGATTGTCCCAAGCGAGTCTGCCGCAATGTAAATCCAGGAGCGCGAGGCTGTGCCTGGCCGCACCCCGCCTTCATCGCTGCGTCCGGACCCAGTCCACCTGGCGGTGGAGGAAAAAGCGGACGAAGGAGGCGATCCTGAGCAGGCAATAGGCTGGCCCCGCCGCCAGTTCGCGCCAGGAAATGATGTCCCGCCCGAAACGCCACCAAGCCACGCCGATGGCGGCTACGAAGCAGGCCAGCACGCTGGAGGAGACGAGGAGCGGGGCTGCGGCGCCTGTCGCGGCGAACCAGGCGAGGCCCAGGCCCTCCATCAGCAGCAGAGACATCGCCAGCATCGTCAGCGGCGGAACGCACAGGTCGAGTGTGAAGGCGAAGAGGTGCAGGCTGCGTTGCGAGATCGCGCGCCTGAGCAGCGGCCCAAAGAACTCCCCGATGAGCGCGAGGTGTCCATGCTCCCATCGCGTGCGTTGCTGGCGCTTGCCGGCTTCGCCCTGGGGAAGCTGGCTGACGATCTGCGCCTCCGGGCAGAACAGCGGCGCTTTGCCCGCAAGCGCAAGCTCGGCGCCGAATTTCTGGTCTTCCGCCAGATGGCTGGTCGCCAGATCGAGCCGATCGGCGAGGTCGAAGGGGAGCGCCATCCCCGAGCCCATCAACTGGCATGGCCAGCCGAGACGAGCGGAGCCCAGCGGTCGCACGAAGGTCCTGATCGTCCAGGCCAGCCGCGAAACCTTGTCGGCCGGGCCGGGCGACGGCGGGGGCAGCATGGCGTAGCGCGCCTGGGCCGGACGCCCCGTCGCGACGCAGCGCCGCGCCAGAAGCTCGAGCGCACAGGGCATCGCTTCGCAATCGGCGTCGATGATGATCACGACCTGCGGCGGGTCGGAACCGAGCGACCGTACCCCATGAGCCAGCGCATGGCCTTTCCCGAGGTGCGTCATCTCGTGACGGATGGCGACGTCGGCCCCTGCGTCCGACGCGATCCGGGCGGTGCCGTCGGAGCAGTTGTCGGCCACGACCAGCAGCCGTCCGGTGGGGGGCAACTGGGGCATGATCGAAGCGATGCTTCGCGCGATGATCGCTTCCTCGTCATGGGCGGGCATGACCACGGTGAAGCGGGGGCAGGGAGCAGAGCGGAGCGATCCGGATCGTCGCGCGGGGAGGAGCGCCGCGCCGGCCTGTATGGCGAGAAAGGCGACCGGGACCGCGGTCAGGAGGCCGAGAACCGACAGGGCAAAGGTGATTGTGCCGATCACGACCATCATGATGAACCCGGCCCTTGCACCCGCGTCGACGATCGCGCCGTGGTGCCCTGTTGGAAGCGCAGCCTGGAGAGCTAACGGTCGAACGACTTCATCGGTTCGCGGCGAGGCTCCATCGCTCGATCATGTCCCGGAGCGTCGTGCGGCAGGTCGCACTTCGTCCCGGCTCCGATGGCCTCGCCGCCGATGCTCCCGATGAAACAACCCTTCGGAGAGCCATCGCTACCTGTTGTACATGTCGGGTATCGCAACCGGGATCTTGCCGCCGCCGCTCTGCAGATCCTCGGCGATGGCTCCGAAAACGAGCCAGGAATCGACGAAGTAGCGGCGGAACATGCGCCTCGGTTGCAGCGCAAAGCGCCAGAACCACTCGAGCCCCACCTTCTGCATCCAGCCTGGTGCCCGGCGCTGGGTGCCCGCATGGAAATCCAGGGCGGCACCAACGGCCAGGCCGTACGCGTCGCCGAGTACGGCCCGGTGACGATCGATCCAGATTTCGGATTTGGGGGCTCCGACGCCAAAGAATATGTGTGTCGGCCGCAGCGCTGCAATCTGATGTTCCAGGGCGAGGCTGGCGACGGGGTCCGCCTCGAAGCCGAATTCCGGCACACGGATGCCGATCTGCGCATCGTCGAAGCCCGCCGCAAGCAAACGCTCACGCAGAATATTGGCCGTGATCTGATTTGACGGGACGAAGAAGGGCCTGTGGACCCCTGGCTTGAGCCCGTCGAAGACGACCGGAAACAGGCTGGCTCCCGTCACGCGGGACTTGGTGCCAATTCTTCGCAGACGAGCATAGATCAAAATCGGCATACCATCGATCGTGACCTTCCAGGCGCTCCTGTAGGCCTGCCTGAAATCTGCATTGCGCCGCAGGTTGACGACGTGATCGACATTCAGTGTCGCCAATAATCGGATGCCTGCGCCGTTCGGGACAGGAGAGGTGCAAATCTCGCGAGCAATGTCGTCAATCGACTCGCAGCTGAACTGAAGGCCGAACATTGGCCTGGACGGCGACTGGGACGCGATTTCAGCACGTCGCGGTCCCTCGCGCTGCTGGTGGAAAAAGTTGAATGTCGTCCCGAACTGTATTTGAGTTAGCTTCATTTTATTTTCTCCCTCAAATAATATTATTATTGTAAATCTACATACTCTGAAATCTATTGGGATTTATTGGTAGTAATGCTTATTTATACGAAGCAATCGAGGTCTATACGGCGCGGTCGAGCCGGCCTGAAGCAACGGAATTCTCGTCCGCAAGAGCGGGCAAATGCGCAACCGGTTGCGCATTTAACGTTGCAGGTCGCTCACGCAGCGCGCGCCTACGAAAAAAGGACGAACGCTTTCGCGTGCGAAGAACCTGCGATGTCTATCCGCATTGAATCCATGCTGATTGCGCAATTGTCTGGCGAGCCAATGTCAACGAATGCTGTTCCTCATCGGGTCGGACATCGCTCCGCAACTGTTCCCAATTATGGGACGCAGGCTTTGTGGACCGTCATCGTCGCATCTGTAGAGTTGATCGTCGTCGCCATCTGCGCTTATGGCGCATTCATCGCGTATTCGGCGGCCGTCTACGGCGTGATCTTCTTTCGGATCGACTATCTCCTGGCGTCCGTCGCGGCCGGCGTTCTGTATCTCGCCTTGTGCATCGCCGACAACCAGTACGACCTGCTCGGCCCGGAGTGGAACGGGCATAGCCATTCGCGGGGCAGTGCCGCGATCGCTCTGTCCTGTGTGCTTCTGCTGACGCTCGGCTATGTGACGAACAGCCTCGGCGGCTATTCCCGCGGCACCTTCCTGGCGCAGCTGGCGGCGACGCTGCTGGGCCAGATCGCCATCAGGGCGGTGCTCTGGCAGGTCATCGATCATGTCCGTGCGCGCGGGCAATGGCGCCGCGAAAGCATGGTCGTCCTGATCATGCCCGGCGCACAGGGCGTTGGTGCGGTGCGCGCGCGGCTTGCGGCGCGGCACGAGCATATCCTGCGCTGGTACGACTTCCCCTCGGCGCACGATCAGGACGAAGGGAGTGCCTCTTTGGAGGTACAACTTTCAGCGATACGTCGCGAATGCAGGGAACTGCCCATCGATGCCGTGCTGATCCTGTTCGGCTCGGACAACATGGCGGTGGTGTCGAATGCCGTGGGGGCTCTGTCGGAGCTCCCCGTCAGGATCCAGCTCCTGCCGGTCGAGCTCGCCGAACTCATGCGGCACAGCCGCATCGGGAGCTATGGTCACCTGCAGGTGCTCGAATTGTACTGCGGCCCGTGCTCGCTGCGGGACAGGTTCCTCAAGCGGAGCTTCGACCTCGTGGTCGCCTCCTCGCTGCTGGCCGTTCTGTGGCCGCTGTTGCTGGCCGTCGCCGCCTTCATCAAGCTCGATACGCGCGGGCCGGTGCTGTTCAGGCAGACACGCCTCGGCTTCAACAACGAGCCGATCCAGGTTCTCAAGTTCCGCAGCATGACGACCTTCGACGATGCGCGCGACGCGTTCCGCCAGGCCGTCCGCAACGATCCGCGCGTCACACGCGTCGGGCGAATTCTGCGACGGACCAATATCGACGAACTACCTCAACTGGTGAATGTCCTTAAGGGCGAGATGTCGCTGGTCGGGCCGCGGCCCCATGCCGTCGCGCATAACCAGATGTTCGCGGAGCAGATCACCCGGATGTTCCGCCGGCACAACGTCAAGCCGGGGATCACGGGCTGGGCACAGGTCAACGGCTTTCGGGGCGAGACGGATACCTTCGAGAAGATGCAGAAGCGGATCGAGTACGATCTGCATTATGTCGACAACTGGTCGTTCTTCTTCGATCTGAAGATCATGGTCATGACCCTTGTGTCGAAGCGGGCTCATATCGATGCCTATTGAGCAAGGGAACGCATCGATGCGAGTCTGCTACTTCGTATCCGAATACCCCACCGTTTCTCACACCTTCATCCGGCGCGAGATCGTCGAACTCGAGCGGAACGGCTTTTCCGTTCTGCGCGTGTCGCTGCGGAACAGCGACCGCAAGCTGGTCGATCCGGACGATATCCGCGAGAGGGCTCGCACGCGCTACATTCTCGACGGCAGGATCGTCCCCTTGGCCACGGCCCTGGCCGGGGCCCTGTTGCAAAGGCCGCTAGCCCTGGCGAAGGCCACGATTGCGGCGATCGGCATGATGCGGCGCTCGAGCCGCCCGGCGCTGCTCCACCTGGCCTATCTCGCGGAAGCGCTCGTTCTCGCGCTATGGGTGCTGGAACAGCACGTCCTCCACATCCATGCGCATTTCGGAACGAATGGCGCGGAGGTGGCGATGCTCTGCCATATCCTGACCGACGTTCCCTATAGCTTCACCGTGCATGGGCCCGATGAATTCGACAGGCCCGAATATCTCGGCCTGCCGACCAAGGTGCACCATGCCGCCTTTGTCTGCGTCGTGAGTTCGTTCACTGGCAGCCAGCTCCGCCGCTGGGTTCCGCCAGAGGAGTGGGGGAAGATCAAGCTGGTCCGATGCGGGCTGGACGCCGATTTCCTGAAAGCGCGGCCGTCCAGGACCGTGCCGAAAACCCGTCTCGTGACCGTCGGCCGGCTCAGCGAGCAAAAGGGACAGCTGGTCCTGCTGCACGCGCTTGCCGTGCTCGCGCGCGAGGGCGTACCGTTCAAGCTGCTCATGGTCGGAGACGGCCCGCTGCGGCCACTGCTGGAGCGGAGCATCCGGGAACTGGGGCTGGAGCAGCACGTCGAACTGGCGGGCTGGATGAGCAACGCTCAGGTCCGGGCCGCGATCGGCGAGGCGAGGGCGCTGGTGCTGCCGAGCTTCGCAGAGGGGCTGCCGGTCGTCCTGATGGAGGCCCTCGCGCTCGCTCGCCCGGTCGTCACGACCTATGTTGCAGGCATTCCCGAGCTGGTCACGGACGGGGCCTGTGGCTGGTTGGTTCCGGCCGGAAGTATCGAGCAGCTCGCTGGCGCCATCCGGCAATGCCTGGAGGCGCCCGATGCCCTGATCCAGAGCATGGGGGAGGCGGGACGGAAACGGGTGCGGGAGCAGCATGACATCGTGCGCGAATGCGGCAAGCTGGCCAGCCTGTTCAGGGCGCAGAGACATGACCGGCAGGCATCGGCCGAGGGCCTGGAACGGAACGAGGAGGCTGCCCGCGGGGGCAAAGCGCTGTTCGCCGATGGTCGCGGCGGCAGGATGGGGGAAGCAGTCGCCCTTCGGTCCATGCATTCGGGCCGGGTGAGGGAATGAGTGTACTGCCCCGTGACGAGATGAATGAGGAGTGGCCGAGTGGTCGATGTCTCCGTCATCGTTCCAACGCACAACCGCCGGCAGATCCTGCCGCAAGCGGTCCAGTCGATCCTGCGCCAGCAGGGCGTCTCGCTCGAACTCATCGTGGTCAATGACGCCTCGAGCGACGAAACGCGTTCGTGGCTCGATTGGCTCGCCGCAGCCGATCAGAGGGTCAAGGTCGTGCATCACGTGCAGCCGCGCTTCGTATCGAGCGCACGCAATGTCGGGATCGCCTGCGCCACGGCGCGATGGGTCGCCTTTTGCGACGACAACGATCTCTGGGCGCCGGACAAGCTGGCGACGCAGCTCGCGGCGTTGCGCAGTAGCTCTGCGCGGTGGGGCTGTACGGGCGTCGCGGTCGTCGACGAGCACCTCCGGATCATCGGGCATCACCACGTCACGGGCGGCGATGTGCTGGCCGGCCTGTTGGCGAGCAACGGCATCCCGACGGGCTCCTCGGTGATCGTCGAGCGCCACCTCGTCCGCCAGGTCGGGGGTTTCGACCCGGCGCTGCGGGGCTCCGAGGACTGGGATCTCTGGATCAGGCTGGCCCAGCATTCGCCGCTGGCCGCGGTCGACCGTCCGCTGATCGCCTATCGTCTTTGCCGGCAATCGCTGTCCATGAATATCGATCCGATGCGCGCAGGCCGGCTCGCCATCGCAGAGCGTTACGGGGCGCTGGCGGCGGCCCATGGCGTCGAGCACGACGGGGCGGGGCATGAGCGCCATCTCGCCGGGCACCTCCTGCGCGCGGGGGCACGCTGGCAGGCCGCCTCGATCTTCGGTGCACTCGCCTTCAGGCACCGCCGCTGGCGGGAGCTGCCGCGCCTAGCCGCGGCGCTGGTCGCGCCGCGCATGGCCGATCGTGTCGGCCAGGCCCGGGCAGCCGCCGCTGTTCCCGCGTCGTGGCGCCAGGAGGTCGAGGCCTGGCTGCGGCCGATCCGTGAGGCGAGCCAGGCCGGCGCGCGGCACAGCCGGGCCTGGTTCGGAGCCAGGGAGCTCGAGGCATGAAACGGGCTCCGGGCTCCACAGGCGCAGTGCTTCGCGACGGGCTTGGGCGCGGCGCCGGCCGTGCCTGGCCGACAACCTCCGTGCGAGCGGCGAACGCGGAGGCGATCTGGAGCCTTCTGCGCACCACCGTGTTCGCCGTGCTGCTGATCCGGGCGTCGTCCGACCCGATCTTCCAATTGATCGCGGGCGATGCGGGCGCTGCGTCGATGGGTGTCGGCGCGCTCTTCAACATGCTCGTGATCGCGGTCGCCTTCGCATTTCTCGTGCAGGCGCCTTTGCAGACATCGTTGCCCGGCATCGCGATATGGGGGCCGTTTGTGCTGATCGCTTTCGGCTCGACGCTCTATGCGCCGGATCTGCGGGCGGCGATGCGGCTCGCCTTCGTCATGCTGTCGTACTGGGCGTTCTTTGCGATCCCCTTCTTCATGCTGCGTTCTTCACTCGACGTCAGCCGCTTCGTCTTCGTGGTGATCGCATCGTCGATTCCACCCACGCTCTACGCCTTCGTGGACATCGCGCGCGGGCTCTCCGACCTCGACGAGTTCCGTCTGCAGAGCACGTTCGCGCATGCCAACATCTACGCGTTCTACCTCGTGCTGGTTCTGGGCCTGGCGCTCTATGTCAGGGCATCGCAGGTCATTCGCGTGACACCGCGCATGCGCATGCTGGTGACGTTGTACATCCCGCTCCTGATCCTGCTTCTGCTGCTCACCAAGACCCGCAGCGCCTGGGTGGCGTGCGGGCTCATGTTCCTGGTGTACGGTCTCAAGATCGATCGCCGGTTTCTCGCCGGCTTCCTGCTGGTGCCTTTGCTCTTCCTCGCAAATTCGAGCCTGCTGGACCGCCTGACCGACGTCACCGCCGCGACGGAAGTCGACAGCATCACGCAGCTCAACGAAAGCACGCGGCTGAATTCCTATGTCTGGCGGCAGGCGTTGTGGGAGGCCGCCATCCCCCAGGTGCTGGAGCGGCCATGGCTGGGCCACGGTCTCGAAGCCTTCAAGCCGTCGGCGTCGAGCTTCTTTCCGCTGATCGGTCCGCAAGGCATCGACGGCCATAACCTCTATCTGCAGATCAGCTTCGAGATGGGGCTGCTCGGCGCTCTCGCGCTCGTCTGGCTGCTCGGAGCGGTGACTTATCGCCTCGCGAGGGGATTGCGGCGCGATCCTCCCGGGCTGCTGATCATCCTGTGCATCATGATGGCCTATCTGCTCGAATCCTATTCGGACAACATGCACTTCTACCTGTCGTTCAACTGGTACTTCTGGTTCGTGATGGGCACGATCTATGCCTGGATCCGCCGGGAGGAGACCCTCGCGGCTCCGGGCAGGGTGGCCTAGCGCCAAGGCCCAGGTCGCGCCGTCATTCCCCCGCGGAAGGTCGAAGCGCGCGGCGCAGGAACGGGGGCGGATCACCCGGCGTTGGCTCCAAGAAGACCACAGCAGGCGGAGGCGCCGTGTGGAGGGGGCAGGCGCCAGCGATCCGGTCTCAACAGGGACGCCGCAGCGCCGGCAGGATGCCTCTCTCCATCGGCAAGTCCGTCAAGCCGAACCGGGCGCCGGAGACGGGGTCCATTTCTGATCGAGAGACATGCTGGACACGATCCGCCACCCGCAATTCGCCTCTGGCACCGAGCGGTTCGATCACCGGATCAACGTACGGCCGCGGCCGTCCTTCGGCCTGGGGAGCCTTCGGAACAGCAAGTTTCTGCTGGCTTTCGGGACCGTCGTATGTCTGGCCATCGCCGCGCTCTATCTCGCCCTGCGTCCGACGACATACACCGCGTCCAGCCAGCTGCTGATCTATATGAGGCAGATCCTGTCGGGCCCCGATCAGGCGATCCTGCAGGGTCGCGCCGATCTGTCGATGGTCCAGAACCAGATCGAACTGCTTCGTTCCGGCAATGTGCTGGGCAAGGTCGTCGAAGCGTTGCAACTGACCAAGGATCCCGAGTTCATCAGCGATATCCGGGTCCCGTCCGGACCGAAGACGGGCGATCCGACGCATCGCGCCCCGGACGGCGAGATCGAGAGCGCGGCCTATCGCGCCGCGCTGCGGACGCTGAACCGCGAACTCGGCATTCGCCAACGCGGCACGAGCCATATCGTGACGGTGAGCTTCAAGGCCTCGGACCCGGAAAAGGCCTCCCGCATCGTCGACAGCGTGATCCGGACCTATATGCAGGAGCGCGCGCGGGCGTTCGTCGCAGCCTCGTCCAAGGCGCCGACCCTCCGCGAGCTTCATCAAAGCCTCGGCCCCAGCGCCCAGGTCGTCTCGGAAGCGGTGCCGCCCGTCAAGGCGGACGGTCCTCCGGCGGCATTGATCCTTGCCGCGGCAGCATTGCTCGGCCTGAGCGCCGCCGCCAGCGCCGCCCTGGTGCTCGACGCCTGCGACGACACGATCCGCGGCGCGCACCAGATGGAGTATGTGCTCGGCCTGGAGTGCCTGGGCGTCGTGCCTCGCTTCCCGCGCATCGGCGCCGGGGGCGCGGAGATCGCGGCAGAGCGCCTGCTGGCATCGCAAAGCCCGATGCTGCGGCGAGCGGCTGCGATGATGCAGGAGGCTTCGTCCGGAGGAGCGCGGAGGATCGGTGTGACGTCGGTCGTGCCGGGCGAGGGCGCGACGACGCTCGCCATCGGTCTGGCGATGGCGGCGGCGGAAGCGGGACAACACGTCCTGCTGATTGATGCCGTTCGGGAGAATCCGTCGATCTCGCGTTGGGCCGCCTATGTCTCCCGGACCTGGCTCCAGCGGGAAGCCGCCCCGGAGGGCCAGTCATTCGACGATGTCGTCCAGGTGCAGGCGGGACTGGATATCCTGCCGCTGGCCGCGGGGGCCGGGGACGAGGCTCGCCTGATGGGCCCCAACTGGCTGGATGACAGCCTGAGCGCGGCGGAGGCCTCCTACGACCTGGTGATCGTCGACCTGCCCTCGCTCGTGGGCGGCCCGCAGGTGCGGGCAGCCGCCCAGACGCTGGATGGCTTCCTGCTCGTGGTGAAATGGGGTGCGACCGAATCCGAGCTCGTCCGGCAGGCTTTCCAGTCGGCAGGTCAGGCGCGGCAAAAATTCATCGGCACGGTTCTCAACATCGCCGATGACGAGACGATGAAGCGTTATGGATACAAGCGTCCTGCGGAAACGAAGCTTGTGACTACATCCTGAGACAAACTGATCTCGGCCCTGGGCCTCGGCATTTACGGAAGGATAGTAACATGAAGGTCGTACTCTTTTGCGGCGGCCAGGGAATGCGCCTGCGGGGCTATGTGGATGATGTCCCCAAGCCGATGGTCCCGATCGGCTCCCGGCCCATTCTCTGGCACCTGATGAAGTACTACGCCCATTTCGGGCACAGGGACTTTATCCTCTGCCTGGGCCACAAGGGCTGCGCCATCAAGGACTACTTCCTGAAATACGACGAGTCGATCTCGAACGATTTCGTCTGGTCGCAGGGCGGGCGGAAGATCGACTTCGTCAACCGCGACAGCGACGACTGGACGATCACCTTCGTCGAGACCGGGTTGCATGCGACGATCGGCGAGCGCCTCAAGGCGGTCGAACCCTATCTGCAGGGTGACGAGTTCTTCCTTGCGAACTATGGCGACGGCCTCAGCGACCTGCACCTTCCGACGATGATCGAGGAATTCCAGCAGAGCAGCGCCGTCGGCTCGCTGCTTTTGGTCCAGCCGACGGCGAGCTTCGACATCGTCAGGACGACGCCCGAGGGCAAGATCGCCGAAGTCGAGCCGCTGAGCCAGACCGACATCTGGATCAATGGCGGCTTCTTCGTCTTCCGGAACGAGATCTTCGACTACATCAATCCCGGTGACGAGCTGGTGCGGGAGCCGTTCGCGCGGCTGATTCAGCAGCAGGCCCTGCTGGCGCACAAATGCACCGGCTTCTGGCAGTGCATGGACACCTTCAAGGACAAGCAGCGCCTCGATGAACTCCATGACACCAACCCGCCGTGGAAGGTGTGGAAGGACAGCGTCCCCGCCCCGTATCGCCCGATGGCGAAGGTGGCTCCCACGATGACGCAGGTGGCGTGACCATGCTCCGTCTGAAGCCGGATGGCGACGGCCGGTCGCCGCTGCAGATCCTGTGCCTGGGCTGCCACTCCGACGACATCGAGATCGGCTGCGGCGGAACGGTGCTGCAACTCGCGGCGGAGCGCCCGGACGCCGTCTTCCACTGGGTCGTCTTCAGCGCGAAGGGTGTGCGGGCGTCGGAGGCGGAAAGGGGAGCGAAGCAGTTCGTCGACCCCACCCGCATGAAGCAGGTCATCCTGAAGGACTTTCAGGATGGCTACATGCCTTTCGCCGGTGCCGAGATCAAGAACCTGTTCGAGCAGCTCAAGCGCGAGGTGTCGCCGGACATCATCTTCACGCACAACCGGCACGATTCACACCAGGATCACCGGCTGATCGCCGAGCTGACCTGGAACACGTTTCGCAGCCACCTGATCCTGGAATACGAGATTCCGAAATATGATGGCGATCTCGGGCAGCCCGGCGTCTTCAACGCGCTTCCGGATGCGATCTGCGAGAGGAAGGTCGATCTGATCCTCGATACCTTCAAATCCCAGAGCAACAAGCAATGGTTCGATCGCTCGACCTTCATGGCGCTGATGCGGCTGCGCGGCATGGAGTGCAATGCGCCGAGCGGATATGCCGAGGCCTTCTATGCCCGCAAGCTGATGCTCTGAGCCGGCAATCGAGATCGAAATGCACGATTTGAAGAGCAGAACCGTTCGCGCCGGCATCATCAATGTCGGTGCGCGCGGCTTTGGCTTCCTGATCCGCATCGGGTCGATCATGATCATGGGGCGGCTGCTGACGCCCGGCGATTACGGGCTGGTCACCATGGTGATGGCCTTTACGGGCGTCTTGAACATGTTCGGCTGCTTCGGGCTGATCCAGGCGGCCATCCAGCGCGACGAACTCAGCGAAACGGAGTCCTCTTCGCTGTTCTGGCTCAACCTGACGTTCGGCGCATTGCTGACGCTCACCGCCATTCTGGCCGCGCCCATGGTCAGCGCGTTCTACCGCGAGCCACGCCTGATCGCGATTATGGAGGTGATGGCATTCACCTTCGTCATCACGGCGGCAGGCGTCCAGCACGGCGCGTTGCTGCAGCGGCGCATGTCTTTCGGGAAGCTGGCGAAGATCGAGATAAGCGCCCTCCTGCTCTCGGTGGCGGTGGCGATCGGGATGGCTGCGAGCGGCTACGAGTATTGGGCGATCGTCTCGATGAGCATCACGCAGCCGCTGGCCACGACCATCGGCCTGTGGCTGTCGACGGGCTGGATTCCGGGCCGGCCGCGGATCGCCGGCGGAGTGCTGTCGATGCTGCGGTTCGGCGGCGGGACGACGCTGACCGGTTTCCTGGCCTACATCACGGTCAATATCGACAAGCTCATGCTCGGCCGCGTCTGGGGCACGGAAGCGACCGGCCTCTACAGCCGGAGCTACTATCTGATCAATTTCCCGACCGAGAACCTCAACACGACGATCGGCGAGATAGCGTTTGCCGCCCTGTCGCGGACCAAGGACGATCCCGAACGCCTGCGCCGCTATTTCCTGAAGGGCTACTCGCTGGTGGTGACGCTGACACTGCCCCTGACGGTCGTCTCCGCGCTTTTCGCCGATGATCTGATCGTGGTGGTCCTCGGCCCGAAATGGGTGGGGGCCATCGAGATCTTCAGGATCCTCGCGCCGACGATCCTGGTGCTGGCGATCACCAATCCGCTGGGCTGGCTGCTCAATGCGCTCGGCCTGGTCAGGCGCGGCGTGTTCATCGGGATGTTCTCCGCCCCGCTCATGGTTGCCGGCACCCTGATCGGGCTTCCCTACGGTCCGCGCGGCGTTGCGATCGCCTATTCCACCGTCATGGTCAGCAAGGTGATCCCGGTGGCCGTCTGGGCGCTGCATGGCACGGGAGTGAAGGTGCGCGAGTTCGTCGGGGCGTTGGCGAGCCCGCTGTTCGCGAGCGCGGCCGCGGCGGGGATCGCCTTCGGGGTGCATGTCCTGGCCGGGCCGCTGTTGTCGCCGGTGTTTCGTCTCGCGCTGGATGTCGCGGTGTTCGGCGCGGCCTATGTCGCGGTCCTGTTCGTCATCGCCGGCGAGAAGGGGCTGTATCTCGACCTCTTCCGCGCGGCGAAAGAGGCTCGCCTGGCCGACGCGGCCGCGAAGTCCGCCTGACCCACAAAGCAAAACCGTAGCACTGCGCAGGTCCTGCGCAGGAACGCGGCAATGCGCCGGGCATTATCCAAATGCAGGCTTGGGTTTGGTAGGGGGGACGCATGCATTTCGCCAAGACCAGTATCGAGGGCGCGATCGTGATCGACCCGATTCAGCATTCCGATGCGCGCGGACGCTTCATGCGAGCCTGGTGCCTCAAGGAATTCGCCGATCAGGGGATCGCGTTCGAGCCTGTCCAGGCCAATCTCGGGTTCAGCACGAAGCGCGGCACGGTCCGGGGCATGCACTTCCAGGCGGCGCCGGCCAGCGAGGCCAAGCTGGTGCGCTGCACGCGCGGGGCGATGTTCGACGTTGTCCTCGACCTGCGGCCGGATTCGCCGAGCTACGGCGCCTGGCACGGCGTTGAACTGAGCGACGAAAACGGCCGCATGCTCTTCCTGCCCGAGGGCTGCGCGCATGGCTACCAGACGCTCGAGACCGATACGGAGATGCACTACATGACCTCCGCCTACTACACGCCGTCAGCCGTCAGAGGCGTGCGCTTCGACGACCCGGCCTTCGGTATCGTCTGGCCCCTGGCCGTGACCTCGATCTCCGAGCAGGACGGCAACTGGCCGCCGACCATGCGCCTGCCTGGCCATGCCACGTCAGACCCATGCCTGACGGCATGATCGTCTCAGCAGGATTTGTCGGAAGGGAGCACCACGCCATGGCAGTCGATACCGTATTGCGCGAGCGCGAGGCTGCAGGGCGGCCGATCCGTGTGGGCATGGTCGGGGCGGGCGCCACCGGCCGCGCGATCGCTCTTCAGCTCGGCACGCCGGTACCGGGGATGCGGCTCGTCGCCATCGCCAACCGGACGCTCGCGAATGCCGAGCGGGCCTTCCGGGAAGCGAACATCCATGACTGGCGCCATGTCTCGTCCGTTCGGGATGCCGAGCTGACCATTTCGCGCGGGACGCCGATCCTGACCGACGATCCGGCCGTGCTGACCGCATGCGAGGCTATCGACATCATCGTCGAGGTCACGGGGACGGTCGAGGCCGGCACCACGGTCATTCTCGATGCGATCGCGCATCGCAAGCATGTGGTGATGGTGAATGCCGAGCTCGACTCGCTGATCGGCCCGATCCTGAACGAGCGTGCTCGCGAGGCCGGCGTGGTCCTGACCAACACCGATGGCGACGAGCCTGGCGTCGCGATGACGCTGCTGCGCTATCTGCGGACGCTGGGGTTGCGCCCGGTCGCCGCCGGCAACATCAAGGGCATGGTCGACTACTATCGAAACCCCGATACGCAGCGTGCCTTCGCCGAAAAGAACGACCAGGATGCCCGCAAGGTGACGTCCTTCGCCGATGCCACGAAGCTGTCGATGGAGACGACGGTGCTGGCCAATGCGACGGGGTTCCGCGCCGGGCGCCGTGGCATGTACGGGCCGGCGTGCAAGGAGGTCCGGGAGGTCGCGGGGCTCCTGCCGGCCGAGGCGATGCTCGAAACGGGGCTGGTGGATTATGCGCTGGGCGCGGCGCCCCACACCGGCGCCTTCGTCGTCGTGCATGAGGAGGCGCCGCTGAAGCAGGCCCAACTCGCCTATTACAAGATGGGGGACGGTCCGTTCTACGTCTTCTACACGCCGTTCCATCTGCCGCACCTGCAGATCGGCTCGACGATCGGGCGCGCCGTCATCGATCACGATCCGACGGTGGCGCCGCTGGCGGGGCCCGTCTGCGAGGTGGTCACGGTCGCGAAGCGCGACCTCAAGGCCGGCGAGCGTCTCGACGGCATCGGCGGCTTCTGCGCCTACGGCCTGATCGAGAATGCCGCAGACGCGCGCGCGCTCGATGCACTGCCGATCGGGCTTTCCGAGAACTGCGTCCTGCGGTGCGACAAGAGGAAGGACGACGTCGTCTCGTTCGACGACGTCATCGTGCCGGCAGGACGCCAGGCGGACGCGCTCTGGCGCGAGCAGCAGCGGCTCTGGCCGATGCGCGAAGCGAAGGCCTCGCCGCAGCGGGTCCTCGCCGAGGCGGCCTCATGACATGACGAAACGCTGCACGGACGTATTCGTGCAGGGAGTGGACTCCAGGGATAGCGGCCATTTCATCGACGCGGGGCTAGGTCTGCCATGCTGAATCGCTCATTCTGGCAAAAGCGCAAGGTGTTCGTCACGGGACATACCGGCTTCAAAGGCGGTTGGCTCTCACTTTGGCTGGAGGCGCTGGGCGCCGACGTCACGGGCTATGCGCTCGATCCGCCGTCCGAGCCCAATCTGTTCGAGCAGGCGAGGGTCGGCGAATGCATCCGGTCGATCCGCGGCGACGTTCGGGATTTCGCGCATCTGAAGTCCGCGATCGCCGAATGCAATCCCGATGTCGTCATCCACATGGCCGCCCAGTCCGTGGTTCGCTACAGCTACGAGGAGCCGGTCGAGACCTATGCGACGAACGTCATGGGGACGGTTCACCTGCTGGAAGCGGTGCGCCAACTCGGGCGCCCCTGCGTCGTGGTCAATGTCACCAGCGACAAATGCTACGAGAACCGGGAGTGGGTCTGGGGCTATCGCGAGAACGACCCGATGGGCGGCCACGATCCCTATTCCAACTCCAAGGGATGCGCGGAACTGGTAACCAGCGCCTATCGCGACTCCTACTTCTCCCCAGGCACGCTGTCGCGCCACGGCGTCGCGATGGCGAGCGTGCGTGCGGGAAACGCCATCGGGGGCGGGGACTGGACTGCCAACCAGCTCATTCCGGACCTGGTCCGGGCTTTCCTCGGCCGGCGCCCCTGCCGCATCCGCAGCCCTGCGGCGATCCGGCCCTGGCAGTTCGTCCTGATGCCGCTCCACGGCTATCTGCTGCTGTGCGAGAGGCTTGCCGAGGACGGCGCCCGGTTCGCGTCGGGCTGGAATTTCGGGCCGGCGGAGACCGATGCGAAGCCTGTCTCCTGGATCGCTGACAAGCTCGTGGCGCTATGGGGCGAGGGCGCCTCATGGACGCGGGACGGGGCGGTGCATCCCGCCGAGGCGCAGTTGCTGCGCCTCGACACCTCCAAGGCCAGGACGAGCCTCGACTGGCATCCGGTTCTGCAACTCGACCAGAGCCTCGCCTGGATCGTCGAATGGTACCATGCGTTCCAGGCCGGGGCCGATCTCCAATCGCTGACGCGCCGGCAGATCGAGCGCTACGAATATCTTCTCCAGGATCATGCCGAGCGGAATGGCTCGGGAGCGCAGCCGAGAGCGGCCGCTCCGGCGCCTCTGCTTCCGATTGCCGAAGGATGAACCCGACAGCGCCTCGCCAGCAGAAGGAACACTTGCTCATGCCGAATGTCGTCGTGCTTGGAACTGGAATGGCTGGCTTCGGTGCGGCGCACCGGCTGAGGCAGGAGGGCATCACGCCGGTCATGTACGATAAGAATTCGTATTATGGCGGGCACACGATGTCGTTCCGTCACGAGCCGGGCTTCGTCTTCGACATCGGCCCGCATATTTCCTTTACGAAGGACGAGCGCATCCAGGAGTTGCTCGCCGACAACGTCGACCAGCTCTATGAGACCATCCAGATCAACCTGAACAATTACTGGCGCGGCCACTGGCCGCAACATCCCGTCCAGCTTCACCTGCATGGCCTGCCGGAAGACGTGATCGTGAAGGTGATCGCCGATTTCGTGGAGGAGCGGCAGAAGCCCGAAGGACCGATCAACAACTACAACGACTGGCTGGTGGCCAGCTTCGGCTCGACCTTCGCCGAACTATTCCCGAAGCAATACACGCGCAAATACCATCTCACCACGGCCGAGAACATGAGCACCGACTGGCTGGGGCCGCGCATTTACCGGCCGTCTCTGGAAGAGGTGCTGCGCGGTGCGATATCCGCGTCGTCGCCGAACGTGCATTACATCACGCATTTTCGCTATCCGAAGCAGGGCGGCTTCGTGTCCTATCTGCACAGGTTCGCGCCGCTCGGGACCATCAAGCTGAACCACGAGCTGGTATCCATCGATCCCGGGATCAATGAGCTGGCGTTCGCGAACGGCGTCCGGGCCAGCTACGACACGCTGATCTCGTCGGTGCCGCTGCCGGATCTCATTCGCATGATCAAGGGCGTGCCGGCGGACGTTCTGGAAGCCGCAGGCCGGCTCGCCTGCTCGTCCTGCGTCCTGGTCAATCTCGGCGTGGATCGCGAGGACATCTCCAGCGCGCATATGTCGTATTTCTACGATGAGGACATCTGCTTCACGCGCCTCGGTTTTCCGCACATGCTCTGCGACACCAATGCGCCGAAAGGCATGGGCAGCATTCAGGCGGAGGTCTATTTCTCCGACAAGTACAGGCCCTTCTCGGGCAAGCCCGAGGACTGGATCGAGCCCGTCATCAAGGATCTTCGCCGCTGCGGGCTCCTGCGAGACAGCGACCAGGTCGTGTTCAAGACGGCGATGTATCTGCCTTACGCCAATATCATCTTCGATCTCGACCGGGCAGCCGCCGTCGCGACGGTTCACGGCTATCTCGACGATATCGGGATCTCCTACTGCGGCCGCTACGGCGACTGGGGCTATATGTGGACCGATGAGAGCTTCAAGAGCGGCGAGGCGGCGGCCGAGAGAGCACTGTCGAGGCCTGCGGCGATCGAGGCTCCGCGGCGCATGCAGGCCGGATGAGGGCCAGAGTCGGATGTCTCCGCCCCGATGGAGACCTTCGGATTGTCGATGATGGTGCCGAAGTGACGTTTTTGGCACTGAGAGGATAATACACCCGCAAGAAGGGGGCTCAAATGACAGCAAATCATGCTCCGCTCGTCAGTGTCGTGACGCCGGTCTACAATGGCGAGGCGTTTCTGCGGGAATGTATCGAAAGCGTATTGTCCCAGACCTACGAGAACTGGGAATACATCATCGTCAACAACGCCAGCACCGACGGAACGCTCGATATCGCCGAGGAGTATCGTCGGCGGGACAGCCGCGTTCGCGTTTTCAGCAACGAGACGCTGCTGCCGATCATCGCCAATCACAACAGGGCCTTCGGCCTGATCTCCGACGACAGCAGATATTGCAAGGTCGTTTCGGCTGATGATTGGATCTACCCGGAATGCCTCGAGAAGATGGTCGAACTCGCCGAGGCCAACCCGTCGGTCGGCATCGTCAGCGCGTATCAGCTCAGCGGTGGGGCGGGCATCTGGTATGTCCGGAACGCCGGCCTTCCCTACGCGCAGACCGTCGTGCCGGGCCACGACATCTGCCGTTCCCATCTGCTCGGCATCCTGCGGGTGTTGGGGCCCCCGTCATCGCTCATGTACCGATCGGACCTGATCCGGAATACCGACGCCTTCTTTCCGAACGCGACGAATGAGGCTGACACCAGCGCCTGCCTGAAGCATCTGCGCTATGCGGATTTCGGCTTCGTGCATCAGATCCTGGCTCACGAGCGCCTCCATCGCCAGACGGCGACGGCCGCCTCGCTCGAGCACAATGCCTATGTCTCGGCGGAGATCAGCGATTGCCAGGAATATGGCGACTGGTATCTGACCAAGCGGGAGCGCGAGGCGCGCATCGAGGAATTGCTGAGCCAGTATTATGCCTATCTGTCGGCCAATGCTTTCAAGTTCAGGGACAGGAAGTTCTGGGATTATCATGCCGAACGGCTGCGCGACCTGGGTTATCGGTTCGATGGGCGCAGGCTTTCCATGGGCATCGCCCGGAAAGCCACAGATCTGATCTTGAATCCGAAGGAAACAGCGCAGATCATCAGCAAGCGCATTCGCTTGCACTACATGTTCAGAGGGGCCCGTTCGGCATCGAAGGGCTGACGCCGCCGACGACCTCTTTGGCCGAGCCGTGCTCGAAGTTCGGTTTGTTCGATATAACGACCGCTCGTCTCGCTTTTGGGCCAAGCTGATGCAAGGTGTTGCGCGTGCGAAACGGTATCGTGATGTTTAACGACCCGTTAATTGACTTGCCTGCGCGACGAAATTTGGCTAATGATTGGTTAGGTATTTGACGACAGCTTGATCCCGTATCAGGCCGCGCCTTGGTTTTCTGCGAAAATTGCCGTAATCGATCGTTATTCTTATAAGAATTTGTTGTATATGGCCCATGTTCTGCGTTTCAGTTGAGTTTAGTTGTAGTACAAAATTTAATTAACTTGCTAAATCATCATCATCTTTTTGTGATTGAAGGCGACGATGAGCGATCTATAATTTTGTTTTTTTGATTTTGTGTTTATTATAGATTGAATTCATTGAGTTTTTTGTCTGGATGGTGTTGCATAAATTTCGATCTTCGCTTTGAGAGAGTGCGCTCTCACCCTGGCGTCGTTTTCATAGATATTATCTGAATACGAATTCAATTGCGTCAATCTTCGGCGACTCTTTCGAAATGTCTGGCCTTTCATTTTAGCCCTGATGGGTATCGCGGTATATTTAATTGATTTTCCTGGTATACAGGAGCGTACAATGAGGGAGAGCAGGGCTTTCGGCATCGTTATTGTCGGAAAATATTCTTTGATGAAAGAGGGGGTTTATCGCGTACTTCAAGGGCAACGCTTTCGCGCCATCACGTCCGTCTCCTGTGTCGAACAATTGGGCGGCCGGCTTCGAGCCCAAAAGAACCTGTTTCTCATCGTTTATTGCAACGATGATTTCGATTTCGTCGTCAGCGAGATCGGTCTGGCGCGGGCGCAGTATCCGGATGCCCATATCGCGGTCGTCGCCGATCACAACGGGCTGACCGAGCCCGCGGCGGCATTCAAGGCCGGCGCGACCGGCTATCTCGTCAACGCGCATTCCTGCGATGCGTTCGTCAAGTCGATCGAATTGGTGATGCTGGGCGAAACCTTCTTCCCGCCCGCGTTCCCGTCACTGGCGCCAGCCCCCAAGAAGCTCCGCCGTGCCAAGAGCGCAGCGATCCCCAGTGAAGACATCAAGGCGCCTGCCAGCTCGCCCCCGGACAACGCGGCCGTTTCGCTCCTTTCGCCACGAGAAGCGGGTATCCTGTGCTGCCTCGTCGACGGCGATTCCAACAAATGCATCGCGCGAAAGATCGGGATCGCCGAAGCGACGGTGAAGGCTCATGTCAAAGCCATCCTGCGCAAGATCCGGGTCCAGAACCGAACGCAAGCCGCAATCTGGGGCATGAACAACGCGGTGTTGCTCCGGCCGGCCAACAACAACTCCCGCGGCCTGGCCGAACTGCCGGACAAGGTTCCCCAGGAAGCCACCGTCGGCATCTATCAGTTGTAGGCCAAACGCCGAGGATGATCGCCAAGGACTGCTCGAAGGCTGCTCGTCGGTAGGCGCTTTGCGCTAGCCTTTGGGAGCAGCCGGGCGGGCATGAGTCCAGCCATGCATTAATTCGACAGGCGTGGAAATAGCGCTTGACCAGGCGCGCTTGGGCCTTCATCTTTATTTCCATGGACATCGAAACAGCAGCTGCGCAGCTCGAGGCCCTCGGCAATCCGACCCGCCTCCAGCTCTATCGTATCCTCGTCCGGGCGGGGCATTGCGGGCTTCCGGTGAACCAGGTGCAGGAGCGCCTCGGCATCCCGGCCTCGACGCTGTCCCATCACCTGCAGCGGCTGATCCGCAACGGGCTCGTCTCGCAGGAGCGGCAGGCGACGACCTTGATCTGTCGCGCCGCCTATCCGGCCATGAATGCGCTTCTCGGCTTCCTCGCCGACGAATGCTGCATCGAGGAAGGCTGCGAGGCCGCCTCTGGAAAGGCCGCGTGAGCGGGCTTTCATTTGCCAGATAATTCCATGGTTCCGGTACAAACGGAGGACAAGATGCAGGAGCTTCCCGTCGTCGTGATCGGTGCGGGCCCCGTCGGGCTCGCCGCCGCCGCCAACCTGGTCGCTCGCGCCATCCCGGTGAAGATCTACGAGGCGGGCGAGGGCGTCGGCGCCCATATCCGCGACTGGGGCCATGTCCGGCTGTTCTCGCCCTGGGAATACAATATCGATCCGGTCAGCCGCTCCCTGCTTGACAAGGCGGGATGGCAGGCGCCCGATCCCGAAGCCTATCCGACGGGACACGAACTCGTTGAGCGCTACCTCGCGCCCCTGGCGGCGACGCCGGAACTCGCGCCCGTCATCGAACTCGGCAGCAGGGTGACGGCGATTGGTCGCCGCGGCATCGACAAGGTCACCAGCCGCGAGCGCGCACTGCATCCCTTCCAACTGACCGTCCGGGCCCGCGACGGCGGTACGCGGCGAACGCTCGCCCGCGCGGTGATCGACGCCTCCGGAACATGGACGACGCCGAACCCACTGGGAGCCGGCGGCATTCCCGCCGATGGCGAGGAGGCCCTGGCCGGCCGGATCGCCTATGGCATTCCCGACGTGCTCGGCCGCGACCGGGATGCCTATCGAGGCCGGACGACCCTGGTGCTCGGCGCCGGGCATTCCGCCGCGAACGTGCTGCTCGACCTCCAGGCCCTTTCGGATCAGGACGGAGCGACCAGAGCGATCTGGGTGACGCGCGGCCGCGATCTCTCGCGCGTCTTCGGCGGCGGTGCCGACGACCGGCTCGCCGCCCGGGGCGATCTCGGCCAGAGGCTGCGCCGCCTGGTCGAGAGCGGCCGCATCGAACTGGTCAGCAGTTTTGCCGTGGCGGGCATCCGCGAAGAGGACGGACGCCTTTATCTCAATGGCGAGACCTCAGAGGGAGGCCGCACGATCGGGCCGGTCGACCGCATCGTCGCCTGTACGGGCCAGCGGCCGGATCTTTCGCTGACCCGGGAGCTTCGCGTCGAACTCGATCCCTGGCTGGAGAGCACACGCATGCTCGGGCCGATGATCGATCCCAACCTGCATTCCTGCGGTTCGGTGCCTCCGCACGGACATCGCGAGCTCTCGCATCACGAGCCGGGGTTCTATACCGCCGGGATCAAGAGCTATGGCCGCGCCCCGACCTTCCTCATGCTCACGGGCTATGAGCAGGTCCGCTCGGTCGTCGCGGCGATCGCAGGCGACTTGCAGGCGGCCGACGATGTCAGGCTCGTGCTGCCGGAGACAGGCGTCTGCAAGACGGCTCCGTCGAGCGCCTCCGCCTGCTGTGGCGGCCCCGCACCGATCCCGAGCGAGGCCTGCTGCGCCGAAGACGCACGTGCGAAGGCAGAAGGGCAGGGCGGGTGCGGCTGCGGTCCGGCCGAGGTCCCGGAGCCCGTCTCGACCTCCGCCTGCTGCGGAAGGCGTACGTGACCGGCCGAGCCTGAATTTACGGTCACGCCTTTCGATCGCATGGTGATCGAGCCGCGGCCGGCCCAGCAGCCTCAACTATTCGGCCGCGAGCGTGTCGAGGTTCGATGGGGGCTGAGGCGCTCCTTGCGGCTTGATTCTGACCTAAGGTAATGTGGCCCTGCGCGCCGTTCTCCTGGCTTGCCGGGGGCCATTGCTACCCCCTGTCGGTGGAGTGATCCGCCCCGGCTGGAGGCTTCGATGAATGCGTTCAGGCCAATGACTGAGTTGTGCGGCCGAGCAGCATGCGGGGCGCTGCTGTTCCTGGCCGGTTGCGCTTGGCCCGGGCTCGCCAGCGCGACGGAGCAGCGAAATCGTCTGGCTCAGGCCCAGGACCCGGCATGGACCTCACGGATTGACACCACCCCTCGCGGGGTCAGCATCGAAGCGCGAGCCGCGAGCGGGTCGGTCGGCCTGACAGGGGCGTGCGCTACCGCCTTGCTTCGTTCGGGTTTGTGGATGACTCTGTCGGATGTTTCCGGGCTTCCGCGCATAGATGGCAGGCGGATGACGTTCAGCTTCGCCGTTACCGGGAGGTTCGGCACACAGGTTTTCAAGACCCGGATGCGATATGAGGCACCGGGGGATACCTGGCCCACCGAGGGGCCGCTTCCGCCGGATTTCCTGACGGCCTTCGAGACAGGAGGCCTGTTGGCGATCTCCGATGCATCCGGGCGGAAGCTCGGCGAATTCAGTCTGAAGGGAGCCGAAGAGGCTGTCCGGCTCATGCGCCGCGTCTGCCACTTGTGACGGCAGAAGATGCGCCGACGGTCTCGCGGGAGAGAAACGGCGATCGAGAGACGGAATGCACTCAGCTAACGCGGGGAGGGTTCGGTGTTTCGTGTTTTTGCTCTCGTTATCGCCGTCGCAGTGCTCTCTGGCTCGCACGAGACCGCGGACGCTCGCCCTGCACTCTCGCAGGCCGTGCAGCAATGCCTCGCCGCCGCCGGTGTCATTCACGACCGCAAGGACGGACGTCCCCGGACGATCGAACCTCGTGTGGCTCTGCCGCCATGTCGCGCCGCTCAGCCCGAGGCCGCGCAGGCGCCGCCGGTCGTCCGGTTCGCTGTCGGGCAGGGAATGATGACCTCGACGGACCCTCGGGAAGTCCAGGACGGCGTGGCCCTGATCGAGCGCGCTGCGGCGGAGGGGCTGCCGCAGGCGCAGTTCCGGCTTGGCGCCCTGTATGAGCAGGGCTTCTTCAAGCACCGCGATCGTTGCACGGAGTTCAACGAGTGCCGGGCCAGAGATCGCCGACAGGCCGAGGAGGCGCTGAAATACTACGCATTGGCCGCGCCGGGATATGGTCACGCGGCGAGCGCGATGGGGTACGCTCACTATTACGGCGCCTATGGCGCCCGGCGGGATTTGGCCAAGGCTTTCGAATACCTGACCAGAGCTGCCGAGGCCGGCGTCCCCGCCGCGATGCGATTGCTCGGCCCGATGTATATGAGCGCGCACGGGGCGCCGATGGACAAGGTGCGGGGGCTGGAACTCGTCGGCCTGGCGGCTCAGATGGGCGATCGGCAAGCGTAGGAAATGATGGGCGACTACGCGCTTCGCGGCGACGGAATCCAAGCCAACCGCAGCCTCGCGATCGCGTGGTATCAGAAGGCGAAGCGCAACGGCGGCACGATCGCAGCGGACAAGTTGCGACAACTGGGCGTCACGGAGTGGACGACCGGCGAGATCATCCTGGGCGCCACCATTGCCGGCATTGTTCTCATGACGCTCACGCCGGACGGGCCGGAGGGACGCGCGCGCGCCGAGAAGGCTCTCAGAGGTCACGACTGCGCATACCCATGGATGGTATTCGACGCTTATAGCTGCATCCACATGGACTCAAGGGTCGTCGTGCCAAGATGAGGCCGCGCGCGCGGCAACCGTGATCAGCTCCACCGAGCTTCAACGCCCTTCCTCGTGCGCAGTCTAATCGATGATGTGATAGCCGCCGTCGATATAAATGACCTGGCCGGTGATCAGCCTTGCGGCATCGTGCGCGAGGAAAGCCGTCGCCGCCCCGACATCGTCGATCTTCACCAGCTCGCGGGCCGGCGCCTTCCGCTTGGCCTTGTCCAGCAGCGCGTCGAATTCAGGGATGCCTGAGGCGGCGCGCGTCGCCAGCGGGCCGGGCGAAATGGCGTGCACGCGAATGCCCTTGGGGCCCAGCTCGGCGGCCATGTAGCGCACGGAGGCTTCCAGCGCCGCCTTCGCGACGCCCATAATGTTGTAGTTCTCCACCACCATCTGCGAGCCGTAATAGGTCATGGTGAAGAGGGTGCCTCCATTCTTCATGAGAGGTTCGGCGAGCTGCGCCATCCGGATGAACGACCAGCACGAGACCTCCATGGTCTTCAGGAAGCCGTCCAGGGGAGCGTCGGTCACGCGCCCGGCCAGCGTGTCGCGCGGCGCGAAGGCGATGGAATGGACGAGGAAGTCGAGCTCGCCCCAGCTCTCGGCGATGCGTTCGAAGACGGCCTCGATCTGCCCGGGCACCGTGGCATCCAGCGGCAAGAGGATCGGTGCTTCCACCTCCCGGGCGAGCGGCTCGACATAGGGGCGTGCCTTCTCGTTGAGATAGGTCACGGCCAGTTCGGCGCCGAAGGCGCGAAAGGCCCGGGCGCAGCCCCAGGCAATCGAATGCTCGTTGGCGATTCCGACGATCAGGCCCTTCTTGCCTTCAAGGAGCTTGGCTTTGACGGCGGGAATGGTCATGGCAGCCTCGGTTCAATGGGCGGCGGAGATCAGATGGAGGGTATGGCGGGCGATCATCAGCTCTTCGTCGGTGGGAACGACATGGATGCTGACGCGGCTTCCCGCCGCCGAGATCAGCGCCGCACCGGCCGCATTGGCCTGCGGATCGAACTCGGCCCCCAGCCAGGCGATACGGCGGACGATGCGCTCGCGCAGTGCCGGCGCGTTCTCGCCGATGCCGGCGGTGAAGACGAGCGCGTCGAGCCCGCCGAGCGCGGCCGTCAGCGAACCGATGCTGAGCGCGCAGCGATAGACGAAGTGGTCGATCGCGAAAGCGGCACGCGGATCGTCGCTCGCAAGCAGCGCGCGCATGTCGTTGGAGATACCGGACAAGCCCTTCAGCCCGGCCTCGTGATAGAGCAGCTTCGACACCGCCTCGGCCGACATGCCCTTCTGCATGATCAGGTGCAGCACGACGCCGGGGTCGAGCTGTCCGGGCCGTGTCCCCATCGGGAGACCGTCGAGCGCGGTGAAACCCATCGTGCTCTCGACGCTGCGTCCGTCGAGCAGGGCGCACATCGAGGCACCGCTGCCGAGATGGGCGATGATGACGCGCCCGGCGGCTCGCTCCGGACAGGTCTCGCGGAGGCGTCCGGCGACATATTCGTACGACAATCCATGGAAGCCGTAGCGCCGTATGCCCTCCTCGTGGAACGCCAGAGGCAGCGCATAGCAATCGGCCAGTGCCGGGTGGTCGCGATGGAAGGCCGTATCGAAGCAGGCCACCTGCACGACATCCGGGTTGATGTCCATGGCGAGCCGGATCGGCAGCAGATTATTGGGCTGATGCAAGGGAGCAAGCTCCGCATAGGTCGCCAGCCTGTCGAGGAGAGCGTGGTCGATGACGGTCGGTGCGGCATGGTCGGGGCCGCCATGGACGACGCGGTGCCCGATCGCCTTGAGGCTGAACCCTTCCAGGGCGCGCAGCCAGGTGCGGGCCTTTTCGATCGCTCTGGGGAGATCGGGCACCTCCTCGCGCCCAAAGGCGAGATCGACCAAGGGCACGCCCCTGGCGTCGGAGGCGCGCAGGCGGGGTTGCACCCCGATGCCATCGAGTTGCCCGCGCAGCTGTTGCGTCAGCCCGGCGTCGGAGACGGTGAAGATCTGGAACTTGAGGCTCGACGAGCCGGCGTTCACCACCAGGATCGCATCCATGCGGCTAGACCGCCGGCACGGTGGCGGCGCGTCGCCGTGCGGCCGCGTAGAGCGCGGCGATGGCGCAGGAGGCCAGCCGCGTCCGCACCGAATCCGCGCGCGAGGTCAGGATGATCGGCACGCGCGCACCCAGGACGATGCCGGCCGCATCGGCATGTGACAGGAAGGTCAGATTCTTCGCCAGCATGTTGCCGGCCTCGAGATCGGGAACGACGAGGATCTGCGCATGCCCCGCGACCGGAGAGGCGATGCCCTTGATCGCGGCGGCCTCGGGCGAAATGGCGTTGTCGAAGGCGAGGGGGCCATCGACCAGCGCACCGGTGATCTGTCCGCGGTCGGCCATCTTGCACAGCGCCGCTGCGTCCAGCGTCGAGGGCATCTTGGTGGTCACCGTCTCGACGGCCGAGAGGATCGCGACTCTGGGAATGCCGAGGCCGATCCCGGCCCACAGATCGACGGCGTTCTGGACGATGTCCCGCTTGGCGTCGAGATCCGGGAAGATGTTGATCGCGGCGTCGGTGATGAAGAGTGTTTCGGGGTGGCCGGGCACGTCCATGATGAAGACGTGGCTGATGCGCCGTTCCGTGCGCAGCCCGGTGGCGGAGGCCGCGACCTCGCGCATCAACTCGTCGGTATGGAGGCTGCCCTTCATCAATAGTTCGCCGCGCCCCTCCCGGACGAGCCTGACCGCTTCGGCCGCCGCGGCATGGCTGTGCGGCGCATCGACGATCTCGACGCTGCCGAGATCCAGCCCCTCGGCCTGCGCGACGTCGCGGATCCTGTGTTGTGGGCCGACCAGGATCGGCGTGATCAAGCCCTCGTCGCGCGCCTCCAGAGCGCCGCGAAGAGAGGTCGCGTCGCAGGGGTGAGCGACAACCGTCAGCGCCGGCGTGCCGCTCCGAGCCGCCGCGATCAGCCGGTCGTATTTTGAAAGGGCCTGCGCCGCGGCCGGTGTGTCGACGTCTGTCGAATGCATCGCTAGGCCTTCCGTTTCGCGGCAATGTGAAGCTTGGCAGGCGCGCGCGTCTCCGGGGCTGCGGCCGCGAACAGGCTTCTGATCTCGTCCAGGCGGTCTTTCGCCTGTGCCGAGAGCGGTCCCCGCGCTGTCGCCACCTGCTCGATCAGTGCGAAGGCGGCGTCCCTGGTTTCGGCATCGGGCGGCAGCAGTTCTGGAAGCGTCCGCAGCGCCTCGGCCCGATCGATCAGCAGCATGAAGAACTGTTCGCGGGTCAGCGCCTTGAACTCAGCCAGCGTCAGGCTGCGGGCCTGTTCCCCCTGCTTGCGCAAGCGGCGGATCGCCTCGAAGCTGCGCTCGTCGACGCTTTCCCGGGCCATGCCGATATAGACTAGCGCCCTCACGCAGGCATGGAGCAGCCCGCCCTGAGCGAAGCCGCCACGCAGCTCCGCGATGCGCTTCTCGACAAGTTCGGCATGAAGCCGGCTTCGCGCTGCGCGTCTCGGCCGCATCGGCGAACTCGGGTCGATGCCGACGGCCGATTGCAGCAGGCGCGAGCCATAGATCGAGCGGAACGCCTGCTCGGACATCTGCTCGGCCGTCCGGCGCCAGCCATCGAGCGCGTTGACGATCTGCTCGGAGAAAGCCTCCTGCGCCTTCAGAAACACATTGTCGCCGGCGACCGGCCGACGTTCCTCGCGTACCTGGCGCGCGGTCGCCTCGAGCCAGAACAGGAACGGATTCTGCGCGCCGAACATCTCATATTGCAGGCGAAGCGGATGCAGTCTGCGCAAAGCCTGCGCGACCGCCGGATTGGCGGCTGCCTGGATCCAGGGCTGGACCAGCGCGCGATAGAGCGAGAGGTTGGTCTCGGACACCCGTGCCGCCGTCGCGAAGCGGCGTTCGTCGTCGAGGTCGTTGCCCCCGAGCGCGCGGATGTCGTCGAGCGTGCGCGCCTCGCAGCGCATGACCCATTCACCGGTCACCAGATCGGGATTGTCCTGCGCGCCGGCCTTGGGTTCGAAGACCGCCTCGTAGAGCCCGGGCGGCAGCATGTCGATGAAATCGATGTTGGAGGCGAATTCGTCGTGCTCCTTGCGAGCCACGCCTGCCGATACGAAGATGCCGAGATGTCCGACCTTGTCGTGGATGGCGTAGACGATCGTCTGGCCATAGGAGCGAATTTCGTCGACGCTGCCGTAGAGATCGAGAATCCAGTCCAACGCCTGCTGCGGCGGCGTGATGTTGTCGCCCTTCGAGCAGAAGACGACGATCGGCGAGCGAATATTGCGCAGGTCGATCGAGGTGCCGTCCGAGGTCCTGATCTCGCCGCAGGCCAGCCTGTTGCCGATGAAGAGCTCGTCGACGATGAACTGGATCTCCTCGGCGTTCAGCGTGACGTGCCCGCCCCACCATTTCTCGAAGCCGAGATAGCGCTCCGCCTCCGTGTCGATCTTCGAATAGAGGTTGTACTGCTTGCTCCAGAGAGTGTTCGCCGGGTTCTGGTTCTCGAAATTCTGGACCAGCCACGCCCCGTCGAACACGCCCGCGCCGAGATCGCTGGTGAGTGCGGTCAGCCAACTGCCTCCGAGGAGACCGCCGGAATAGCGCATCGGGTTCTCGCCCTTGACGCCGGCCCAGTATGACAGGGGCGAGCCGGCGAGGATGATCGGGCCGAACAGCTCGGGCCTGATCGCGGCGAGCATCATGACGGCCCAGCCGGCCTGGCAGTTCCCGACGACGCAGGGCCGGCCCTCCGCCTTCGGATGACGGGAGGCGACCGTCTCGAGAAAGGCGGCCTCTGCGTGCGCTATATCGTCGATGGTCTGGCCGGGTACGGGCTCGGGCAGGAAGCCGATGAAATAGCAGGGGTGCCCGGCCTTGAGGGCCACGCCGATTTCGCTGTCGGCCTTGAAGCCGCCGATGCCCGGCCCGTGTCCGGCGCGCGGATCGACGATGACGAAGGGGCGCTTGGTTTCGTCGATGACGATGCCAGGCGGCGGCAGGATGCGCGCCAGAAGGTAGTTCACCGGGCGGGCAAGCTGGCGCCCGTCGCCGATCAGCTCGGCCTGGTAATCCAGGACGTGCGGCGCCTGCTGCGCGATATGGTCCTCATATTGCAGGCCCCGGCGTCGCAGCGTGTCGAGGAACAATATCCAGCGCTGCGCGGCATCGACCGCGTAGGACAGGGCTCCGTTCATGGCATCGTCCGTGCTTTCGAGCATGTCGTCGCGCTCCGAGACTATTCAGGTCAGAAGGCGGTAGGCGTTTTCAGGGGGACAGCGTCGACGCTACTCGCGAAACCGGCACGAGTCTTTGATCCAAACCAAACGGCAATCAGCCTGGATGCATCGTTCCGGCGCCATGAATGCCGCTCGATGCGTTCGATTTCGCGCGCCAGCCACACGCTTCCCAGGCTCGATCGCATCGCAGCATTTCGGCGCCTCATAGTGTGCGCCGCACTCTAGCAAATTCCCGCCGAGAGTGACCTGTCCCTAGGTACAATAGACTCGGATGCGTCAGGGCGGGGGCAGAGCCCGGCCTGACCGGATTGGACCCCGGATGATCGTCGGCCGTTGACGCCCTGCGATCGCGCATCGGCCCGTCTCAGAGCGTCTGCGTGACCTTCCTCAGATGAGGTGGCCTGTCGGGATCCAGCCCGCGAGCGGCGGCGAGCGCGGCGAGGCTGCCATAGAAGGCGCGCGCCTGGACGAGCGGCGCGAGCGCGGCCGGAACGTAGCTTGGCATCGGCAGCACGGTCGCCGCCGCCGCCCCGTCGCCGGCATAGGTGATGTCCGCACCGAGCCTGGCGAAGGCCGCCGCGACCGAGCGGGTGCTTTCGCTCCCCTCATCCATCGGATCGAGCACCAGCACCGGAAAGCTGGGGCCTGCCAGCGCCATCGGCCCGTGCAGCACCTCGGCGGCGCTGAAGGCCTCGGCATGGATGCGGCAGGTCTCCTTGAACTTCAGCGCCATCTCCTGGGCGATACCCAATCCGAGCCCGCGGCCGATGACATAAAGGCTGGAAGCCTTCTGCAATGCCGCGAGCGGGGTCGACCAGTCGCAAGCGCCGGCCTGCGTCAGCAGGCGCGGCGCCCGCTCCAGCGCCGACAGGAGCGCCGTATCCTCGCTCCAGGCCGAGACGAGATGAAGGAAGGCGATGCAGGTCGCGAGGAAGCTCTTGGTGGCGGCGACGCTCTTCTCCGGGCCGGCATGGAGCGGCACCAGCACGTCCACGAGTTCGGCCAGCGGGGAGGCCTCGTCGTTGACGAAACCCACCACGAGCGCGCCGCCGCGCCTCGCCGCTTCCGTCAGCCGCAAAGCATCGGGACTGCGGCCGGATTGCGAGACGGCGATGAACAGGGCGCCCGAGAGATCGAGACGGCCGCCATAGACCGAGGCGAGGCTCGGCCCGAGCGAGGCGACAGGAAGGCCGAGCGTGCGTTCGATCAGATATTTGCCATAGGTCGCGGCATGGTCGGACGAGCCGCGGGCGCAGGTCGCCACGAAAGCAGGCGGCTTGCGGCGCAGGCGTTCGGCGAGAGCCGCCATCGTCTCCGTGTTCGCCGCGAACTGGCCGGCGGCGACATCGGCAGCTTCAGCGGCCTCGCGGGTGAGGAGCGCTTCAGGCATCGATGCGATCATGATGCTGGAGCAAGGTCTCGCTGATGGCGACGACCCGCTCTCGCGACAACCTTATGCCGGCGCCACCCACACCCTGGACCGAAAGCGTTCCGCAGGCGATCCCCTCCGCCAGCGCGCGCGTCGGTGACCGGCCCGCGAGCCAGGCGGCGAGGAAGCCGGCATTGAAGGCGTCGCCCGCTCCCGTCGTGTCGAGAACCTGCCCGCCCTGCGGCGCCGGCAGGGCGAGGCCGAGCCGGCCTTGGTAAAGCCGCGCGCCCTGTTCGCCATCCTTGATGACGACGACAGGGAAATGACGCGCGAGTCTCTCGCCGGCTTGGTCGAGGTCCTCGCAACCGGCAATGGCGCGGGCTTCGGCGGCATTGGGCAGGAAGATGTCGGTGCCCATCGCTCGCCGGACGAGGTCGGGGTCGCGGATCCAGGCATCGTCCCAGCTCGGGTCGAGCGAGACGGTGAGGCCGGCGAGCTTGGCGGAGGAGATAAGATCCGGGATCTCGGCGAGCGTCGCGAATTCGGCGACGTGGAGGTGGCGCACGGCCGGATCGGTGAGGGCTGCGCGCAAGGTCGCGGGGCGGGCCGTGCCGGCCCTGTGCGAGAGGAAGGCGCGCTCGCCACCCTGCACCATCACCACCGTCGGCTGCGGGCCGGCTTCCGGCGCGCGTTCGAGCCAGCGCAGATCGACGCCGCTCTCGGCGAGGGCCGGCGCGATGGCATGAGAGAGCGGGTCGAGGCCTATCCGCGAGAGCAGGGCCACCTGTGATCCCAGCGAGGCCAGATGCGC
>DATDBB010000452.1:0-10053 GCA_036525085.1 Allobosea sp.
CCCGGCGATGATGTTGAGCAGGGTCGACTTGCCACAGCCGGAATGGCCGATGACCGAGACATATTCGCCCTTGTCGATGACGAGGTTGATGTCCTTCAGCACCTCGGTCGTGGCGGCGCCGCGCTGGAAGCGTTTGTCGACGTGATCGATCTTGAGATAGCTCATGCTCGCCTCCTCAGTTGGTCAGGGTGCCGCGGGTGACGATGGTGCCGACGAAGGCGACGAGGCGGTCGAGCAGGAAGCCGACGACGCCGATGTAGATGAGCGCCACGATGATGTCGGACAGGCGCGAGGAGTTCCACGCATCCCAGATGAAGAAGCCGATGCCGACGCCGCCGGTCAGCATCTCGGCCGCGACGATGGCGAGCCAGGACAGGCCGACGCCGATCCGCAGGCCGGTGAAGATGTAGGGCGCTGCCGAGGGCACCATGATCTTGAAGAAGAACTCGACCTGGTTCAGCCGCAGCACCTGTGCGACGTTGCGGTAATCCTGCGGAATGTTGCGGATGCCGACCGCCGTGTTGATGATCACCGGCCAGATCGCGGTGATGAAGATCACGAAGATCGCCGAGGGCTGGCTGTCGCGGAAGGCCGCCAGCGAGAGCGGCAGCCAGGCCAGCGGCGGCACGGTCCGTAACACCTGGAAGACGGGATCGAGCCCGCGCATCGCCCAGACCGACTGGCCGACGAGCGCGCCGAGAAGGACGCCGACCACGGCGGCGAGGCTGAAGCCGATGGCGACGCGCTGGAGCGAGACCAGGATGCGCCAGCCGAGCCCGATATCCTGGGAGCCCGCCCAATAGAACGGCTCGACGATCAGGTCCTTCGCCTCCTCCCAGATCTTGGTCGGGGGCGGCAGCGAGGATTGCGGTCCGGAGGCGGCGATCTGCCAAAACAGCGCGATCAGCGCGACCGTCACCAGCGGCGGCAGGACGTTGACCAGCACCGCCTTGAGCCAGGTCAGCAGGCGCTGGCTCAGCGGCTTGCGCGTCGGCGCAGGCAACGGCACCACGCCGGGCTTGGCACCCGGCAGGGCGACGACGGTCGCTCCCACTGTCGCTTCCTTCAAGACAGCCTGACCCATCGGGTCCTCCTCTGGTTGCTGATTCCGAACAGGTTCATGCCGCCCTCCTCACGCCGCGACCGTGGCGCGCGCCTGCGCGCCGATCCGGCGGATTTCCGGGAGGCATGAACCGCAATTGGTGCCGGCCTTGAGCTGCCGGCCGATGTCCTCGGGCGTCGCCGCGCCGCCGGCGAAGGCGGCGCGGATCGCGTTCAGGCCGACGCCGAAGCAGGCGCAGACGGTCGGGCCGGGATCGGCCGCGCCGTCGAGGCTGCGGCCGGCGAGCAGCGCCAGCCGGTTCTCCGGCAGGGCCTGCGCATCGGCGAAGGCGAGCTTGACCGTGTCCCAGAGCGGCGCGCGGCCGACCGGCGCGACGAAAAGCGCCATGACGAGCCGACCATCGCGCATGACGGCGCAGCGATAGACGCCGCCCTTGGCATCGACCATCTCGGTGAGGCCCTCCTCGCCGAAAGCGGCGCGGATGGCGGCCATCAGTTCGGCAGGCGTAGCGTCGGTCGCGAAGAGGCGGCCTTCGCCGCCCTCCACCGCGAGCTTCGACCACCAGCTTCCCTCCGGCAGGGCAAAACCGTCGCGCGACAGCACGAAGCCCTGCGAGGCATAGGCCACGGGCGCGATGGCCGACGGCGTCGCCTTCATCTCGGGCTGGCCGGAGAAGGGGTCGCAGGCCGGCTGGACGGCGGCACCGATGCGGGCATGGGATGCCGTCTCGGCCGACCAGTGGATCGGCGCGAACAGCGAACCCGGCTGGACACCCTCGTCGAACGCAACCTTGAGGACGACGGCGCCGAAGGCGTTGCTGATGCGGGCGAAGCCGCCCTCGGTGAGCCCGAAACGCGCGGCATCGGCCGGGTTCACCTGGACCAAGGGCTCGGAGATATGGGCGCTGAGGCGCGGGCTCAGGCCCGTGCGCGTCATCGTGTGCCAGTGATCGCGGATGCGGCCGGTGTTGAGCAGCAGCGGCAGGGCTTCGCTCGTCGAAGCTGCCAGCGCCGGGACCGCGAGCGGCGCCATCTTCGCGCGGCTGTCGCCGGTGAAGAAGCCGCCCTGCGCGAAGAGGCGCGGCGTGCCCAGCGGCTGGCCCGCCGGCACCGGCCATTGCACGGGTTTGAGCGCGTCATAGGCCCGCTTCGGCAGGCCGGCATGGGCGCCGATGTCGAAATCGCGAGAGCCGTCGTTCTCGAAGGCGGAGAGCGCGGCATGCTCGGCATAGATCTCGGAAGGGCCGGCATAGGCGAAGTTCGCGCCGGAGCCGAGGCGCTTGGCGACCTCGCAGATGATCCACCAGTCCGGCTTCGCCTCGCCCGGCAGCGGCAGGAAGGCGCGCTGGCGCGAGATGCGGCGCTCGGAATTGGTGACGGTGCCGTCCTTCTCGCCCCAGGCCGCGGCGGGCAGGATGACATGCGGCTTGGCCGAGAGCGTGTCGTTGGAGAGCACGTTCTCCGAGACGACGAAGAGATCGAGGCCAGAGAGCGCGGCCTTGACCTGGTCGGCGCGCGGCAGCGAGACGGCCGGGTTGGTCGCCATCACCCAGAGCGCCTTGATGCGGCGCTGGGCGACGGCGTCCATCATCGCCACCGCCTTGAGCCCCTCGGCCTGCGCCATCTTCGGCGCCTTCCAGAAGCGCCCGACGCGGTCGATCTCGGCGGCCGAATAGCCCATATGGGCGGCGAGCATGTTGGCGAGACCGCCGACCTCGCGCCCGCCCATCGCATTGGGCTGGCCGGTCAGCGAGAACGGACCGCCGCCGGGACGGCCGATGCGGCCGGTGGCGAGATGGCAGTGCAGGATGGACGCGACCTTGTCGGTGCCCTGCGCCGACTGGTTGACGCCCTGGCTCCAGGCCGTGACGACGGCCGGTGTCGCGCCCCACAGCTCGTAGAAGGCGGCGATCTCGACCGGGGTCAGCCCCGTCTTCTCGGCCACCTTCGCGATGCTCGGGGCGAGCTGGCGGGCATTCTCGAGAGCCGCCTCATAGCCGGAGACATGGCGGGCGAGATAGGTGCCGTCAGTCAGGCCATTCGCCGCGAGATGGACGAGTAGCCCGGCGAACAGCACCGAATCCGAGCCGGGCTTGATGCCTAAGACCATGTCGGCGTCTTCCGCCGTCGCGGTGACGCGCGGATCGATGACGACGATGCGGGCGCCGCGCTCGGCCCGGTTCTGCTGCATGCGGCGGAACAGGACAGGGTGGCACCAGGCGGTGTTGGAGCCGACGAGCACGATCAGATCGGCGCTGTCGAGGTCCTCGTAATTGCCCGGGACGGTGTCGGAACCGAGCACGCGCCTATGGCCCGCGACCGTCGAGGACATGCAGAGCCGCGAATTCGTGTCGACATGGGGCGAGCCGATGAAGCCCTTCATCAGCTTATTGGCGACGTAGTAATCCTCCGTGAGGAGCTGGCCCGAGAGGTAGAAGGCGACCGCATCGGGCCCGTCGCGTTCGACGATCGCTCGCAGGCCTTCCGCCACCGCGTCGAGCGCGACGTCCCAGCTGACACGGTCATAGCCGCCAGCTTCGTTGCGCTGGAGCGGATGCAGGACGCGCGCGCCGAGCCCCAGCGTCTCGCCCAAGGCCGATCCCTTGGAGCAGAGCCGGCCGAGATTGGCCGGGTGCGACGGGTCGCCCGCGATCGCAGCCCCGCCCCGGCCATCGGGCGTGGCGAGGACGCCGCAACCGACCCCGCAATAGGGGCAGGTGGTGCAGATCGCCGCCTTGGGCAAAGCGGCCTGGGGCATGCCGGTTTCGGGAAGCGTCGACTCAGCCCGCATGTCAGGCGGCCCTCCCGACGCAGTAGGGCTCGCCGAAGGGCAGGTCGGCGCGGATCGCCGAGATATCCTGCCCCGAGCGGATCAGGCCGAGATAGAACAATGCCCCTTGCGTATCGCCGACGAGGACGCAGCCTGCGAGCCTGCCCTCGCGCAACACGAATTTGCGGTAGATGCCGGCGAAACGGTCGCGCAGCACGAGCGTCTCGTCGGCTTCGCCCGCCTCGAACTCGCCCGCCGAGAACACGCCGACGCCGCTGACCTTGAGATTGGTCGCGAGCAGCGAGCCTTCATAGGCGGCGGGCTTCCCCGCCAGCCGCGTCGCAAGCACCCGGGCCTGCTCATAGGCCGGCTCGACCAGGCCGTAGACGCTGCCGCGATGCTCGGCGCACTCGCCGATCGCGAAGATATCGGCGTCGTCGCTCGCCATGCCGTCATCGACGATGATGCCGCGGTTCACAGCGATGCCCGCAGCCCTGGCCAGATCGACATTGGGGCGCACGCCGATGGCGATGACGACGAGATCGGCGGGTATAACCTCCCCGTCCGACAACTCGACGCCCTCGACTTTTTCTGTGCCGAGGAAGCCCTTCGTCGCGCTATTCAGACGCACAGCGATGCCGCGCGCCGTGATCGCGGACGCCAGCAGGGCCGCACCCTCGGCGTCGAGCTGGCGCTCCATCAGCCGGTCGACGAGATGAAGCAGCGTCACCTTTCCGCCTGCCTTCGAGAGGCCATAGGCGGCCTCCAGCCCGAGCAGGCCGCCGCCGATGACGACGATGCGTGCGCCACGCTCGGCAAAGCTGCGCATCGCCTGGACATCGGCCGTGTCGCGGAAGGTCGCGACACCCGCCAGATCGCCACCCGGAAAGGGCGGCTTCAGCGGCTTCGAGCCTGTCGCCAGGACGAGCTTGCCGTAAGGCAGGGCAAGACCGTCCTCCAGCGTGACCGTCCTGGCGGCGCGGTCGATGCCAGAGACGGCGCGGCCATAGAGCGTCGAGACGCCGCGCGCCTTCCACCAGGCGGCAGGCTTCAACTCGATGTCGGGCTCGCCGATCTCGCCCGCCAGCAGCGGCGAGAGCAGCACCCGGTTATAGGCAAGCCGGTCTTCGGCCCCGATCACCGCGATGGAATAGCGGCCGAGCGCGCGCTGGCTGAGTTCGTCAACCAGCCGCGTTGCGGCCATGCCCTTCCCGACGATGATCAGGGGCTCGGCCATGGCTCAGGCGACCCGCTTGATCTTGAGGGCCTTGAGGTAGTCCATCGGCGCCGCCGGATCGAACTTCACGCCGTCGAAGAAGGTCTCGACGCCGCGCGAGTCGGCCGTCGGAGCCCCCGCGACGCCCAGCGTCTTGGCCGCCTCGCGCCAGAGATCGGCGCGGTTGGTCTTGTCGACGAGAGCCTTGATGTCGATCGTCGGCTCGAACTTGCCCCAGCGGATGTTCTCGGTGACGAACCAGGTGTCGAGCGACTTCCAGGGATAGGAGGTCGAGCCGCCCTCGCCCCAGAACTTCATCTGCAGGTTGGTGCCTTTCACCTCGCGGCCGTTGCCGTAGTTGATGTCCCCCAGCAGGCGCTTGTTGATGTCGTTGACGGGCACGTTGAACCACTGCCGGCGTCCGACGATCTCGGCGAGTTCCTGGCGGTTCTCCTTCTTGTCGGCCCAGATCTGGGCTTCCATAACCGCCATCAGGATGGCTTGAGTGGCCTTGGGATTGGCGTCGACGAAATCGGCGCGCATGCCGAGGATCTTCTCGGGATGGCGGGACCAGAGCTCGCCCGTCGTCAGCGCGGTGTAGCCGATGTTCTGGTTGACGAGCTGCTCGTTCCAGGGCTCGCCGACGCAGAAGCAGTCCATCGTGCCGACCTTCATGTTCGCCACCATCTGCGGCGGCGGCACGGTGATGACCTTGATGTCGGTGTCGGGATCGATGCCGCCCGCGGCGAGCCAGTAGCGGATCCAGAGGTCGTGGGTGCCGCCCGGGAAGGTCATCGCGGCGGTCAGTTCCTTGCCCGCCGCCTTCTTGCGCTCGAAGGCCTGCTTCAGCGGCGAGGAATCCTTCTGGACGTTCAGGTCCTTGTACTCGTTGGAAACCGAGATCGCCTGGCCGTCCTCATTGAGGTTCAGCAGCGTGTACATCGGCAGCGGCTGGCCGTTCTGCATGACCTTGCCGGTCGAGTAGAGATGCGTCTTCGGGCGCAGGATGTGACCGCCATCGATGCCGTTGGCCTTGAAGCCGAGCGCCATGTTGTCGCGCGTCGCCCCCCAGGACGCCTGCTTGGAGATGTCCATGTCGGGCAGGCCGTATTTGGCGTAGAGCCCCTTCTCCTTGGCGATGATCAGCGGCGCGGCGTCGGTCAGCGCGATGTAGCCGAGGCGCGTGCCCTTGACCTCGGGGCCAGCCGATTGCGCGAAGGCGCCCGACGGCAAGGCAAGCTTGGCGGCGCTCAGCAGCGCCGCCGCACCCGAGAGCTTGAGCAGTTCGCGACGGCCGGCATCGATCGCCCGGTCGTCGATGGCCCGGTCATCAATGGCATGGGCTTTCGGCTTGGTCTCGACAGTCTTGGTCATCGATCGCCTCTCGGTGTGGAAGTGAATGGGCCCGCCAGCCGCCGAACACGAAAAACGCCGCGCGAAATGCGCCCCAAGGGCACCTTTCGACAGCGGCGTTGCTGTGCATTCCGGTTCGGAGGATGACGCGGGCAGCGTTGGCCGCGTTGCAGCATCCCCTACAAGGATCGTGCCAATCAGCCTTCGTCCGTGAGGACTCTGGAATTACAATAAGTTAGGCTATGACGACAGCGCGGGGCCGCCATGCGAGGATCTATCCCGCGTCGCACAAAACGATCGCAATTGCTCAATAAATTGGCAATCTCATCGATCAGTCAGCATTGCCCGGAAAATAGGCAGGTCGGAAAACCGCCCTCGCCTGCTCGGTCATTGCCGGCGTGCGGACGATCTGCCCGGCACTCTCCATCCCCGCCAGAATCCAGTCGGCATGGGTCGGCTGCGGCCGCAAGGCGGCGCGGTCGAAGCGGATGAAGCGTTCGACGTGCCGGGGCGGCCGCCCAGCCCCTTGCAGCAGATTGAATTGCAGGACCGGCTCCAGAATCTCGACCGGCAAGGCGAGCCTGTCCGGCGCCGAGAGGTGCTTGGCGAAGCGGGGGATGTTGATGGGGTCGCAGGCCCATTCGCTCGCCCGCAGGATCGCGGCCGTGAGCCTGCGCACAGCGGCGGGGCGGCGCTCGACATCATCCGCCTGCCAAGCGAGCACCTTGTCGGGACAGTCGCGCCGCAGATCGGTGCTGGTATGGACCATCGCTCCGACGCCAGCGGAAACGGCCGCCGCGTTCCAGGGGGCGCCGGCGCAAAAGCCGTCGACGCGCCCGCTGGTCAGGGCCTCGACCGTCTGCGGCGGCGGCACGACCTCGAAGCGGATGTCCGTGCCGAGCGAGAGCCCGGCCTTGGCGAGCCATTCGCAGAGCAGATAGGTGTGGCTGGAGAAGCCGAAGACGGCGGCGAGCGTCAGCGGCGGCAGGCCGGACGCCTTGCGCCGCTCGACCATCGCGGCCAGCGCCCTCGCCGATACAGTGGTGTCGGCCATGTCGCCCTCGGCGAGCCGGGCGAGTTCCTCGTAGCGGCGCACGGAGACGGTGATCGCCGCCCCGTCCAGGTTGAGCGCGAGCGGCACCGCCATCGGCGCCTTGACCCCGCCGACGCCGAGCGTGGCGGCGATGGCCGCCGGCCCGAGCATATGAGCGGCATCGAGCAGGCGGACATTCAGCTTGTCGCGCAGATTGGACCAGGAGACCTCGCGCACCAGTTCGAGGTTCAGCCCCTCGGCCTCGGCGAAGCCCTCGTCCTTGGCGAGCACGACGAGCGCGCAATCGACCAGCGGCATGAAGCCGACACGCAAGTGCAGGGTCACTTGAACACCTCCGCCGCCGTGATGATCGAACGCGCGATATCGACCAGCTTGCGCTTCTCGTTCATCGCCGTGCGCCGAAGCAGGGCATAGGCCTCGTCCTCCGACAGGTTCTTCATGCGCATGACGATGCCCTTGGCCTTGTCGACCAGCTTGCGCTCCTCGAGCTGGGAGCGGGCCTCGTCGAGTTCCTCGCGCAGCTTCCGGAAAGCGTTGAAGCGGCTGATGCAGGTCTGAAGGATCGGCTGCATGCGCTCCTTCTTCAGCCCGTCGACGATATAGGCCGAGACGCCAGCCTCGACCGCCGCCTCGATCGAGGCCGAATCCGACTGGTCGACGAACATGGTGATCGGCCGCTTCACATGGCGGCTGACCAGGAACATGTCGGCGAGCGCATCGCGGCTGGGATCCTCGAGGTCGATCACCACGACATCGGGGTCATGCGTCTCGATGGCCGCGACGAGCCCATGCGTCGCGCCGATGCGGACGAGGTCGGTGAAGCCGGCCTCGCGCAGGCCCTCGTCGATGATGGCCGCGCGCACCGGATTGGCGTCGACGATCAGGATTTTCAGATCGGGCCTCATGATCCGCGACTGGGCAGAAACCTCTCAGGCTCGCAGGGCATCGCCCGGCTGCCGCGCGAGATCGTATCCTAGCCGGCAAGGATAGCGATACCGGCCAGCATCAGCCCGCCGCCGGAGATGCGGGCCAGCAGCGGCGCACGCTGCGCCAGCATTTCGGCGAGGGCGAGACCGACGCCATGCAGCGCCGCCGTGGCCAGGACGAAACCGGCCGCATAGCCGAAGGCGCCGGCACCATCCGGCAATTCAGCGCCATGGGCATGGCCATGGAAGATCGCGAAGATCGCGCAGGCGGCGGCGCCTGCGGCCAAAGGCGGGGTCGCCTTGAGCGCGATCGCGAGGCCGAGCACGATGACCGAGACGGCGATGCCGATCTCGACGCCGGGAAGCGCCGCTCCCGACATGCCCCAAAGGCCGGCAACCACCATCATCGCGACGAAGGCGAGCGGATAGACCAGGCGCGCCTTGCCGCCGACCAGCCCGGCCCAGAGACCGACCGCGACCATGGCGAGGACGTGGTCGAGACCGAACAGCGGGTGCAGCAGGCCCGCACCGAAGCCATGGACGGCGCCGACACCCGTATGCGCCATCGCCGGCCCGGCGAGCCCGGAAAGCGCCAGAACCAAGCCAGTGATCGTTTTCGTCCGCATCGTCATCGCCCCTCTCGTCTGCAATCGTCTGGTCTTAAACGCGCCGTCATCCTGGCCGGAGCGAAGCGGAGTGCCGGGATCCATCATAGAGCGCTGTCGGGCCTTACGATGGATCCCGGAGCTGCGCGGCTTCGCCGCTTGTCCAGGATGACGCGGTGTTTCAGTCGCCAGGCTTCGGTCCCGTTTTCGTCACGCCGCCGGAGCGGCCCTGAGGCCGCCCGCCATCTCGATGAAATCCACCACCGCATCGACGCCCTCGCCGGCCTTCGTGTTGGTGAAGACGAAGGGGCGCTTGCCGCGCATCAACCGCGAATCCCGGTCCATGACTGCAAGATCCGCGCCGACATGGGGGGCGAGATCGGTCTTGTTGATGACGAGCAGGTCCGAGCGGGTGATGCCCGGCCCGCCCTTGCGCGGGATCTTCTCACCGGCGGCAACGTCGATGACGTAGATCGTCAGATCGGCGAGTTCGGGCGAGAAGGTCGCGGCGAGGTTGTCGCCGCCGGATTCGATCAGGATCATGTCGAGGGCCGGAAACTTCGCCCGCATCTCCTCGACCGCGGCGAGGTTGATCGAGCAGTCCTCGCGGATCGCGGTATGCGGGCAGCCGCCGGTCTCGACGCCCATGATGCGATCCTGCGGCAGCGCGCCCGCCACCGTCAGCAGCCGGGCGTCTTCCTTGGTGTAGATGTCGTTGGTGATGGCACAGAGGTCGTAGGTGTCGCGCATGCGCTTGCAGAGCACCTCCATCAGCGCCGTCTTTCCGGAGCCGACAGGGCCGCCGATGCCGACGCGAAGCGGACCATGGGGAGAGCGCGACATCTTCAAAAATCCCTCGAGAAGCAAGATAGGTTAGCCGGCCGGGGCGGCAGGACAAAGCAGGGAACGGCCGTGCAAGTCGCGCGCCGCGCTCACGACCGGAACAGCCGCGAATACTGCGTCTCATGGCGCAGCGAGGCGATGTCGGAGCGCAGCGCGCAGCCGCCGAGATCGTCGAGCGTCGCGGGCTCGGCCGCTGCGGCCGCCGCTTGCACGGCGGGCACCAG
>DATDBB010000453.1:0-7319 GCA_036525085.1 Allobosea sp.
AAGGCCAGCAGGAGGAATGCCAGCGGCAACAGCCTCTGCGAAAACCGTATCCCCGTCACCGCGAAAACCAGGACAACGACGAGGAAGGCAATCTCGTAGGGCGAGGGTTCGATCAGGGCGACCCAGCTCGATGCGGTCAGCAGCCACAGCGCGCCGCGCGTAATCACGGCATAGGAGATCGTGAGCCCTCGGCGGCGGCTCGGTTCTTGTGCGGCGGGGTCGGCGAGCGCGCTCAATAGGCGTTCTCGCTCTTCGTCATCAGCGAGAACGGCGTCTTCACCAGAATGTAGACGTCGAGCAGAACCGACCAGTTCTCGATGTAATAGAGGTCGTGCTCGACGCGGCGCTGGATCTTGTCCTCGGTGTCGGTCTCGCCGCGCCAGCCATTGACCTGCGCCCAGCCGGTGATGCCGGGCTTGACCTTGTGGCGGGCGAAGTAGCCGTCGACGACCTGCTCATAGGCGCGGTTCGAGGCGGTCGCGTGAACCGCGTGCGGACGCGGCCCGACCAGCGAGAGATTGCCCTTCAGCACGACATTGAACAGTTGCGGCAATTCGTCGAGCGAGGTCTTGCGGATGAAGCGGCCGACGCGGGTGACGCGGGGATCGTCCTTGGTGACCTGCTTGGCCGCATTCTGGTCGGCCATCTCGTGATAGAGCGAGCGGAACTTCAGCACCTCGATCTGCTCGTTGTTGAAGCCGTAGCGCTTCTGGCGAAACAGCACCGGCCCCTTCGAATCGAGTTTGATCGCGATGGCCGTTGCCAGCATCACCGGCGAGAGCGCGATCAGCGCCAGCGTGCCGACGACCTTGTCGAAGACCCATTTGACCACGATGTCCCAGTCCGCGATCGGGCGATCGAAGACGTCGAGCACCGGCACCGCGCCGAAATAGGAATAGGAGCGGGGGCGGAAGCGCAGCTTCGACATATGCGCGGAGAGCCGGATGTCGATCGGCAGCACCCAGAGTTTGCGCAGCATGGTCAGCAGCCGCGCCTCCGCCGAGATCGGCAGGGTGAAGATCACGAGGTCGAGCTTGGTGCGGCGGGCGAATTCGACGAGGTCGTCGATCGTTCCGAGCTTGGGATATCCGGCGACGAGATCGGGCGAACGGTCGTCGTTGCGGTCGTCGAAGACGCCGCAGATGCGCAGGCCCGTATCACGCTGCGCTTCGAGCGCGCGGATCAGCGCCTCGCCGCCTTCGCCGCCGCCGACGATGGCCGTGCGCCGCTCCAGCCGCCCGGTGCGGGTCAGGTGCCGCACGCCGAGCGTGACGAGCAGCCGTTCCCCGAGCAGCGCGGCCGCGCCGGCGCTGTAGAAGCCGAGCAGCCAGACGCGCGAGACCTGATCGCCGATCTTGAGGAAGAAGAAGGCGGCGAGCGTGATCAAGAAGAGAAGGGTCCAGCCGCTGACGAGCCTGACCGCCATGGCGATGAAATTCCTGAGCGCGCCGACATGGTAGAGATGCAGCGCCTGGAACGCGACGAGCGCCCCCACGGCCATGGCAGGGATCGTGATCTGATAGGGCAGGGTGCTGTCGACATTGCCGGCGGCATAGAGCCAGAAGATCAGCCCGCCCGCGCCGACGACGGCCAGCACGTCGAACAACCGCACCAGCCCCTCGATCATCACCGGCGAGAGTGTCGGCTTGACCGGGATCGCGGCGATCCGCTCGGCCAGCGGATGGAAGATCCGCGTGCCGCTGCGGGACGGGCCGAACATTTCCGGCGTCGCCGAGGCGGCGGCATCCGCCTTGATCAGATCGCGGACATCGAAGGCACCCATGACGTCAAATCCCTGGTCGCTGCAACCGTGGTCGCTGTCGGCGCCGCCGGACCCGTTGCCTTCGCCGGACCGCCGATCTTGCCGCTGACCTACCGGAAAATGCTCACGGAAGGCTTAATCGGACCGATCGCTGTTTCGGCAGGCGCCTCGGCTGCTCCGGCGTTTGCTGGCCGTGCGTTTCCGTCGGGCCTTTGGGCTCCCAAAGGAAACTCGATTTTTCCTTGGCCGATCAATGTATTGATGCAGGTGTCGGTGTCTGATTTTTATGCCTGTTTTCGCCGTGGAGATTGTCTTGAAGTTGTTTTAGGTTGACGTGAAGCAATGTCCAGGCTATATGTTTCTGCGATGAGTGTCTGAGAAGCACATTTTTGAGCGATCAAGTTTCTGGTCCTGGCGACCGAGAAATGATTGCCGTGCTGCTTTCGCGGTGGTTTCCGCCGAAGGCCTTTTTATCCGGACCTGATCTCAAAACTCCAACTCTTGCCTAGCTGCCTCAGCGTCACACCCGTGACGCCCAGCGCCGGCTTCGCCCGTGTGCAACATGTCTACCCATTGGTTCTTCCTGCTCGCGGCCATTGCCGTCGAGATCGTCGCGACGGCCGCGCTGAAGTCGTTCGTCTCGGCTCCCTGGCTGGTGGCTTTTCTGCCGCTCGCCCTGATCGGCCTATCCTTCGCCCTGCTCAGCATCGCGCTGCGCGTCATCCCGCTGGCTGTCGCCTACGCGGTCTGGGAGGGGCTCGGTATCGTCGGCATTGCCGTCATCGGCCATCTCCTTTTCGGCGAGCATCTGACCGTCGGCCGCCTCGTGGCGCTGGCGGCGATCCTCGCCGGCATCCTGCTGCTCGAACGCGGCGTCGGCGACGCCCATGACGACGAAACCCGCAATGCCCGCATCGACGGGAGGCTGGTGTGACCATCGCGCTGATGCCACAGGCGCTGGCCGTCGCCTGGCTGGCGCTGGCGGTCCTGCTGGAGGTCGCGGGTTCCTGCCTGCTGAAGCTCTCCGACGGCATGAGACGCCGCCTGATCGGCCTGCTCGGGATCCTCTTGGTGATCGGCGCCTTCGCCGCGTTGGCGCAGGCGATCCGTGGCATGGACCTCTCGGTCGCCTATGCGGTCTGGGGTGGAGCGGGCCTGGTCGTTACCGCGATCGTCGGTGCCCTCGCCTTCGGCCAGCGCATCAGGCCGACGGGCTGGGCCGGGATCGCCTTGGTGATCGTCGGCGTCATCGCGCTCAAGATGCTGTGACGCTTCTGCCGGTTCAGGTCTTCGCGCGCGCCGCGAGTGCATCGCGATAGGCGGCGAGGACCCCGTCGATCATCGCGTCCAGGCGGAAATTCTCGCGCACATGCCGCGCGAGATCGCCGGCCTGCGCGTCGCGCTCCATGGCGGGCGCCGCCAGCATGCCGCGGATGGCGTCGGCCAGCGTGACCGGGTCGTTGGCCTGGATCAGGCGATCCTTGTGACGTGGCCCGTAGATTTCGTTGATGCCACCGACATCCGTGGAGATCAGCGGCTGGGCCGCCGCTGCGGCTTCGAGAACGACATAGGGCAGCGATTCCGCCCGCGACGGCACCACCATGACCTGGGCCCGCGACAGGGCCTTTCGGATCGGGCCGGGCGGCTCGAAGACGCATTGCCCGGCGATGCCGCGCGAGACGGTCAGCGCGCGCAGCGCCGCTTCGTCCGGGCCGGAGCCGACGATCAGGATGCGCGGCGTCAGGCCATCGCGGCTCTTGAGCAGGCTGAGCGCGTCGATCAGCGTGTCGATGCCCTTCGCCGAGCGCAATTCGCCGAGATAGACGAGGTCAAAGGTCGCGTCCGTGTGGTCGATCGGCTCGAATTCCGGCTCGGAGATGCCGTTCAGGACGATCCGGTGATCGGTACGCGGCATGTGGCCGACATAGGCCGCAAAGCGCCCCGCAATGAAGCGGCTCTCGAACAGGAACATGTCGGTGGCGCCTTCGAGCAGCCGCTCGACGGCCATGTAGACCTTGTGCTCGGTTCCGCCGGGCTTGTAGTTGAAGCTGCCGCCATGAGGCGTATAGGCGGTGACGTAGCGCCGCCGGGGGCTGGCGAGCGCCGGCAACCGGCCGTAGAGCCCCCCCTTGGAGCCATGGCAGTGGACGATGTCGGGGTCGAGCCGCGAGCGCACCGAGATCTCGCTCATCTGCGCCCTGGCGTCGGTGAGGCTAGGATAGCGCGACATCGGCACCCGCGTGATGCCGAGCGTGAGCTTGCTCGAAAGTTCGGCAAAGACGTCGTCTGCGCGAGCGCCGCCGGTCGTGGCATCGCAGAAGATGCCGACCTCATGGTCGCGCTCCGCCTGGCCGCGCGCGAGGTCGAGCACATGCCGGAAAAGGCCGCCGAGCGGCGCCCGGAAGACATGCAGGATCCGCAGTCGCGGCAGCGAGGCGTCCGTCATGGCAGGACTCCGGAGCCGCTCAGAACCAGCGTTCCTTGATGACGATCGTGTCGCCCGGCTGGACCGGATAGGTGATCGGCACGCTGGCCGTGACGAGTTGGTCCTCGACCTGCCGCGTCACCTCGGCATAGGCGCGCTGGCCGCGCGGCGTGAAGCCGCCTGCGATCGCCACCGCCGTCTGCACGGTCATGCCATGGACGTAAGGAAACTGGCCGGAATTGGTCACTTCGCCGAGCACGAAGAAGGGGCGGTAGGTGTCGACCTCGACCGAGACCTTCGGCTCGCGCAGGAAGCCGGCACGCAGCCGGCCCTCGATCGCCTTCTCCAGTTGCTGGGTCGTGCGCCCTTGCGCCTCGACCGCGTCGATCAGCGGCATCGAGATCTTGCCGGAGCCATCGACCGCATAGATGTTCGAGAGATTGTCCTGTCCGAAGACGATGATGCGCAGGCGGTCGCCGCTGGCGAGGCGGTAGGGCCCGGCAGGCTGCGCCAGAGTGTACTCGGAGGCTACATAACGGGGCGCGCAGGCGCCTGCCGTCATGGCGACAGCCAAGGCGAGAGAGGCGAGACGTCGACTCATCACAAGCATACCCATGCGGAACCCGGGCGGAGCATGGGCGCGATATGGTTAACAAAGGCTTCAGGGCCGCCAGTGCGGCGGGAGGGGATGCCGGGCGCTCTTAACCCCGCAATAACCTTACTGCGCTTTCATTGACGCAGCGTCCTGTCCAGGGCGCGAGAGTTTTGCGTGAATGGATGGGTCATGACCGCTCAAACCGAGGGCCTCGGCCGGGAAGAGTTGGCGCGCGACGTCGAAGGTCGCGGCGAGATGCTGGACCTGTCTGCGCTCTGGGCCGCGATCAAGCGCCGCCGGATGTGGATCATCGGGCCGACGGTCGCTGCACTCGGTCTGTCCTTCGTCGCCGTGAACCTGGTCTCGCCACGCTATACCGGCGAGGCTCGCATCCTGCTCGAGAACCGCGGCGGCTTCTTCGCCCTGCCGGGGCAGGCCTCGCCCGACAGCGCCGGCCAGTTCGACGCCGAGGCCGTGCAGAGCCAGGTCCAGTTGATCATGTCGCGCGATCTCGCCCGCGAGGCGATCAAGCGCATCGGCCTCGTCGGCAATTCCGAGTTCGATTCCGGTGCCGGCGCGCTGAATGCGCTGCGCAAGCTCGGCGTCCTGGTCGGCCTCGGCGGCCACCCGGCCGACCGTTCGCCGGAGGATCGCGTGCTGGAGAAGTATTTCGACCGGCTGCTGGTCTATCCGGTCGGGCGCTCGCGCATCGTCGCGGTCGAATTCACCTCGCAGGATCCGGCGCTCGCCGCCAAGGGCGCCAACATCATCGCCGCGACCTATCTGGAGATGCAGGAGGCGGCCAAGCAGGATTCGGCCCGCAGCGCCTCGTCCTGGCTCTCGACCACGATCGAGCCTTTGCGCAAGCGCGTGGCCGAGGCTGAGGCCAAGGTCGAGGAGTTCCGCTCGCGCAATGGCCTGCTCGTCGGCGCCAACAACACGACCATCAACGCCCAGCAACTCGGCGATCTCTCGACCCAGCTTTCGGCGGCGCGCAGCCAGCAGGCCGAGGCGCAGGCCAAGGCTGGGTTGATCCGCGACGCGATCAAGCAGGGCCGCACCTTCGAGATTCCCGATGTCGCCAACAACGAACTGGTGCGCCGGCTGATCGAGCAGCGCGTCAACCTGCGCGCCCAGATCGCGCTCGAATCGCGCAATCTCCTCTCCGAGCATCCCCGCATCAAGGAGTTGAACGCCCAACTCGCCGATCTCGAAGGCCAGCTTCGTGCCGCCGCCGAGCGCACGGTCCGCACGCTGGAGAACGAGGCCAAGATCGCCGGCCAGCGCGTCGAGAGCTTCACCGCCGCACTGGACGGGCAGAAGAAGAGCGTCTCCTCCGGCAATGACAGCGAGGTGCAGTTGCGGGCGCTGGAGCGCGAGGCGCGCACCCTGCGCGAGCAGCTCGAGCAATACATGCTGCGCTATCGTGAGGCCGTCGCCCGCGACACCCAGAACGCGACGCCGGCCGATGCGCGCGTGATCTCGCGTGCGATCGAGCCGACCGAGCCGTCCTTCCCGAAGAAGCTGCCGACGGTGCTGGTGGCGACGCTCGCGACCTTCCTCGCTTCGCTCGCGACCGTGGTGTCGCGCGAACTGCTCGACGGCCGCCGCGATGGGCCCGTCCCCCAGCCGCGCCGGGCGCCGGGTTGGGTCGGCGGCACGGCGACCGGCGCTTCCCGGGCCGAGGACCCTGCCGTCGATACACGCCGCGAGCGCGTCGCAGGCCTTCTGACCCATGGTGGTCGTCTCGGCCAGATCACGCTCGATCTCGTGCATCCCGAGCAGACCCTCGCCGATCTGGCCGAACGCATCGAGGAGCCGGCACGCGGCATGGCGCCGATGGTGCTGGTGCTCGACGGGGCCGGCGAGGGCGCGACGACGCCGCGCGACCTGGCCGAACTGCTGTCGCAGCGCTGCCGCTGCATCATCGTCGATCTCGCAGCCGATGAAGGCCGCAGCCAGCTTGGTTTTTCCGAGCTTCTGGCTGGCGAGGCGCTGTTCTCCGACATCATCACGCGCGAGCCCGGTTCGCGTCTGCACCGCATCGGCCCCGGCCGCGCCGGGCGTGACGCCGTGCTCGCCGCACCGGACCTCGTCGAGGTTGCGCTGGATGCGCTTTGCGAAACCTATGATTGGGTCTTGGTCGCCGCCGCTTCCAACGACGAGGCGTCCGTGCTGTCGCCGCTGGCGCGCCGCGCACAGGGCGGCCTCGTCATGGCCGGCCAACTCGGCAATGGCCATGCCGTCGAGTCGGCCTATCGCCTCGCCGATCTCTCAAAGGCGCCGGTGACGCTGATGCTGGATGCCCCCGAGACGGCGCCGTTCCCCGGCCTGCGCGAGCGCGACGCCGCGTCAGCCTGAGAAGCAGCAGCAATCGTCCTGCGCTGGAACCTCATCGTCATCCTTGTCTGTGGCTGACTTCGCTGATTTGGGCGAGGTTGAGTGCGGACGGGAGCCTGTGTCATCCCGGGTTGTGTCGAGACCGCTGTCCAGCAGAGGCCCCGTCCGCACGTTGGTTTGAGCCCGAACAGTTGATC